>CASGAS010000011.1 GCA_949299505.1 uncultured Eubacteriales bacterium
AAAACCTGATTGCCCCGCTGGAAACGCGCGGCATTCCGTTTGTTTTCGTGTTCGGCAACCATGACGACCAGGCGTTCGGCATTTCCAAGGAGAAACAGCTGGCGCTTTATAAGGCGCACAAAAACTGCCTGTCCGTGGCGGGGGATGAGACGCTTGCCGGTCTTTGCAATCAGTACGTCAATATCCTTTCCGAAGACGGCGCGCGCATTGTGTTTAACCTCTATTTGCTGGATTCGCTGTCCACGACGCTCGACGGCAAATGCGCAAGCGTGACGCCCGGTCAGTTGGACTGGTACCGGTCGGTGCGCGACTGCCTGCGCGAACAGGCCGGCGACTATGTGCCCTCCATCGTGTTCCAGCACATCCCCGTGCCGGAAATGTGGGAGGTGCTCAAGGAGGTTCCGAAGTCCCATAAGCCGCATGCGCCGGGCTTCCGCGACCATGCCGGAAAATTCTACGACATCGACGAGCGGTATCTGCAAAAGGGCAACTGCGATTTTCTTTTGGAAACGCCCGCCACGCCGGCTGAAAACAGCGGGGAATTCGCGGCGTTTTCGGAAAAGGGCGACACGCTCGCCATGTTCTTCGGACACGACCACAACAACAGCTTTGTGTCGCGCCATGGGAATATGCTGCTCGGCTACACGCAGGGCTGCGGCTTCAACGTCTACGGTCCGCGCCTGAACCGCGGCGTGCGCATTTTTGATTTGTCCGAAGAAGACCCGCGGCATTTTACGACCTACACGCTTTTGTACCGCGATTTGTTCACGGTGAAGGATATTCAGAACAAGGCGAAGTACCTGCTGTATTCGTACGCCCCGCCAAGCGTCGAATCCGTTTTGCCGACGCTCAAAAAGCTCGGCGCGGCGGCTGCCGCTGCGGCGGTCGGCGGCGCGGCGTACGCGCTTTGGAAAAAACGCAGATAAAGCGAACAAACGCCCCGGTATTGCGAAATACCGGGGCGTTCGAGACGGACAGGAATTCCGCCCAAGGAAAACAATAAAAAGTTTTCGGCCGCCTTTTTCAAAAGGCGGCGGGGTCGAGGGGCAGCGCCCTCGTCGCGTCCCGCAGGACGCGAAATGCTTTACTTTTTATAGCGCAGGAGGGGCGGAAAAACATCCCGGTGGGATGTTTTTTCGGTGGGGAACCCTCGCAGGGGGTTCCCCGAGGCGGCGCGCGAACGCGGCTGAAAAAGGCGGTTATGTAAATTGTTCATATAAAGTAGGCTCTTTTATGAAACAAAACGCCCCGGTATTGCGAAATACCGGGGCGTTCCTGTTTTTTTGTACGGCCGCCGCTTACAGGGCGGAAAAAATATCGTGCATGTCCTGCATGCGCCCGCAGGAGAATTTTCCCTCCGGACAGCGGTCCAAAAAGCAGCTCGGCCCGTAGTACCGGAAAATTTCGGGCGACGCCTGGCGCAGAAGCCGCAGCGCTTCAATGGCGTGGGCGCGGATTTCCCATTGCGCGCGCGTGCAGGTGCGCAGCCGCAAAAAGAGCAGCAGCTCGCGCGCGTTCATGGTTGTTACAATATCCACGGTGTTGCCGCTGAGCTGGTAGTAAACAAGCGTTTCCTCCGGCACGCCGGCGGCTTTGAGCGCTTCGTATTCACGCTGCATTTTCGAGAATGCGTCGGTATATTGCTGCAAAAGCGCCTTGTCCTTTGCAACGGACGGCGGCAGGATGTGGCGCGCGCGGTCGGTTTGCAGCAGGGAGGTAACCTCGATGGACTGCATGCGGTGGCGCGTGAAATGCGTCAGGCCGGACAGCGAAACGCTGTTGAAGCGCAGGGTGTAGACGGCGCTTTCCAGCGCGCGCGGGCGGCTGGAACGGATAAGCGCCTCCAGAACCGCGCGGACGGTTTCTTTGTCCTGCGCCGCGGCCGCGGCAGCCGCCGTCGAACAGCCAGTAGCCTCTATGAGCGCGGTCTGCGTTACAAGCTGCGCCGCGTCCGGCGTGTACCGCAAAAGCTCGACGGGCTCGCCGCCGCTTTGCGCTTCCGGCAGCTTCAGCGCGGAAAAATCCGGTACGTCCGGCCGCATTTCGGCGCTGCGCATTTCAAAATCGTGCAAAATGCCGGGCGTGCGTTCGCGCACCTGCGAAAGCAGCATTTCGCCCAGACCGCGGATTTCCGCAAAACGGCTTCCGCGGCCGAAAAGCATGGCGCGCAGCATGTGCAAAAGCTCCCGGCCGTTTACGCTGCAAAAGAAGTTGCTGAAAAGACAGTAGGGCAGCAAAAACCGCGCGTCCTCTTTCGGAACGCCCGCTTCGGTAAATTCGGTGTACAGATTAAAAAACGACGCCATGTGCGCGCGGTACCGGTCCGCAAGCGCCGGGTCTTCAAACGCCGGCACATAAAAGCCCGCGTCCGAAAAATCGACGTACCGGCGCGACTTTACCGTAAACGACGCAAGCCGGAATTCAATAATGAACTGCTCGACGACCGCAGAGACGTTCTGGAACGCCAGGTTGTAATAGGTGTGCTCCACGACGGAATTGTGGCCCGAACGCGTGACCTTGTCAATCAGGCTCGCGTTTTTTTCGGCGTCCTGGCTTTTCTCCCAGATGCCGAGCGCCGTGCCGGGCTGGGTCGAAACACGGCCGCCCGCCGCGGTAACCTTTTCCCCGCAATCGGAAAGGCCGATTAAGAAGACGCCGTGCGCCTGCAGGTCGTAAGCTGCCATTTGCAAGACTCCCTTCAGCTTTTGGCTCATTTTAACATATTTTTTACCGAACCGCAACGGAATTGTTCGGTTTTTCGCCGCTGAATTTCGGTTTTATGATTGTAAAAAAGGAAAAAATTTGTTATACTACCGTTGTATGTGATTTTCTCAAAAACGGGGGTGGGCGAATGCAAAACCGTCTAATCGTGATAGAAGGGCTTGACGGCAGCGGCAAGTCTACGCAGGTCGCCGCCCTGCGCGAACGCCTTGCGGGGCTGGGCGTGCCTTTTCGCCAGATTAAGCTGCCCGACTACGACGACCCGTCGAGCACGCTTGTGCGCATGTATTTGGACGGCGCGTTTGGCAAGGACCCGTCGGACGTCAACGTGTACGCCGCGTCCTCCTTTTACGCGGTGGACCGGTACGCAAGCTTTGCGCGCCATTGGCGTGCGGATTATCTTTCCGGCAAGCTTATCCTGGCCGACCGCTACACGACCTCCAACGCCGTGCATCAGACGGTCAAGCTGCCCAAGGCCGAATGGGACGCCTATCTTTCGTGGCTTGCCGATTACGAATACGGAAAGCTCGGGCTGCCAAAGCCCGACGCGGTCGTGTTCCTGGACATGCCCGTCCAGGTGTCGCAGACGCTTTTGTCCGCGCGCTACCACGGGGCGGAAGAAAAAAAGGATGTGCACGAGGCGAACGTCGCCTATTTGCACGCCTGCCGCGAGGCGGGGCTGTATGCGGCAAAAAAGCTCGGCTGGTCCGTCCTTTCCTGTGCGGAAAACGGCGCGCCGCTGCCGATAACGGATATTGCCGACCGCGTGTTTGGCATCGTTTCCGAAGTTTTGGGTATCGGGTGAAGCTTGTGTTGGATTTTCGAGCGCCGCGTCTTGCCGACAAGCCCTGGGTCAGCGCCATTCTGCGCGCGTCCGGTGAGCTTGCGTGCGAGTATTGTTTCGGCAATCTCTATATGTGGTGCACCGTGTACGGCAACACCATCGCGCGTATGGACGACCTGTTTTTCGCGCGGGATTCGGTCGGGCAACCGGCTTACCTGTTCCCGTGCGGGCAGGGCAGCAAGAAAAAAGCGGTTGACGCGCTTTTGGAAATGGAAAAAGAGGACGGCTGTCCGCTGACGCTTTACTGCCTGACGCCGAAAAAGGTACGCGAGCTGGAGAGCCTGTATCCCGGGCAGTTTGTGTATACCCCGACGCGCGAATACTACGATTACATTTACAACGCCTCCGATTTAATCGAGCTTGCGGGACGCCGCTACCACGGCAAGCGCAACCATATCGCCTATTTCAAAAAGACGTTTGACTGGCGCTACGAGCCGCTGACACAGCGCAATATGGCGGACTGCCTTGCGATGAACGACGCCTGGGAAGCGCGCAACCGCGAGAAAAACCCGCAGGACATCGACAACGAGGCCGTCGCTATTTCCCGTGCGTTTGCGCACTATTTCGAGCTGGATTTCACCGGCGGGGTGCTGTATGCCGACGGGCGGGTCGTCGCCTATACCTTTGGGGAAGCGCTGCACGAGACCGCGTTCTGCACGCATGTGGAAAAGGCGTTTGCCGACGTGCGCGGCGCGTACCCGGCCATTAACCGTGAATTTGCCGCAAATGCGCTTTCGTCCTTTCGGTATATAAATCGCGAGGAGGATGCGGGCAGCGAGGGGCTGCGCAAGGCGAAGGAATCGTACTGCCCGGCGCTGCTGCTGCCCAAATACACGGCGGTTCACAAGGGGTGAGCGGATGCTGCTGCGAACTGCGCGCGGGGACGACCGCGCCGCGCTGTATGCGCTGTGGGAAGAAGCGTTCGGCGACGAAAGGCCGACCATTGACGCGTTTTTTGAGACCTGCTTTATGCCGGAAAACACGCTGGTCGCCGTCGAGAAAAACCGTCTTCTTTCGGCGCTGTACTTGATTCCGGCGGCTTACCGCCGGGGCGCGCAGACGCTGTCTGCCGCCTATGTTTTCGCCGCCGCCACGCACCACGCCGCGCGCGGGCGCGGCCTTATGACCGCGCTTTTGCGCTTTGCAGAAGAAACGGCGCGCAAGCGGGGGCTGGATTTGCTGTTTTTGGTTCCGGCAAGGCCGGAGCTGTTTGCCTTTTACCGCGCCCGCGGATTTTCAGACGGGTTTCAAAAGACCGTTTACACCGTGTCCGGCAAAACGCTCGGTGCGGCGCACGGCGGTCTGCCGCCGCAAAACGCTGCGCCGTCGGACTTTGCGGCCGCGCGGGAGGCGGCGCTGTCGGGCGTGCCGCATATCGTCTGGGGCGAGAACGCCCTGCGGCTTGCGCTGCGGTACGACGCGCTGTTCGGCACGCGGACCTGCGTTTTGCAAAACGGGTTTTTCACCGCGGAAGCGGACGGGGACGCTGCTGCGGCTTCGGAATTCTGCTCGGCGCCGGCGGACTTTCCCGCGCTTTGCGGCCGGCTCGCCGCTTTCGGCGCAAAGGCCTACACGCTGTGCACGCCCTGCGGCATGCCGGTCCCCGTGGCTTTCCAAGCGGGCAAGACAGCTGTAACCGGGCTTTACTTGCCGGTCAGCAAGCGCGCCCGCGCAGCGAAACTGCCAAGCGACGCCTATTTGGGCATTACGTTCGGATAACGGAGGCTTTCCATGATTTATGTTTTCTTAGCAGACGGCTTTGAAGAAGTCGAGGCGCTCGCGCCGGTTGACCTGCTGCGCCGCGCGGGGCTTACGGTACAGACCGTCGGCGTGACGGGCAAGGTCGTGACAGGCAGCCACGGCGTGGCCGTTGCGGCGGATATTCTGCCGGAAGCGGTTGTTTTGGACGACGCCGTGGAAGCGGTCGTGCTGCCCGGCGGAATGCCCGGTGCCTCCAATCTGGACGCGTCGCCGGTTGTGCAGGCAGCCATTGACTTTGCCGCGCAGAACGGCAAGCTGGTTTGCGCCATTTGTGCCGCGCCGTTTATTTTGGGCAAAAAAGGCCTGCTTTCCGGCAAACGGGCGACCTGCTTTCCCGGCTTTGAAGAACAGCTTTGCGGCGCGCGCGTCACGGGCGAGTTCGTCTCCCAAGACGGGCAGTACATTACGGCCAAGGGTATGGGTGCGGCGGTCGATTTCGGGCTTGCCGTTGTAAAGGCGCTCTGCGGGGCGGAAGCCGCCGCGCAGCTGCGCGCGGCCATTCAGGCGCCGTGACGGGCGTCCAAAGCGAAAAGGCGCGTTTGCGCGCCGAACACCTTGCGCTGCGCCGCGCGCTGCCGCCCGAGCAAAAACAGGCGCTGGACCGTGCGGTGACGCAGCGCGTCCGCGCACTGCCGCAGTACCGCGGGGCAAAGGTCCTGCTTTGCTATGTGTCGACCGGCAAAGAGGTCGATACGCGCGCTTTGATAGAGGCCGCCCTGCAAGACGGCAAGACCGTAGCGGCGCCGCGCTGCCTGCCCGGCAAGCCGGAAATGTCGTTTCACACCATCGAATCGCTTTCTGCGCTTCAGCCGGGCGCATACGGGATTTTGGAGCCGCCAAAAACGTCTCCGCCGCCCGCGCTTTCCGGCGCGCTGTGCGTGGTCCCCGGTCTTTGCTGGGATGCGGCGGGCTTTCGCGTCGGGTACGGCAAAGGCTACTACGACCGCTTTTTAGCGCAGTTTTCCGGCGAAACCGTCGGGCTCGCTTACGATTTTGATGTTTTGACGCACATTCCGCACGATGGCTTTGACCGCCGCGTCGCGTGCGTCGTGACCCCGCAGCGCAAGCTGCAAACGAAGCCGTCGCGTGACGGCTGAGTAGAAAGGAGGCGCTGACCGCCATGCGCAGTCGAGATGATGATTTGCGAAATTTCTTTGACGAGGACGCATACAATGAGCTTTTGGCGGAATACGCCGAACGTGATCGAAAGGAAACGCCGCAGCCCAAGCAGGCGGAAACGCCGGAGGACCAGGCGCCGGTAAGCCGCCGTGCGCCGCGCCGCACCGAGCAGTCCTCCGCCGCGCGCCGTGCGCAGCAAAAGCCGAAGTCCGCGCAGAGCGCTGCGCGCAGCGCCGCGCAACAAAACGAGCAGGCGGCTAAGCCGCCGGCAGCGTCCGAATCCGCTTTGCGCAGCCATCCGGACTATGCGCGCATCGACGACGCGCCCATCCGGCCGCTTGAACCGGCCGCGCCGCCGCTGAGCAAGGAGAATTTCAAGCTGCAAATCGACGGTCTGGACGATGAGTTTTCCCCAGGGACGCGCCGGCCGCGCCGCGTCGCGCGGAACGTGCAGGGCGGGACGTTTGCCGCCTTCCCCGAGATTATCAAAAAGCGCACCGTGCAGGCCGAGCAGGACGAGCAGGCGGACATGCCCGCGCCCGACGCCGGCGGTACGGCGGTCAAAAAGCGGTTCCGAATTCCGACCAAGGCCGAGGTCCGTGCGTTTTTCATGCAGAATAAGAAAGCATGGATTCTTCTGGGCGTTTGCGCGGCGGTCGCCATACTGCTTTCGACCTATACCATCAGCTGCATCAACGATGTGCTGGCTATTAACCGGGACAGCGAAACGATTGTGACCGTCAGCATCCCGGCGGAGGCCGACACCGGTACGGTCCTTAAGATTCTGAAGGACAACGGGCTTATCAAGCATCGCTTTTTCTGCGAGGCGATCGCCTCGATTATGCGCTTCCGCGACGATAACTATTTAACCGGCATTTACTATGTCACGGCCTCTATGGGCGTCGAAAAGATGCTCAGTACCTTTAAGATCGCGCCCAACAGCGGGGAGACCGTTACGCTGACCTTCCCCGAAGGGTATACGGTCGACCAGATTGTGCAGAAGCTTGCGCAGTACGAGGTCTGTTCGGCGGACGTCATGTACCAGACGATGCGGGAGGTCGATTTCAGCAGCGAGTACAGCTTTATCCAGTCGATGGACAATAAGGCGGACCGGTTCCGCTTGCTGGAGGGGTATCTGTATCCGGACACCTACGAGTTCTATATCGGCGAAAATCCGTCGAGCGTTATCCGCAAGTTCTTAAACAACTTCCAGAAGCGCTGGACCGAGGAATACGCCCAGCAGGCGGAGAAGCTCAACATGTCGGTCGACGATGTGATTACGCTGGCCTCCATCATTCAGAAGGAGGCGTACGGCGAGGACCAGTCGCCGCTTGTGTCGTCGGTTCTGCATAACCGCCTCGACAACGCCGGGCTCTATCCGTCGCTGCAATGCGATTCCACAACGGAATATATCAACGAATATATTGCCGCCGAAATTACGGACGCCGCCGAGCTTTCGCATTACACGGAGCTCTACAGCTCCTACCGCTGCGTCGGGCTTCCCGTCGGCGCCATCTGCAACCCGGGCGACGACGCCATTAACGCCGCGCTGTTCCCGGAGGATACGAACTACTACTTCTTTGCGCACGATGTGAACCGTAAGCTTTACCTTGCGCGCAACGACAGCGAGCGCCGAAAGAACAACCTGACGATTCTGACGGTCAACAACCAGGCGGAATCGGAGTAAGTCCAAACACATTCGTTCAACGCAAAGCTCAAAAGCGCCGGACCTGCAGCTGCGGGTTCGGCGCTTCGGAAATCGGAGGACAGGTATGGAGAAACGACCGGAGCTGCTTGCGCCTGCCGGCGACGCCGAGCGGCTGGCGGCGGCGCTCTATTACGGTGCGGACGCCGTGTATCTCGGCGCCGAAGCGTTCGGGATGCGCGCTTCCGCCCAAAGCTTTGGCGGGGAAGCGCTGCAAAAGGCCGTCGCAGACGCGCATGCGGCCGGCGCGAAGGTGTACCTGACCTGCAACACGCTGCCGCGCAACGATGAAGTCGCGCGCCTGCCTGCTTTTTTGGAGCATGCGGCGGCTTGCGGTGTCGACGCGTTTATTGTCGCCGACATCGGCGTGCTGGCCCTTTGCAAGCGGTATGCGCGGCAAATTCCCGTACATATTTCCACGCAGGCCGGTATCGTGAATTATGAAGCCGCGCGTGCGTTTTACGAGCTTGGTGCGTCGCGTGTGGTGCTTGCGCGAGAGCTTTCTCTTGCCGAAATCGCTGAGATTCGGCAGAAGACCCCGTCTGCGCTGGAGCTGGAATGCTTTGTACACGGCGCGATGTGCGTTTCCTTTTCGGGGCGCTGCCTGCTGTCCAACTATCTGACCGGGCGCGACGCGAACCGCGGCGCCTGCGCGCAGCCGTGCCGCTGGGCGTTCGCCCTGACGGAAAAATCGCGCGACGGGCAGTATTTTCCCATTTCTGAGGAGCCGGACGGCACCTATATTCTCAATTCCAGGGACCTGCGCATGATTACGCATATCCCCGAGCTTGTCGAAGCGGGCGTGGACAGCTTCAAAATCGAGGGGCGCGCCAAGTCCGCCTACTATACGGCGGTGATTACAAATGCATACCGCACCGCCTTGGACGGGTATCTGCAGGCGCCGTCGCCCGACTACCGCCCGGCGCCCTGGGTGGTTGCGGAAACGGAGAAAGTGAGCTTTCGCGCATATTCGACCGGCTTCTATTTTAACGCGCCCGACAGGGAAGCGAACATCGACCTTGCGGGCGGGTACCGCCGGCCTTGGGAGGTTTCGGCGGTGGTGCTCGGATATGCGGACGGGTACCTTTTCTGCGAACAGCGCAACAAATTCTCGGTCGGCGACACCTTGGAGGCGCTTGAGCGCGGCAAGCCGCCGTTTTCCTTTACGGTTGCGGAACTGCTGGATGCGGACAAAAATCCCGTTGACGCCGCGCCGCACCCGACCGAGCGCGTGTATATCCGCACGCCGCATGCGCTTGCGGCCGGCAGCCTTTTGCGAAAGCAGGTGGAGAAGGGATGACGGCGTTTCCGGCTGCGCTCTGTGAACAAATCGGCCTGGAGGGCCCCGCGCTTTCGGCGGCTATGACGGCGTTCCGACGGGAGCAAAGGACGCTCGGCTCACTTTTGAAAAATCCGCGGGCGCGCTTTCTGCCCCTGTGCGGGCGCGCGCTGCTGCGGGATAAAGCCGCAGGCGCAGCGTTTGCTTTAGCGGCGGCGCTGGCGGTCGCCGACACATATACGCGCGCGCAGTACCGCAAACGCGGGATTCCGGACACGGTCTATATCGCTTCTCTGCGGGACATCGTGCTGTGGGTGCGCGACGCCGAATGGGCGGACGGCGTGGCGGGGCTTTGCAATGCGCCCTGGATTGCGCATACGCTGTTTTTGGAGCTGTTTTGGATAGGGCGGCTGCAATTTGAATTTTCCAAAACGGATTACCGGCAGGCGCGCCTGCCCAAAAGCGCACGCAAAACCGCACCGTTTCCGGACGGCGCGCCGGTGCTGAACGTCCACATTCCGGCAAGCGGCCCGCTGTGCCTGCCGGATGCAATCGCGTCGTTTGCGGCGGCGCAGGATTTTTTCTGTTCCTATTTCCCGGAATATGCCTTTGCAGGCTTTGTCTGCGACAGCTGGCTTTTGGACGAGCGAAACCGGAGCTTTATGCGGCCGGATTCCAATATCCTGCAATTCTTTTCCGCCTTTGACCTTGTTGTGCAGACGCGGCGCAAAAACCGCGAGCTTTTGCGCCGGCTTTGGGGCAAACGCCGCGCCGGGAAACGAACGCTTGCCGCGCTCGAAGAGAAAACCAGCCTGCAGCGCGCGGCAAAGGCGTATTTGCTGTCCGGCGGCAAAAGCTATAACGGCTACGGCTTTCGGATGCCGCAAAAAAGCGGCATAAACCCCGGTTGAATTTCCAAAAACCGCCCATACTAAACGGTATGGGAGGGAACAAAGATGCAAAGCCGGGTCGTCGCGCTGTTTTCCGTATTCGCTTTGTGCATGGGGCTGTTGTGCGTGCAGATGCTGACCATCTGCGGCAGCACCGCCGTGCAGGGCCGCGCCGAAGCGACGTCTTCCGTCTCGACAGCGGTCGGGACAACGCGCGGGTACATCTATGACCGAAACCGCCGGCCGCTTGTCAACTGCGACCGGGAGCTGGTCGCGGCGGTGCGCCCGACGCTTGCGGCGCTCAACGAGGCGGGCGGTATTTTGGCGGCGGACGACCCGGACGCGCTGTATGAGACGGTGCAAAGCGGAAAAATTGCCGTCGCGCCCGCCGTTTCCACCCTGCAGACGGACAATGTGCAAACGACCATGCGCATTGTGCGCTACGGCGAGCACGCGCTGGCGCCCCATGTGACCGGCTATATCAACGCGGACGGCGAAGGCGTCAGCGGCGTGGAAAAATATTATGATACGCTGCTGCAAAACGCTTCGGGCACGCTTTGGGCACGGGTGGGCGCGGACGCGCTGGGGCGGCTTTTAGACGGCGCGCCGTTGGAAATAGCCGCCGACCACTACGATTCTCCGGCCGGCGTGATGCTGACGCTGCAATATGACATACAGCAGATTGCCGAAAACGCCCTGGAAAAATTCGAGGTGGGCGCGGGCGCGGTCGTGGTGCTCGATACGGCGACTTCGGAGATTCTCGCCATGGCGAGCACGCCGGTCTTTGACCGCAACGACCCGGCAAAGAGCCTGGATGCGACGGACGCGCCGTTTTTGAATCGCGCCGCAGAGCCGTATGCGGTCGGCTCGGTGTTTAAGGCGGTCACGGCGGCTGCTGCGATTGAAAGCGGGCTTTCGGAAAGCTTCTCCTATACCTGCGCGGGCAGCATCACTTTGGGCGGTACGACGTTCGGCTGCCACGACGAAGCGGGGCACGGGCGGCAGGAGATGGCGGAGGCCATGGCGAATTCCTGCAACCCGTATTTTATCCAGCTTGCGCTGCACACGGGAGCAGAAGCGGTTTGCTCGATGGGCGAAAACCTCGGCCTTGGCGAGCAGATTGAGCTTTGCGACGGCGAATTTACGCGCCGCGGCAATATGCCCGCGCCGTATGAGACGACCGCGCCGCAGGACCTTGCCAATCTTGCGTTCGGCCAGGGGCAGCTGCTGGCGTCGCCCTTGCAGATGGCGGCCGTGTATGCTGCGATTGCCAATGGCGGGGTATACCGCGCGCCGAGCCTGATGAACGGCGTCGTGGACGAAGCGGGCGAGATTGTGCAGCGTGCGTTTTTGCCGTCGCCGCGCCGCGCGATGTCCGCCGATACCGCCGCGCGCGTCGGCGCACTGCTGCATTACGCGACAGAAAACGGCAGCGGCAGCCGCGCAAAGCCCAAAAACACAACGGCCGCGGGCAAGACCGCCACGGCGCAGAGCGGCTGGCGGCGCGAGGACGGGAGCGAAATTACGCATGCGTGGTACTGCGGGTATTTCCCGTATGAAGCGCCGCGCTACAGCGTAGCCGTGCTCAAGGAGGACGGCCGGGGCGGGTCGGTGGACTGCGCGCCGATTTTCCAATATATTGCCGAGGAGATTACGAAGCTGTCGGACGTGGAAGCGTCCTAAGGGAGAGCCTATGCGCATTTTAGCGACGGATTTTGACAATACACTGTTTCGCAATCGCACCATTACCCGTGCGGATGCGGACGCCATCGCGCGGTTTCGCTTTTCCGGCAACCGCTTCGGTATTGTGACGGGCCGCCATCTTCCGAGCATTCGCGCAGAGCTCGAGCGCTGGGCGCTTCCCGTGGATTTTGTTGTGGCCTGCACGGGCGGAGTGCTTACGGACGGGGCGTTTCACGTCCTGCGCGAGCACCGCGCGCCGCGCGCCGGCCTTTTGCCGCTTTATGAGGCGGCTTTGCCGCTGGACCCGCTGTATTTCTGCGTATCGGTGGGCCTGGAGCGCTACTGGATAGAGGTTCCCGCCCCGCCGCCGGAGGGGGCAGAGGCAAGACTTCCAAAGGCGGCGCTTAAAACGCTGCCCGATTACCACGAAATGGGCACGGGTTTTGCGACGGAGGAAACGGCGGCCCGGTTTGCGGCAGACTGCAACGCGCGCTTTTCCGCGCTGCTGACCGCGCACCGAAACGGCATCCATGTGGACGTGTGCGCGCCCGGCACGAGCAAGGTCAGCGGGCTGTATGAGGTCCTGGGGCTTTACGGCGCAAAAAAGGACGACCTGTTTGTCGCGGGCGATAACTTAAACGACCTGTCGATGATTCGGGAATTTTCCTCCTTCGCCATGGAAAAGGGGCGCGACGAGCTGAAACGGTATGCGCGCGCCGCGGTCGGGAGCATTGCGGAAATCGTCGATATGCTGTTGTGATTTGCAGACGCGTTGAAAACGTGGTAGAATACCCTCACGAAACACTACGGAAGTAAAATTTTCAAGTGTTTCGCAGAACATGGTATCATGTCCGCTTCGCACTTGCGCGCTGCGCGGAGATGGTATACGGTTGCATATTTTAGGAACGGAGACACAACATGATTGCCATTGTGGATTACGGCGCAGGCAATTTGCAAAGCGTGCGCAAGGCATTGTCTTACATAGGCGCGGACAGCTGCATTGCCGCGACGCGCGAACAGATGGAGACCGCCGATGCGGTCATTTTGCCCGGCGTGGGCGCCTTTGGCCACGCGATGGCGCGTTTGCGTGAAAGCGGGCTTTACGACGCGGTGCGGGAGGCCGCGCTGTCCAAAAAACCGTTTCTCGGCATCTGCCTGGGGCTTCAAATGCTGTTCGAGGAAAGTGAGGAAAGCCCGGGCGTGCGCGGACTTTCCGTGCTTGAAGGCACGGTGCGGCGTTTCCCGGCGGACATGGGGCTTAAAGTTCCGCAGATTGGCTGGAACGCCATTTCGCCGAAGCCGGACTGTCCGCTGTTTGCGGGCGTACCGGACGAAGCGTACGTCTATTTCGTTCATTCCTATTACCTTTGCGCAAAACATGCGGAAAACGTCGCCGCGGCTTCGCAATACGGCGTTTCCTTTCATGCGGCGGCCGAGGACCGGGCGCGTAAGCTGTATGCGACGCAGTTCCACCCCGAAAAAAGCGGAGAAGTGGGACTTCAAATTCTGAAGAATTTTGCCGCGATGCAAAAGGAGGGGTAACGATGCTTGCCAAACGGATTATTCCGTGTCTGGACGTTAAGGACGGGCGCGTGGTCAAGGGCGTCAGCTTTGTCGGCCTGCGGGATGCGGGCGACCCGGTTGAATGTGCGAAAGCGTATGACAAAGCCGGCGCGGACGAGCTTGTGTTCCTGGATATTACGGCGACGCACGAGGGACGCGGCACAATGGTGGACATCGTTTCCCGCGTAGCCGATTCCATCTTTATCCCGTTTACGGTGGGCGGCGGCATTCGCAGCGTGGAGGATTTTTGGCAGCTTTTGCGCGCGGGGGCCGACAAAATTTCCGTCAATTCCGCGGCGGTGCGCAGCCCGCAGCTTTTGACGGACGCCGCAACCCGCTTCGGCAGCCAGTGCGTGGTGTGCGCGATTGACGCCAAGCGGCGGGAAAACGGCGGTTGGGAAGTGTATCTCAACGGCGGCCGGCTGCCGACGGGCCTGGACGCCGTGGAATGGGCGCGCGAAGCTGCACGGCGCGGCGCGGGGGAGATTTTGCTGACGAGCATGGACTGCGACGGGCAGAAGACGGGCTATGACCTGGCGCTTACGCGAGCGGTTTCGGAAGCGGTGGATATTCCCGTTATTGCCTCCGGCGGCGCGGGGACGCTCGAGCATTTTTATGATGCGCTGACCGTCGGGCGCGCGGATGCGGCGCTTGCGGCGTCGCTGTTCCATTTTAACGAAATTCCCATCCCGGTTCTCAAAACGTATTTGACAAAAAAAGGCGTTCCGGTTCGGACGACCCTTTGAGCGGCGAAGCGGGCGGGCGCATGAAGCTTTTGCTTGCGGTCATACTAAAGGAACGAACGCGTTTTGCGTTCGGACTTTTCAAAGGACCGGGGGAAAGCATGAAAGCCGTTGTTTTTGCAGGGGAGGGCGCGCAATCCGCCCACGGGAAGCCGCTGTTTACGGAAAAAGGCGTTTGTGTCCTGTCCGGCGCGCAGCTTGACCCGGCGTTTTTGGCGTCGCTTGGCGGCGCGGCCGCGCTGTGCGCGGCGGGCAGGCAGGTCGGCATCGCTTTCGACGGGCGGCCGCTGTCCCACGCCGTCGGCCGGATTCTTTCCGGCGCGATGGCCGCAAAAGGCAGCCGGGTCTACGCGTTTGGGGACGGCTTTTTGTCGCAGATGTATTTTTTCACCTCCTTCTGCTCGCTGCAGATGGGTGTGTTTGTCGCCTATGAGCACGGCTGTATACGGCTGTATTTTTGCGGTCCGGGCGGGCTGCCACTGCCGTTGGAAACGGAAGCGGAAATCGAGCGGCGCTGTCAGAATGCGGATGCGGGCAAGGTGCTGCCCGATGCGTGCCGGGAGGTTTCCGACATGGCCGGGATGCACGCCATGTACCTGCGCGCGCTCATTCGGGAGGCGGGCGGCGGGCTTGACCGGCAAATCGCCGGCGTGCAAAGCGCCAGCGACCGGGTGCAGACCCTGTTTGAAGACGCGCTGTACCGAACGGGTGCAAAGCTCGGCGACGAGGTCCTTTTCCGCTTTGGCGCGAACGGCACGGCCGTCTGTGCGTATCACCGCGGCTGCGGCCAGATTCGATACGACCGCCTGCTTGCCGTGTGCTGCTGCGCCGAGCTTGCGGCCGGGCGGGATTTGGCGCTGCCGGCGGAGGCGCCGTACATGTTGACGCGCCTTGCGGAAAAAAGCGGGCGCCGGGCGCTTCGCTACGGCTTTTCGCCGCCCTGCGGCCGGGAGACGGCCGCACGCGCGCTTGCAAAGGACCGGCTGTATCTGCGCGACGCGCTGTTTTTGAGCATGCGGCTTTTGTCGGTGCTGCAAAGCGCCGGAAAGCCGCTGGACCGGCTTGTGCGGGAGCTTCCGCCGTTTGCCGTGCGAAAGCGCACAATAGCCTTGCCGTTCCCGATGGAGGAGCTTTTTGAGCGCCTTCCCGAAGCGCGTCTTGTCGGGCGTGCGGCGGAGCTTGTTTCTAAGGCGGGCGCGGTGCGCGTCATACCGGGGAAAAACGGCGGCCGCGTGACGGTGCTTGCGGAAGCGCCTACGCCGAAGGCGGCTGAAAAACTCTGCGCCGGGGTGGAGGCGCGTTTGCACAGGCATTGACACAAAACGGTTTTCGCGGTATCATATTAAAATCGGGAAATGGGCGTTTCCCTTAAGATTGGACTTTCGCTTGGGCGGCTGGGCCCGGGCGCTACATAAAAAACATAGTAAACCAAGGAGCGTATAGTAAGGAGTACAGAATGGCAAACACCAACAAAGAAAACAAGAGAGGCTCTGCGCCAAGGACCGCTTCGCGCAAACAGGCGGCCGGCACGGAGACGGCGCGCCCCGGCCAAAAGGGCGGCGCAAAGGAAAAAAAGACGGCGAAAAAGGACGTGATGCAGGGCTTTTCGGAGTCCTCGGCCGGAAAGCAGCAGCGCCGGTATTACAACAGCTTGAAAAACAATGCGCGCAAAAACGCGGGCGGCCGCCGGAAAAAACCGTCCGTCCCGCTGAAGATTGCCTTTTTGGGCGGTCTTAACGAGATCGGCAAAAACATGACCCTTTATGAATGCGGCGGCGATATGCTGC
Source organism: uncultured Eubacteriales bacterium (assembly GCA_949299505.1). Lineage (GTDB taxonomy): Bacteria > Bacillota > Clostridia > Oscillospirales > Acutalibacteraceae > Fimenecus. The sequence continues at coordinate 16,096 of CASGAS010000011.1, forward strand.
TTGTGGACTGCGGGCTGGAATTTCCGGACCCCGAAATGCTCGGCGTGGACCTTGTGATTCCGGATTTCACCTATGTGATGGAAAATGCCGACAAAATCCGCGGCATCCTCATTACGCATGGGCATGAGGACCACATCGGCGGCCTTGCGTATCTGCTTAAAAGCCTGAATATCCCGGTTTATTCCACAAAGCTGACGATCGGGCTTATCGAGGGTAAGCTGCGCGAGCACCGCATTTTGGACCGCTGCACGCTCAATGTCGTGAAGCCCGGCGACCGGGTGCAGCTGGGCTGCTTCAACGTCGAGTTTATCCACGTCAACCACTCCATTCCGGACGCGGTTGCGCTTGCCATCCGCACGCCGGCGGGCACGGTTGTGCAGACGGGCGACTTCAAAATCGATACCACGCCCATTGACGGCGGCGTCATTGACCTTGCGCGGCTGGCGGAAATCGGCGAGGAGGGCGTTTTGTGCCTGCTTTCCGATTCGACCAACGCCGCGAAGCCCGGCTTTACCGAAAGCGAGCGCAAGGTCGGCGAGACGTTCGACGTCCAGTTCCACCGCGCGGGCAACCGGCGGCTTATCGTAGCGACGTTTGCGTCCAATATCCACCGCGTGCAGCAGATTATCAATTCTGCGGAAAAGCTCGGCCGCAAGGTCGCGCTGTCGGGCCGCAGTCTGGAAAATGTGGTCGCTGTCGCGGCGGAGCTTGGGTATATCCATGTCCCGGAGGGCATTTTGGTAGGCCTCGACAGCATCAATCGCTACCCGCCCGAAAAGCTGGTGCTTATTACGACCGGCAGCCAGGGCGAGCCGATGTCGGCGCTGTACCGCATGGCGTTTTCCGAGCACCGGCGCGTGGAAATCTGCCCGAACGACTATGTCATCATTTCGGCGACGCCGATTCCCGGCAACGAAAAAATGGTCGGCCGGGTCGTCGACGAGCTTTTGAAGCTCGGCGCGGAGGTCGTGTATGAAAAAATGTACGACGTCCACGTCTCCGGCCATGCGTGCCAGGAGGAGCTCAAGCTGATGATGAGCCTGACGAAGCCGAAATACTTTATGCCCGTCCACGGCGAGCAGAAGCACTTGCAAAAGCATGCGGCGCTGGCGCGGACCATGGGAATTCCCGAACAGAACATTTTGATTGCGGACGTCGGCAAGGAGGTCGAGCTGACGGACGAAAAAATACGGATTTCCGGCGAAGTCCCGGCGGGCATGGTCTTTGTGGACGGCAGCGGCGTCGGCGACGTCGGCTCGGTCGTTCTGCGCGACCGCAAGCGGCTTTCCGAGGACGGGATTATCATCATTGTCGCCTCCATCGACCGCGAGACCGGCGACGTGCTGTCCGGCCCCGACGTCGTTACGCGCGGCTTTGTGTATGTCCGTGAGTCCGAACAGCTGATGGAGGAGTCCAGACGGCTGTGCGAAAATGTCCTGGCGGACTGCCTGGCGCACCACGCCTGTGATTTTTCCACCATTCGCAACCGCCTGCGCGACGAAATTTCCCGCCTGACCTATGCGCGTACCAAGCGTTCGCCGATGGTCCTTCCTATCCTCATGGGGGTATAACGCATGACAGCAGGGCAAGCCATACGCACCTATCCGTTGACCTTTACCGCGCTTGTCGCGGCAGGGGTGTTTTGCGTTGCGACCGCGTTTTTCAGCCTTGTGGCCGCTGCGGTTGAATTTGGCGTGCTTCTGGTGCTGACGGCTGTTACTGCGGTGCGCATCCGGCGGGATTTCCGCACGATTCGCGCGACGGTGCTGGCATTAAGCGAGAGCTTTACGGCGGAGGAAAATTCCGCTTTGCAGAATTTCCCGCTTCCGGCCGTGGTGTTTGACAACGCCGATCGCGTGGTCTGGTACAACCTCAAGTTCAAAAACGAGCTTTTGCCGGCCGTTTCCGCACGCTCGGGGGATGTCCGCCAGTTTACGGGCGGGCTGGGCCTGCAGCAGATTCGCAAAAACGAACGGTTCGATGCGGTTGTCGGCGATAAAGCGTATACCGTCTATTTCAGCCACATCCACTGCGCGGGCAGGCAGTCCTATGTTCTTTTGTATGCGGAGGACACGCGGCTTAAGCAGATTGCCCACGCCTATGAAATGGAAAGGCCCGCCGTCGCCATGCTGGCCGTGGACAGTGCGGATGAGATTTACCGCGCCTATAAGGAAAGCGAATACGCGGAAATTTCCGCCGACATTGAGCGGATTACGGAAAGCTGGTTCAACCGGTATACCGGCCTGTTCCGCAAGCTCGGCAGCGGGCGCTTTCTTGCCGTATTCCCGGAAGAAACGCTGCAAAAAATGGTGGCCGAACGCTTCGAGGTGCTTGCGCTTGTGCGCAAGTATACATACCACGACGCTTCGGTCGGCGTAACGCTGTCCATCGGCGTCGGCCGCGGCGACAGCCTTTCCGACGCGGAAAGCAACGCCCGGCAGGCGCTGGATATGGCGCTAGGCCGCGGCGGCGACCAGGCGGCGCTTAAAAATGCAGACGAGACCTACCGCTTTTTCGGCGGCGTGTCGAAGGGCGTCGAAAAACGGACGAAGGTGCGTTCCCGTGTTGTCGCCTCCGCTATTGGGGAAATGCTGCGCGGCAGTGAAAACGTGTTTATCATGGGACACCAGTTTTCGGATTTGGACTGCATTGGCGCGGCGATAGGCCTGTGCAAGGCGGCGCGCGACATGGGCGCTTCGGCTTTTGTTGTGACGGATCCGCACACCACGCTTGCATCGCCGCTTGTGGAATATGCTTCCGGCGCGGGGGCGGCGCAGTGGTTCATTTTGCCGGAGCACGCCCAGCGCCTGCTGACGGAAAAATCGCTGCTGATTGTCGTGGACACGCACAAGGCGAGCTTTACCGAAGCGCCGCAGCTTTGCGAAAAGGCGGCGCACATCATCGTCATTGACCACCACCGCAAAACGGTCGATTACATTCGCAACGCCGAGATTTTCTACCACGAACCGCACGCCTCCTCCACCTGCGAAATGGTGACGGAGCTGCTGCAATATATGGGCGGCAAGCCGTCGGTTACGCCGCTTTGCGCAAATGCGCTGCTGGCCGGGGTGATTCTGGACACCAAGGATTTCGTCCTGCGCACGGGTGTGCGAACCTTTGAAGCGGCGGCATACCTGCGTTCGCGCGGGGCGGACACCGTTGTGGTCACGCGGTTTTTCAACAGCAGCATGGAAAGCAAAAAGCTGCGCGGCAAGGTCGTGATGGATGCGGAAACGTACCGCCGGTGCGCCGTGTCCGTCGCCAACATAGACGCGCGTGACGTCCGCGTGATTTGCGCGCAGGCGGCGGATGAGCTGCTGACCGTCAGCGGCGTGGACGCGTCGTTTGTTCTGTTTGAAACGGATTCGACCGCCAACATTTCCGCGCGCTCCATGGGCGGGGTGAACGTCCAGGTTATTATGGAAGCGCTCGGCGGCGGCGGGCACCAGACAATGGCGGCCGCCCAGCTTTCGGATACGACGCTGGCTTCGGCAAAGGAGAAGCTGCTTGCGGCCATCGACGATTATTTTGAAAATCAATGAGCCGGCGCGGCGAAAAGCGCCCGGCGGAAAGGGGATCTCAGTATGGAGGTCATTCTCAAGCAAGATGTGAAGGGACTCGGCAAGGCGGGTGAAAAGGTCAAGGCGTCCGACGGCTACGCGCGCAATTTCCTGTTCCCGAAAGGGCTTGCCGTTGAGGCGAACGCCCAGACGCTTACGGAGTATAAGAACAACGAGGCTTCCAAGCAGCACCGCGTAGACGTGGAGGTTGCCGCCGCCCGCGCCGCGCAGGAAAAGCTGTCCGGAAAGACCGTTCGCCTGACCGCCAAGGCCGGTCAGAACGGCCGTCTGTTCGGCTCCATAACCGCAAAGGATGTCGCGAATGCGATTGCACAGCAGCTCGGCGTCACGGTGGAAAAACGCAAAATTTCCATAGCGGACATTAAAAACTTCGGAACGTACACGGCGCAGATTAAGCTGTACACCGGGATTACCGCCGCGCTTTCCGTGGAAGTCGGCGAATAAAAGTCTGCCAACAAAAAGGGGAACACACCCATGGACAATCTGATGCTTGAACGGCTCAACGAGCCTTACAGCCTGGAAGCAGAGCAGGCGGTGCTGGGCAGCATTTTGATGGACCCGGACTGCTTCGACCGCGTATCCGGCATTCTGCGGGGCGCGGACTGCTTTTATATTCCGCAGCACCGGGAAATCTACGGTCTGATTGCAGAGCGTAAGCTTCTGAATCAGAAGGTGGACGCGCTTATTATTGCGGAGGCGCTTAAAACCGGCGGGAGCTATGACGATGCGGGCGCGCGCAATTATCTTGCGCAGCTTGCGGCGGCGGTCCCAAGCGTGGCGAACGTCGAGTCCTATGCGAAAATCGTCAGTGAAAAATATTATCTGCGCACGCTTATGGACGCGGCCGCCGAAATGCTGAAAAATGCGGCGGAGGAAGAACTGCCCGCGGACAAGATTATGGATGCGGCGGAGCAGAAGATTTATGACATCCGGCAGGGGACGCTGAAAAGCGGCCCGGTCAAATTGGCGGATATTATCACGGGCGACGTTTACGACACCTTGCAAAAGCTGTCGGACCCGGCCCTTGCGGAAGAGTACAAGGGTATTCCGACCGGCTTTTCGCGGCTCGACCAGTACATGACGGGCTTAAACCGTTCCGATTTGATTCTGATCGGCGCGCGTCCCGCGATGGGCAAGACGAGCTTTGCGCTCAATATTGCGCGCAACATCGCGGTGCAGGCGAAGAAAAAGGTCGTCTTTTTCTCGCTGGAAATGGGCCGCGAGCAGCTTGCCCAGCGTATTCTTTCAACGGAAGCGCGCGTGGAGGGGTATAAGCTTCGCACCGGAGAGCTTTCGGACGACGACTGGCAGCGCATTGCCGAGGCGACGGTCAATCTCAGCCGCGCGGAGCTGTATTTCGACGATACGGCGAACATCACTGTGCCGGAGATGAAATCCCGCATCCGCAAAATGCGCGACGTGGACTGCGTCGTGATTGACTATTTGCAGCTGATGATCGGCAGCAAGCGCACGGAAAGCCGTGTGCAGGAGGTTTCGGAAATCACCCGCAGCCTGAAGCTGATGGCCAAGGACCTGCGCATCCCGGTCGTTACCTGTTCGCAGCTTTCGCGCTCCACGGAGGGCCGCGGCAAATCGCACAAGCCGCAGCTTTCGGACCTGCGCGAATCCGGCTCGATTGAGCAGGACGCCGACATTGTGCTGATGCTGTACCGCGAGTCTTACTATGATTCCGAAAAGGACGAGACCGTCGTGGTCGACAACGACAAGGCGGAGGTTATCGTCGCCAAGAACCGCCACGGCAGCACAGGGAGCGTGGATTTGCACTGGAACGGGATGTATACGCTGTTTTCAACGCCGGAGCTGCACCGTGATGCGTGACGGCGTGCTGGCGTTTCTGCAAAAGCAGGGCGTCCGGCCCGGCGCGCCGCTGGTTGTCGGCTTTTCGGGCGGGGCGGATTCGGTCTGCCTTTTGCATATTCTGGCCACGCTGCAAGGCGAGCTGCCCTTGTCGCTGACCGCCGTGCATGTCGTGCATGGAATCCGCAAGGCGGAGGCGGAGGCGGACGCGGCGTTTTGCCGGGCGTTTTGCGAACGGTACGGCGTCCCCCTGCGCGTTGTGCGGGTGGACGTTCCCGCCGTCTGCAAGCAGACGGGTGAGGGGCACGAGGCCTGCGGCCGCCGGCTGCGCTATGAAGCGTTCGAGGCCGCTGCGGGCGACGCGGGCTTTATTGCGACGGCGCACACCGCCGATGACAACGCCGAAACCGTGCTTTTGCACCTGGTGCGCGGCGCGGGGCTTCGGGGCCTTTGCGGGATTCCGCCCGTGCGCGGACGCATTTTGCGTCCGCTGCTTTTGTATACGCGCGCGCAGGTGGAGGCGTATTGCGCGGCGCATCGGTTATCCTATAGGATGGACAGCACCAACCAAAGTCCGGAATACCTGCGCAACCGGATGCGCCACGAGGTGCTGCCGGTGCTGAAAACCATGAACCCCGCCGTGATTTCCGCCTTTTCCCGGCTGACCGCGGACCTGCGTGCGGACGAAGCGTATTTGGATTCGCAGACCAAGGCGGCCGCAAAAGAAGCGGTCGGGCCAAACGGCATAGGGGAGGCCGCTTTTCTCAAACTGCCCGCGGCGCTGCGCCGCCGCGCAGCACAGAGCTGGCTTGCAAACGCGCTCGGCGTCGTGCCGGAGCACAAATGGATTGACGCGGTCTGCGCGCTTCCCAAAACCGGGAAAAGCGTGACCCTTTTCGGCAATACCGTCGTGCGCAGCCGCGCGGGAGTTTTGGAGCTTGTCCGCGCGCCGGTACGCCCCTGGAAAATCGCGCTTTTGCTTCCCGACGCACCGGTTACGGTGCAGACGCCGGCGGGCGCGGTGCGTTTGACGCCGCTTTCGCAAAAAGATTTACAAAATCTTCACAAAGCGGACTTGGCGAACGTCGTGGATTGTGCTACAATAAATAGCAATTTGGTGCTGCGCTCCCGGCTTGCGGGCGACCGGTTTTCCGACCCGCGCCACGGCGTGACCAAAGAACTGCGAAAATGGTTCAACGAAAAAAAGATTGCGCCCGAACAGCGGGCTGCCGTGCCGCTGTTGGCCTGCGGTGCGCGCGTGCTTTGGGCGGGCGGCTTCGGTGCGGACGCTTCGGCGCGCGCTACGGCGCAGACCGCGCGCGGGCTGCTTTTGCAAATGGAGGGGGAGGGCCATGCGCCGTCGAACGACGAAAGCACAGGGGATTGACCGTGTTCTGTTTTCCGAGGCCGAGCTTCACACCATGGTCGAGCGGCTGGCCGGCGAGATTGCGGAAACCTACCGGGATATCGGCGAACCGCCGGTGCTGCTTGGCGTCCTCAACGGTTCGGTTCTGTTTATCAGCGACCTGATGCGCGCGCTGCCCATTCCCTGCGATGTGGATTTTGTCGCGGTGCAAAGCTATCAGGGCGAACGCTCGACCGGCGACGCGCGGCTCCGGCTGCAGCCGAAAATCCCGCTTACGGGGCGGCATGTGCTGGTGGTGGAGGATATCCTGGACACCGGCGTAACGCTTCGGTACCTGTGCTCGGAATTTTTGCCGCAGCAAAAGCCCGCCAGCATCCGGGTTTGCACGCTTTTGGATAAGCCGTCGCGGCGGCGGCCGGGGGTGTTTGCGGCCGATTATACCGGCGCGGAAGTCCCGGACGTATTTGTAGTAGGCTACGGGCTGGATTTGAACGAAGAATACAGGGACTTGCCCTATATCGGTGTTTTACGCGCACCGGAACATAAGGAGTGAAACGTCTTTGAAAAAAATCGATTGGAGAGCGGTGATTCCATATATTGCAATCCCGCTGGCCTTTGTGGTCTGCATCGCTTTGTATGCGACGATGGGGCAGAGCTCGCGCGAGCGTACGGAATATTACGAGATCGTCAACCAGTTCGACCAGCACCAGATTACCGCGTACTCGCTGAATCTCAGCAGCGGCCGTCTCGAGTACAAGGTCGCGGGGGACGATACGGTCTATGAGTACACCGTGCCGAACGTCAACCTGTTTTTGGAGGACGTGCACACGGCGGTTATGGCCTATAACCGCGAAAACCCCGACGCGCAGATTCAAGTGGATTATGAGTCCGGTTCCGCGAACTCCTGGTGGGTAAGCCTCTTGCCGACGATCGTCATCATGGTGCTTTTGATGGTGGTCATGTTCGTCATGTTCCGCAAGATGAACCAGTCGGTCCAAAACGAGAATAACCGCGCCTTGTCGTTCGGCCGCGCGCGTGTGAAAAAGGGCGGCGACGAAAAGCACAAGACGACCTTTGACGACGTCGCCGGCGCGGACGAGGAAAAGGAAGAGCTCGAAGAAATCGTCGAATTCTTAAAGGACCCGCAGGCGTTCAGCGCCCTGGGCGCGCGCATCCCGAAGGGCGTGCTGCTTGTCGGCCCGCCCGGTACCGGTAAAACGCTGCTTGCGCGCGCGGTTGCGGGCGAGGCGGACGTGCCGTTCTTTTCGATTTCCGGTTCCGACTTTGTCGAAATGTATGTCGGCGTGGGCGCGTCGCGCGTGCGCGATTTGTTTGACCAGGCCAAGAAAAATTCGCCGTCGATTATCTTCATCGACGAAATCGACGCCGTCGGCCGCCACCGCGGCGCCGGCATGGGCGGCGGGCACGACGAGCGCGAGCAGACGCTCAACCAGCTGCTTGTGGAAATGGACGGCTTCGGCGCAAACGAGGGTGTTATCGTCATTGCGGCGACGAACCGTCCGGATATTTTGGACCCCGCGCTTCTGCGTCCCGGCCGATTCGACCGTCAGGTCACGGTCAACTATCCGGACCTGCGCGGCCGCGAGGATATTTTGAAGGTCCACGCGCGCGGCAAGCCTTTAGCGCCCGACGTAAAGCTTGGCAGCATTGCGGGCGCGACGGTCGGCTTTACGGGCGCGGATTTGGAAAACCTGCTGAACGAGGCCGCGCTGCTTGCCGCGCGCCGCAGGAAAAAAGCGATTACCATGGCGGAGATTGACGAAGCGACCATGAAGGTCCTTGTCGGGACGGAAAAGCGTTCCCACCGCATGACCGAGCGCGACAAGCAGATTACCGCCTATCACGAGGCGGGCCATGCGGTCACGTCGTTCTATCTGAAGCACAAGGACCCCGTTACGCATATTTCCATTATTCCGCGCGGCATGGCGGGCGGCTTTACCATGTATCAGCCCGAAAAGGACGAAATGCACCTGATGCGCTCGCGGATGCTCGACGACATCGTGGGCCTTTTGGGCGGCCGCGTTGCCGAGCAGATCATTTTCAACGATATTTCCACCGGCGCGTCCAACGACATTGAACGCGCTTCGGACATTGCGCGCAAAATGGTCACGAAATACGGCATGAGCAAAAAGCTCGGCCCCATCGCCTTTGGCAAGGACAACGACGAGGTCTTCATCGGCCGCGACTACAACCATATCCGCAACTATTCCGAAGCGGTCGCCTCCGAGATTGACGAAGAGGTCGAAAAGATTGTCTTGGACGCCTACAACCGCACGGAAAGCATTTTGCGCGAGCATATCGATAAGCTCCATGTCGTCGCAAAAGCGCTTGTGACGCGCGAAAAGATTGACGCCGACGAGTTCTATATGCTGATGGACGGCAAGGAGCTGCCGGCATTGAACGCGGACGTACCGGCGGCTGAACCGACGCCGGAAGCGGCGGCACCTGAAGCACAAACGCCGCCTGCGCCGGAAACGCCGGACACGGTCGGCACCGCGGCAGGAGCCGAGCTGCCCGCCCCCGCTTCGCCCGCCGCAGAGAACGGCGAGCCGCAGCCCAACGAGAGCGACCCCACAAAGCAATAAAAAGCAAAAGCCGGGCCCCGTTTGGACCCGGCTTTGCGGTTTGGAAAGGGAGTATTTTTGATGAATGAAGTGTTAAACGTCATCCGCACACGCCGCAGCGTCAAGCGGTACAAGCCCGACCTGCCCGACGAAGCGAGCATCCGCCAGGTCGCCGAGGCCGGGTCCTGCGCCGCGTCCGGGATGAACGCGCAGTCGCCGATTATCCTTGCGGTGACCAACAAAGCGCTGCGCGACCGTCTTTCGGCTCTGAACGCCGGCGTTTTGGGCAGCGACAGCGACCCGTTTTACGGCGCGCCCGCCGTGCTTGTTGTGCTGGCCGACCAAAACCGCCCCACGCACGTCTACGACGGCAGCCTTGTTATGGGCAATATGATGCTTGCCGCGCACGCGCTGGGGCTTGGCAGCTGCTGGATTCACCGAGCCAAGGAGGTCTTTGAAAGCGACGAAGGCAAGGCGATTCTCAAAGAACTCGGCGTAGAGGGCGAATACGAGGGGATAGGGCACCTGGTGCTCGGCTTCCCGGACGGCGAGCTGCCCGCCGAAAAGCCGCGCAAGGCGGATTATATCCGGTACATCCGGTAAGCATGGTGAAAAAAGGACGCGGGACACAGCCTGCGTCCTTCTTTTTGTCTTCTATGCCGCGTCGGACGGCGTGCTGCTTCGGCGCATTTGCGGGTTTTGCTTCCGAAAGCGCAGCAGGATTCCTGCGGCGAGCAAAGCTGCAAGCAGGGCGGTTCCGGCATAATTGAGCCACAGCCCCGTAAGCTCCAGCCGCCAAAAGGCGGCGATGAGCAGCAGCGGGAAGAAAAACGCCGTTGAAACGGAAATAGCGCTTGCATACCCCGGCTTTTCAACGGAAAGCATAAAGCTTTGCGCCGCAAAGGAGAACCAACGCACCAAAAATCCAAGCCCAAACAGGCGCAGCGCATGGGCGGTTTCGGAAAGCAGCGCTGCGTTTTCGCCGCCGAGGAACAGCCGCCCGATTGCGCCCGGGCACAAAAACAGGATTGCCGCCGCCCCAACGGACAGGAGGCCGCTTGCCGAAAAACAGTACATTTCGATTGCACGCACACGCCGGAATTTCTGTGCGCCCCAGTTGCAGCCCACCGCCGGCTGCAAGGAATCGCACATCCCGTAAAGCAGCGGCAGGACGAAGCCTTCCACATACATCAGCACGCCGTATACGGAGACCGCCGCCTCGCCGCCGAAGCGTACAAGCAGGAGGTTCATCAAAATTGACGTAAGGCGCCCCGCGATGTTGTTGAGAAAATTCGGGCTGCCGGCGGCAAAAATTTGCCGGAGCATCGGGCCGGAAAAGCGCGGCTTGCAAAAACGCAGCTGCATATTTCCGCGTGCAAACGCAAAAAGCGCCAGCAGCGCGCAGACGCACATGCCAAGGCACGTCGCCAGCGCCGCGCCCCAAATGCCGAAGCCGAACACATATAAAAACAGAAATTCCAAGCCGCAGCTAAGCGCCGACATCAGCAAATTCAGCAGCATACTTTCCCGTACCTTGCCGCAGATGCGCAGGTAGTTGTCCACGGCAAATACAATGGTCGTTACCGGCGAGCAGACGGCGTAGACGCGCAGATACTGCACCGCAAGCGCGGCAAATTCACCGTCGGCGCCCATTGCCTCCATCAGCCGGGGCGCGGCTGCATACAGCAGCACGCCCATAAACAGGCCGGAGACGACAATGAGCAGGCAGGCGCAGGAAAAGATGTTGTTTGCCGCCTTGTCCTGCTTTTTGCCTAAGCAAATGGAAATGGGAACGGAGGAGCCGACGCCCACAAGGTCGGCGATAGCAAAATTGATAATGACGAACGGCATGGCGAGGTTGAGCGCCGCAAACGGCGTTTCGCCCAAAAACCGTCCGACGAAGACGCCGTCGATAAGCTGATACAGCGCCGAAGCGAGCATACTGACGGAGCCCGGCAGCGCGGCGCGGAAAAACAGCCTTGCAATCGGCGTTTTGGTGTACAGGGTATATGCGTTCATGTGGGGTTCCCTTTTCTTTCGGAGTCCGGGCGAAGCTGTGCGAAGATTTCTGCTGCAAAGCAGTCGGCAAAATGGTCGTACGCGTCTAAAAAATCTGCACTGTAACGCGCGACCGTTCGCTCCATTGCGGCGCGTTCCGCGCGGTACAGCGGCTGCAGAAGCGCTTGCGCAAACGCTCGTCCGCTTTCGGTCAAGGCAAGCAGCTTTTCCCGGCTGTTTGTCTGCGAAATAAGCTCCAGGTGACCCGCTGCCCGCAGCTCGCGCACGACGGAATTTACCGTGGTTTTCGGCAGCAGCCAGTCGCTGCAAACCTGCTTTTGCGAATGCGGGAGACCGTCGTCCAGCGCGTACAGCAGCATTAGCATGTTTTCATTTACTTGTCTGCTGCGGGCAAAGTAGTAATATGCGCCGTCGCTTTTGGTGATGGCAAGCGTCAGACGGCGGATTTGTTGAAGTGTGGCCTGCATAGCGCCCTCCTTAGTACGAAATCGTACCATCTGGCAATATACCATATGCCGCCGGAACAGTCAACCCCTGATTTTCAGGCGCACCGGCACTAAATACGCGAAATCAACTTGACGAAACCGCTATATATCGTGTAAAATAGACTGAAACAGTATGGAAACGCAGGAAAATCAAAGGACGGAAGACTGCATGGCAAAAAAAGCGGCATATACGGAAGAAAGTATTTCCCAATTAAAAGGCGCGGACCGCGTGCGCAAACGCCCGGGCGTAATTTTCGGCTCGGACGGTATCGACGGCTGTCAGCACGCGATGTTTGAAATTTTGTCCAACGCCATTGACGAGGCGCGCGAAGGGTACGGCGACAAAATCGTCGTCACGCGTTTTCTGGACAAGTCCATTGAGGTGCAGGACTTCGGCCGCGGCATCCCGATGGAATACAACGAAAAAGAGCAGCGCTACAACTGGGAGCTTGTGTTCTGCGAGATGTACGCCGGCGGCAAATACAATACGAACGACGGCGGCAGCTACGAATATTCGCTGGGGCTTAACGGTCTCGGCCTTTGCTCTACGCAGTATGCCTCGGAGTATATGGAGGCGGAAATCCACAAAAACGGCACCAAATACACCATGCAGTTCAAAGCCGGGGAGCCGGTCGGCGAGCTGCAGCGCGAGGCGTACACAAAGCGCGACACCGGCACGCGCATCCGCTGGAAGCCCGACTTAAAGGTTTTTACCGACATCGACATCCCGCTGACCTATTATCAGGACACGCTGCGCCGCCAGGCCGTTGTCAATGCGGGCGTGCGCTTTATTCTGCGCGACCAGACGAGCGCGAGCCACTTTGAGACCTACGAATACCTCTATGAAAACGGCATAGCGGACTACATCAAGGAGTTTGTCGGCGACGCCGCGCTTTCCGACCTCCAGGTCTGGCAGACCGAGCGCCGTGGCCGCGACCGCGCGGACAAGCCCGAATACAAGGTCAAAATCAACGCCGCGCTCTGCTTTTCCAACAAAAAGCAGCTCAAGGAATACTACCACAACTCGAGCTTCTTAGAGCACGGCGGCGCGCCGGAAAAGGCGGTGCGCAGCGCGTTCGTTTCGCAGCTGGACGCCTACCTCAAATCGAGCGGCAAGTATCTGAAAACGGACAGCAAAATCAGCTTCCAGGATATCGAGGACTGTCTGGTGCTGGTCGTCTCCTCTTTCTCGACGCAGACCTCCTATGAGAACCAGACCAAAAAGTCCATCACCAACAAATTCATCCAGGAGGCGATGACGGAGTTTTTCCGCCACCAGTTGGAGGTCTATTTCATTGAAAACCCGCTCGACGCGGAAAAAATCGGCAACCAGGTGCTTATCAATATGCGTTCGCGCATCAAGGCGGAAACCACGCGCCAGAGCCTGAAAAAAACGATGCAAAGCGGCAACGATTTGACCAGCCGCGTCGAAAAATTCGTTGACTGTCGTTCCAAGGACGTTTCCGAGCGCGAAATCTTTATTGTGGAGGGCGACTCGGCACTCGGCGCGTGCAAGCAGGCGCGCGACAGCGCGTTTCAGGCGATTATCCCCGTGCGCGGCAAGATTCTGAACTGCTTAAAGGCCGAATACAGCAAAATTTTCAAAAGCGATATCATCGTGGACCTTATCAAGGTCCTCGGCTGCGGCGTCGAGGTGTCGGGTAAGGCCAATAAGGAGCTGTCGTCCTTTAACCTGGACAACCTGCGGTGGAGCAAGGTCATCATCTGCACCGACGCCGACGTTGACGGCTTCCAGATTCGCACGCTGATTCTCACCATGATTTACCGTCTGATGCCGACGCTCATCCGCGCGGGCAAGGTCTATATCGCCGAATCGCCGCTTTACGAGATTCAGTCGAAGGGCGAGACGTGGTTCTGCTATACCGAAAAGGAAAAGCAGGAGGTGCTCGAGGCTCTGGGCGACCGGAAGTTCACCATCCAGCGCTCCAAGGGCCTTGGTGAAAACGAGGCCGATATGATGTGGTTGACGACCATGAACCCCGAAACGCGCCGCCTTATCAAGGTCGAGCCCGACGCATCGCCGGAGGCGGTCGCCGAAAAATTCGACCTGCTTTTGGGCGACAATCTGCAGGGCCGCAAGACGCATATCGCCGAAAACGGCCATATGTATCTGGAGCTGGCGGACATTTCGTAACGCGGGGGAGGAGAGACTATGCCGAGAAAACCGAGAAAGACCGAAGAAAAGCCGGAACTGCAGCCGAACGCGCATATTTTAGGCGCGGGCGAGGTCGTCGAGCAGGACATTACCGAAACGCTTGAGACAAACTACATGCCCTACGCCATGAGCGTTATCCTTTCGCGCGCCATCCCGGAAATTGACGGCTTCAAGCCGTCGCACAGAAAGCTTCTGTACACCATGTATAAAATGGGGCTGCTCTCCGGCGGCACCATCAAATCCGCCAACATCGTCGGCCGGACCATGCAGCTCAACCCCCACGGCGACGGCCCGATTTATGAGACGATGGTTCGCTTGACGCGCGGCAACGAGGCGCTTTTGCACCCGTATATCCAGTCAAAAGGCAATTTCGGCAAGGCGTATTCGCGCAATATGCAGTACGCCGCCTCCCGGTATACGGAGGCGAAGCTCGAGCCCATTGCCGCCGAGCTGTTCGCCGACATTGACAAGGACACCGTCGATTTTGTGGACAACTACGACAGCACCATGAAAGAACCGACGCTTTTCCCCGTGACGTTCCCTTCGGTGCTTGTCAACGCCAACACCGGCATCGCGGTCGGCATGGCGTCGTCGATTTGCTCGTTTAATCTGCGCGAGGTGTGCGAGGCGACGCAGGCGCTGATAAAAGATGCGGATTTTGACGTTTCCGAGATTTTGCGCGCGCCGGATTTTGTCGGCGGCGGGCAGATTGTCTATGACGAAGCGCAGATGCAGGAAATTTTCCGCACGGGGCGCGGGTCGTTTAAGGTCCGCTCCAAATATACGGTCGACAAAGCGAACCACTGCATCGACGTCACGCAGATTCCGCCGACAACGACGGCCGAAGCCATCATTGAAAAAATCGTGGAAAAGGTCAAAAGCGGCGCGGCGCGCGAGATTGCCGACGTGCGCGACGAGACCGACAAAAAGGGTCTTAAAATCACCATCGACTATAAGCGCGGCACGGACCCGGACAAGCTGATGAAAAAGCTGTTCCGCTCGACGCCGCTGGAGGACTCCTTCGCCTGCAACTTCAACGTGCTTATCGCCGGCGTGCCGCGCGTGCTCGGCGTGCGCGACCTGCTGCTCGAGTGGATCGCGTTCCGTTCGGAATGCGTGCGCCGCCGCACCTATTTTGAGCTGGCGCGCGCCAAGGAACGCCTGCATTTGCTGGAGGGCCTCCAGAAGATTTTGCTCGATATTGACAAGGCGATTCGCATCATCCGTTCGACGGATGAGGAGGCCGAGGTCGTGCCGAACCTGATGATCGGTTTCGGCATTGACAAAACGCAGGCGGAGTACGTCGCCGAAATCAAGCTGCGCCATTTGAACCGGGAATATATCCTTAAGCGTACTGCCGACATCGCCCAGCTGCGCGAGCAGATTGCGGATATGGAGGATATTCTGCAAAGCCGTGCGCGCGTCAAGCGCATCCTTGTGTCGGAGCTGCGCGCCGTCGTGGAAAAATACGCCATCCCGCGCCGCAGCGAGATTGTGTACGCCGAAGCCGGCGAGGACGAGGATGAGACGGAGGAAATCCCCGATTATCCCGTCCACCTGTTCTTTACAAAGGGCGGGTATTTCAAAAAAATCACGCCGCAGTCTTTGCGCATGAGCGGCGAGCAGAAGCTCAAGGAGGGCGACAGCCTGCTTTTGAGCATGGAGGCGACCAACAGCACGGATTTGCTGTTCTTTACCGATCGCTGCCAGGTGTATAAGGCGAAAGCGGCGGATTTTGAGGACACCAAGGCCAGCGCCCTGGGCGATTATGTGCCGACGAAGCTGCACATGGATCCGGGCGAAGCGGCCGTTTATATGGCGGTCACGACCGATTACCGCGGGTATATGCTGTTCTTCTTTGAAAACGGCCGCCTTGCCAAGGTCGACCTTTCCGCTTACGCGACCAAGACGAACCGCAAAAAGCTGATTAAAGCCTATTGCGAAAAATTCCCCGTCGCCACCATGCTGCAAATCGAAGCGGACCGGGAGCTTGTCGTGCAATCCTCCTCGGGACGCATATTGCTGCTGAACACCGGCGCCGTCGCGCCGAAAACGACCAAAGATACCCAGGGCGTTATGGTCATGACGCTCAAAAAGGGCCACCGCGTCGCGCTGGTGCGCGATTACCGCGAAGGGGAATTCCAAAAGCCGGCGCGGTACCGCACCCGCACGCTGCCCGCCGCCGGCGCGCTGCTGTCCGCCGAGGATGCCGGCGAGCAGCTGTCCTTATAAAGCCGTTTATTTGCCGTTCTTATAAAAAGGGAGGAACCGGTATGAAACGAACGCTTTGAAAACGCTGTCTTGCTTTGCTTTTCGCCGCCGTGCTTTTGGTTTGCGCCTGCGCCTGTTCGCGTGTGCAGACCCCGCAGGCGGACAAAACGCTGGACTTAAGCGGCATGGAACTTGTCTTTGAAGAAAACTTCGACGGCCCGCTTGATGCGACGCGCTGGCGGACCACGCGCGGGGAAGGGGCGCGCCGCGGCGGCTACTGGGACCCGGCGCAGTGCTTTACGGAAGACGGGAACCTGATCATCCGCACCGAGTATAAGGAGGACGGCCCCAAGGGTCCGGGCTGGTACACCGGCACCTGCACGACCGACGGCCTGCAGGAGTTCACCTACGGCTATTTTGAGGCGCGCTGCAAGGCGCCCGCCGCCGGAGGACTGTGGAGCGCGTTCTGGCTGCAGTCGGAGACGATGGGCGACGAGACCGAGGGCGGCAAAAACGGCGCGGAAATCGACGTCATGGAGTCGCCGTACTACAACGACCCGAAAAAGGATACGGAAACCTACCGCAACACGACGATGCACACGATTCACATCGACGGCTACGGCGACAAGCATCAGTCGAAGGGCTCCGGCGAGTTCCGGGTCGACCGCGACATGTACAACGAGTTCAACACCTACGGCGTTTTGTGGACGCCGGACGAGTACGTGTTCTACATCAACGGGCAGGAGACCTGGCGCACGGACTTCGGCGTGTCGCAGTCCCCGGAATTTCTGCTTTTGACCGTGGAAATCGCCGGTAAGGACGGCAGCGCGGACCCGGACAACCAAAACAACCGGTATTCCTGGTCGGGCGACATCCGCGACAACCCCGAGGGGACCTTCCCGGTCGATTTTGTTGTCGACTATGTGCGCGTGTACCAATTTGCCTGAACCGCATAAAAAGCAGCCGCTTTCCGTTTTGGAAAGCGGCTGTTCGTTTT
>CASGAS010000012.1 GCA_949299505.1 uncultured Eubacteriales bacterium
TCGTCGGCGGTCAGCACATGCACGCCCAGGGGCGACAAAATGCGCTGCAGCTCGTCGCGTTTTTTCAGATTATGTGTGGCGATTAAAAAATCCAAAGCGTCTCTTCTCCTTTTTCGGCTTCTTGTCCGCGTCGCTTACCGACGCTTCCGGTTCCACGTCCGAAGCTCCGCTTTCAGAAGCTGCGTCTGCGGCGCCGGCACGCCCCGCTTCGGGTGCAGCGGCGTCCGCCGGTACGCGGTCGGGTGCGTTTTCGGGTTCAGGTCGTGCTGCGGCTTCCTGTCGAACGCCTGAAACGTCCGAAACGCCAGCTTCCACATCCGTTTTCTCCAGGTCTTCATCGGCTTGCTCCTCGGTCTCGTCCTTTTGCTCAAACAAACTTACGGCGAACGCCTGCGGGTCGAACGGCTGCAGGTCGTCAATCTGCTCGCCCACCCCGATGAATTTGACGGGGATGCCCAGCTCGTTTTTGATGGCAAGCACCACGCCGCCGCGCGCCGTGCCGTCGAGCTTGGTGAGCACAATGCCGGTTATTTCGGCGACGTTTTGGAACTCGCGCGCCTGGTTGACGGCGTTCTGCCCCGTCGTCGCGTCCAGCACCAAAAGCACCTCGCGGTCGGAATAGGGCAGCTCGCGGTCAATCACGCGGTAGATTTTCGCAAGCTCGTCCATCAGGTTTTTCTTGTTGTGCAGCCGCCCCGCGGTGTCAATGATGACAATGTCGCAGTCGCGCGCCTTGGCGGCGCTGACGGTGTCGAACACCACGGCGGCCGGGTCCGCGCCCTCGCTGTGCTTGACAAGCTCCGCGCCCGCGCGCTCAGCCCAGACGGCAAGCTGGTCAATCGCCGCCGCGCGGAAGGTGTCCGCCGCGCCCAAAATGACGCGCTTGCCCTCCGCCTTGTACCGGGCGGCCAGCTTGCCGATGGTCGTGGTTTTGCCCACGCCGTTGACGCCGATGACCAGCACCACGCTCGGCACGGTGACAAGGCCCATATCCTCGCCGCCCTCCAAAAGCTCGGCGACGATTTCCTGCATGGCCTTTTTGACGGCCGCCGCGCCGCGCAGCCGCTTTTCAAGCACGCGCGCGCGCAGCCGCTCCGTAATTTCGACGGCCGTGGGCACGCCCACGTCGCCCATGACCAGGATTTCCTCAAGCTCCGCGTACAGGTCGTCGGTAATTTCGCCGCCGTCCGCAAAGAGGCTGTCAATGGCCCCCGCCATTTTGCTGCGGGTCTTGGAAAGCCCAAAATTGATTTTGCTGAAAATGCCCATGCGCTTTCACCTTTTTCTTTCCGGGTATGTATTTCGGTCAGGCCAGACCCAATTCCTTCGCCATTTCGGCGGTTTTAAGCTCCAGAAGCTTCGACACGCCGCTTTCCTGCATCGTTACGCCGTAGAGCACGTCCGCTTCCTCCATGGTGCCGCGGCGGTGCGTAATCAGAATAAACTGCGTGTTTTTCGTCATGCGCCGCACATACTGCGCGTAGCGGGAGACGTTCACGTCGTCGAGCGCCGCTTCGACCTCGTCGAAAATGCAGAACGGCGCGGGCGTGACCTTTAAGATGGCGAACAGCAGGGATATCGCCGCAAGGCCCTTTTCCCCGCCGGAAAGCGGTTCGATGCTTTTGAGGTTTTTGCCCGGCGGCTGGACCTTGATTTCGATGTCGCACTCGAGCACGTCGTGCTCGTCGGCAAGCAGCAGCTGCGCGCTGCCGCCGCCGAACAGCTCGGCGAACGTCTCGCCGAACGCGCGGTCGATTTGCGCAAAGCGCGTCTTAAACTGCGCCGCCATGCGTTCGGTCAGCTCGCCGATGAGCCGCAGAAGCTCGGCGCGGGAGTGTTCGACGTCGGAGACCTGCCCCGACAAAAACTCGTATCGTTCGGAAACCTCTTTGTATTCCTCAATCGCCGCGACGTTGACCGAGCCGAGCGCGCGAATCTGCGCCTTGAGCTCCGCAAGACGCTTCGACGCCGCCTGGTGGTCGTCGAGCCGGATGTCGAGCGCCGCCGCCTCCCGGCGGGTCAGCTCATACTCCTCGTACAGCTTCGCAATGAGGTCGTCGTATTCCTTGCGCATGGCGGCCTTGCGCTCCTCGAGCCGGGCAAGCTCGCCGCTTAAACGCTCGCGCTCCTCGGCTTTTGCGCGCTCCAGCGTGCGCAGGTCGTTCTGCTTTTTCGTCAGCGCGTCGCGCTCCGCCATGAGCGCCTCCACCTGCGCTTGCACCTGCGCGGTGCCCGCGCGCAGCGCTTCGGCGTTTTCCCGCAGCGTGCGGACGTTTTCGCGCAGCGTCTCGTTTTTCCGGCGGTACGCCGCGATTTCGTCGTCCAGCGCGGTGCGCTTGTCCGTGTGCCCGCTCAACCGGTTCTCCAGGTGCTGCAAATCGTCGCGCGCTGACTGCGCGTCCTTTTCCAGCGTCAGGCTTTGCAGCCGCAGCGCCGCCGCCTTTTGTGAAAGCGCCTCGCGCGCTTCGTCGAGCGCGGCGCGGTCGCCGGTCAGCTTTTCGAGCGCGGCCTCCTTTTGCGCAAGCTGTTCCTGCAGGTCCCCGAGCGCCTCGCGCGCTTCGGCGGCGTTTTTCAAAATCTGCTCGGCGCGCGCGCGCAGGGTCTGCTTTTCTTCCGAAAGCTCCCGGACGGTGCCGGAAACGGAGGCCAGCTTGTCGGCGGCCAGCTTTTCCTCGCCCTCGCGGCGGATTTTTTCCTCCCCGGCGCGCAAAAGGTCGCCCTGCGTCCCGTCCAGCTCGGCCTTGGCGCGGGCGGCGTCCTCGGACAGCGCCTTTTCGTCCGCACGCAAGGCGGCAAGCTCCGTTTCGGCGGCCTCGGCCGCCTTTTTCAGACGCTCTATCTCGTTGCCGCGGCTTAAAATGCCGACGCTCTGGGCGCGCGAACCGCCCGTCATGGAACCGCCCGCGTTAATCACCTGCCCGTCGAGCGTCACAATGCGGAACCGGTAGTTGTACTGCTTCGCCATCGAAATGGCGGCGTCCATATCCTCGGCGACAACGGTGCGCCCCAACTGGGCGCGGATAATATCGCGGTATTTCGCGTCCGCCGCCACAAGCTCGTCGGCCATGCTGACAAAGCCGTAGCGGTCCTCCAGCCCCGTTTCGCGGAACTCCCGCGGGCGCACCGCGGAAATCGGCAAAAAGGTCGCGCGGCCGGCGTTCTTCTCCTTCAAAAACGCAATGGCGCGCTTCGCGTCGTTGTCCGTTTCGGTGACGATGTGCTGCACCGCGGCGCCCAACGCCGTTTCAACGGCGGTCGTATATTTCGGTTTGACGGAAATCAGCTGGGAAAGCGGCCCGTGGACGCCGCGCAGCGCGCCCTGCTTGGCTGCGCGCATCACGGCGCGCACCGCGCCCTGGTAGCCCTCCATGTTCTTTTCCAAATCGGAAAGCAGCCGCACGCGGTCCTGCATTTTTTGCAGCTCGCGCTCCTTTTCCTGCAACGCCCCGCGCAGCTCCTCGGCTTTTTTGGCGCGCGACGCATACCGCATCGTGTAGCCCTCCACGGCGTTTTGCAGCGCCCGGAGGGTCTCTTCGCTTTCCGCAAGCGCCGCCGACGCCGCTTCGTGCGCGGCCTTGTATGTCTCGTACTCATTCTCCCGGCTGCCCAGGGTCTCCGTAATTTTTCGGATGCGCGTTTCGATTTCCTCGACGGAGGAATTGGCCGTTTCCGCCACGACGCGGTTATCCGCAATCTGCACGGACAGCGCCGACGCCGCCGCAGAAAGCTCCGCCGCGTCCGCCCCGGCGCGCGCGCTGTCGCTGAGGCGCGCCTCCTGCTCGGCGGTCAGCGCGGCCAGCTGCGTTTCCAGCGCGGCGCGCGCCGCCTCGCTTTTTTGGATAGCATCCTTTGCCTCGGCAATGCGCGCGTCCAGGTGGCGGTTCGTCTCCTCCTCCTCGGCGCGGTCGCGCAGCAGGCGTTCAATCGCCTCTTCGTTGTGCCGGACGGAGGTTTCCTCGACCTGCGCCTGCGCGTCGAGCGCGGCGGCCTGCTCCTCCGTTTTCGCGCCCTCGGCACGGGTCTCCTCGATTTTGACCAGCAGCGCCTGGACGTCCTCGGCGGCCTTGTCAATCTGCGCGCCCAAGGTTTCCAGCTGCGCGGCGGCCTCCATGTGCTGCGCCTCGGCGGTCGCGATTTTATGCGACTGCTCGCGCAGGCGGTCGTCCGTGCGGTCGATGGTGTAGAGCCAAAGCCCGATTTCGAGCTGCTTTTTTTCGCCGGCAAGCTCCAGGAATTTCTGCGCCTTTTCGCTTTGCGCCTTCAAGGGGCCGACGCGCCCTTCCAGCTCCGACAAAATGTCGCGCAGGCGCACCAGGTTTTCCTCGGCCGCCGCCAGGCGCTTGTTCGCGTCGTTGCGGCGGTAGCGGAAGTGCGAAATGCCCGCCGCCTCCTC
Source organism: uncultured Eubacteriales bacterium (assembly GCA_949299505.1). GTDB lineage: Bacteria > Bacillota > Clostridia > Oscillospirales > Acutalibacteraceae > Fimenecus. The sequence goes on from CASGAS010000012.1 coordinate 4,394, forward strand.
GAGCATATCACGGCGTTCGCCCGCCTTGCCGGAAACCAGCTCCGCAATGCGCCCCTGCCCGACAAGGGAATACCCGTCGCGGCCAAGGCCCGTGTCCATAAACAGCTCGTTGACGTCGCGCAGGCGCACCGTCTCGCCGTTGATGCCGTATTCGCTTTCGCCCGAACGATAGTACCGGCGCGTTACCGTAACCTCGTCGGTCTCGCGCTGCAGCGTGCGGTCGCGGTTGTCAAAGCGCAGCGTCACCTCGGCAAAGCCCTTCTGGCGGCGGGTGTCCGTCCCCATGAAGATGACGTCCTCCATTTTCGAGCCGCGCAGGCTTTTGGTGGACTGCTCGCCGAGCACCCAGCGCACCGCGTCGGAAATGTTGCTCTTGCCGCTGCCGTTCGGTCCGACAACGGCGGTGATGCCCTGATTAAATTCCAGCACGGTCTTGTCCGGAAAGGACTTGAACCCCTGCATTTCCAGCGACTTTAAGATCATGTATCCGTATCCTTCTGCGTAATTTTCAAAAAAACCGGTTCCTTTTATTGTACAACGAAACCCGCGTCCCTGCAAGTCAAACCGCGTTTTACAGGCCCATCATTTCCAGCGCCTGCCGCGCGGCGTCCTGCTCCGCCTTTTTCTTGCTCGGCCCGCTGCCGCGCCCCAGGACGTTGCTGTTCAAATGCACCTCGACCTCAAAATGCTTGTCGTGGTCGGGGCCGGATTCCGAAACGACCACATATTCGAGCGTTTCGCCGGGGTTTTGCTGCGTGACCTCCTGCAGGGTCGTCTTATAATCGCGGAACACCGGCTTTGCCTCGACGTACGGCGCCACATACCGCAGCACGAACGGCCTGGCCGCCTGTATGCCGCCGTCAAGATACATGGCGGCGATAACCGCCTCAAACGCGTCGGAAAGCACCGAAGCGCGCGTGCGCCCGCCCGTGCGCTCCTCGCCCTTGCCCAGAAGCAGAAAGTCCCCAAGGCCAAGCTGCTTTGCGTACACGTCCAGGGATTTTTCGCACACCGCATAGGCGCGCAGACGCGTCAGCTCGCCCTCCGGCACGCCCTTGTGCTCGGAAAACAGGTATTCCGCCGTAAGAAAGCCCAGCACCGAATCGCCCAAAAATTCGAGCCGCTCGTTGTCGCCGGGTGCGTTTTGCTCGTTGGCGTAGGAGGAGTGGGTCAGCGCCCGCGTTAAAAGCGCCGGGTTTTGAAAGGTATAGCCGAGCTTTTCCTCCAGCGCCTTAACGTTCTGCGTCATGCTGCATCGCCTCCCGAATTTTGCCCGGCACGTCGGCTTCGACGCACAGCGCCGCCTGCCGCAGCGCGCTTTGGAACGCGTACGCGTCCGACGAACCGTGCGCCTTGATAACCGGCTTTTGCACGCCCAGAATCGGCGCGCCGCCGTACTGCTTGTAGTCGAGCGTTTTGCGGAAGTCCTCCATGCCGGACTTCACGCCGAGATAGGAGAGCATCGTCAGCGGGTTCTTTTTGAACATGGCCTTGATTTTGCCCGCCATCATTTTCGCGACGCCCTCATAGGTTTTCAAAAGGATGTTGCCCGAAAAGCCGTCCGCCACAACAACGTCCGCCGCGCCCCGGGGGACGTCGCGCGCTTCGACGTTGCCGATAAAGCGGATGTCCTCCATCTCCGACAGCGCCCGATACGCCTCCTGCCGCAGCGTGTCGCCCTTTGTCGCCTCCGTTCCGATGTTCGCAAGCCCCACGCGCGGGGCTTCGACCCCGAGCACGCGGCGCATATAGATGTCGCCGAGCTTTGCAAAGCAGCAGAGCATCGGCACGCTGCACTCGGCGTTCGCGCCGGTATCGACCAGGATAAACGGCCGGTCCGCCGACGGCATCACCGCCCCGAGCGCCGGTCGCTTGACGCCCCGGATGCGCTTGACAAGGAACGTCGCGCCCACCAGCAGCGCGCCCGTGCTGCCGGCCGAAACAAAGGCGTCGCCCCGGCCCTCGGCCAGCGCGCGCAGGCCCACCGCCATGGAGGAGTCCTTGCCCGCCTTCAAAAGCGCCGTGGGCTGTTCTTCCATGGAAAACACGCCGTCGGCGTGCAGAATTTCCATATTGGAAAGGTCCACGCCCTCTTTCTCGGCGCAGGCTTTGATTTTCTGCGCGTCGCCGACGAGGGTGATGTCGTAGCCATAAGCCTTCTGCGCCGCCGCGCAGCCCTTCAGGATTTCCGACGGCGCGTTGTCGCCGCCGAAAGCGTCCGCCAAAAGTCTCATTCGCCCATTGCCTCCTTGTAAGCCGCAAGCGCCGCCAGCGCGCGCTCGGAAAGCGCCGTGTAGCGCGCCGCCTTGTCCTTGATGCGCGTGTCTAAGGGCGGCAAAATGCCGAAGTTCGCGCCCATCGGCTGAAAGTTCACCACGGACGGGTCGCTGACGTACCGCGAAAGCGCGCCCATCATCGTCGTCGCGGGCAGCAGAAGCGGCGGTTTTCCCGCCAGCGCGCGCGCCGCGTTCACACCGGCGAGAATGCCCGACGACGCGGATTCCATGTACCCCTCCACGCCCGTAATCTGCCCGGCGAAATAGACGCGCCGGTCGCTGCGCAGCGAAAAGTCCGCAGAAAGCAGCCGCGGCGAATCGAGAAACGTGTTGCGGTGCATGACCCCGAAGCGCGCGAACTGCGCGCTGTGCAGCGCCGGAATCATCGAAAACACACGCTGCTGTTCGCCGAATTTCAGGTTGGTCTGAAAGCCGACCAGGTTGTAAAGCGTCCCGGCGGCGTTCTCCTTGCGCAGCTGCAAATTCGCCCACGGCCGATGGCCGGTTTTCGGGTCCACAAGCCCCACCGGCTTCATCGGGCCATAGCGTATGGCGTCGTGCCCGCGCGCGGCGAGCGCCTCAATGGGCATGCAGCCCTCGTACACGTCGTGCCGCTCGTCGAAGCTGTGCGTTTCGGCGCGCTCGGCGTTTGTAAGCGCCTTGTAGAACGCCTCGTATTCGGCCTTGTTCATCGGGCAGTTGAGATAGTCGTCCGCCCCGCCGCGGTCGTAGCGCGACTGCGCAAAGGCGCGGTCCATATCCACGCTTTCCGCGGTCACAATGGGCGCCGCCGCGTCGTAAAACGAAAGCCCGTTTGCGCCGGTAAGCGTGCGGATGGTCCCCGCAAGCGCGTCGGACGCAAGCGGCCCCGCGGCGACGATAACGACGTCCGCGTCTTCGGGCAGCGAAACGACCTCCTGCCGGCGAACGCAGATTTGCGCGCAGCCCTCGATTTTTTCGGTGATATACGCGGAGAACCGGTCGCGGTCCACCGCAAGCGCGCCGCCCGCCGGGACGCGGGTCCTGTGCGCCGCCTCCACGCAAAGCGAAGAAAACGACGCCATTTCCGCCTTCAAAAGGCCCGCCGCCGAATTTTGCCGCTCGGCTTTTAAGGAATTCGAGCACACAAGCTCCGCAAACCCCGCCGACCGGTGCGCCGGGGAAAAGCGCTGCGGCTTCATTTCATAAAGCTCGACGCGCACGCCGCGCTTTTGCAGCTGCCAGGCCGCCTCCACGCCCGCAAGCCCCGCGCCGATGACCGCCGCCTGCATGCTCACGCCTCCGCTTCGTCCTTTTTCCGGCGCTTGCGCTCCGCCTTGCGCGAATAGCCGCACGCCTCGTCCTCGCAGACGATAAGCCCGCCGCGCCGCTTAAAGAGCGACTTGCCGCACTGCGGACAGGTTTCGTCCGTAGGCACGTCCCAGGTCATGAAGTTGCAGTCCGGGTAATGGTCGCAGCCGTAGAACGTGTAGCCGCGCTTGCTTTTTTTCTGGATGACCTTGCCGCCGCACTTCGGGCAGCGCGCCGCCGTTTCCACGACCAGCGGCTTCGTATTTTTACATTCCGGATAGCCCGGGCAGGCTAAGAACTTGCCGTACCGGCCGGTTTTGACGACCATCATGCGCCCGCATTTTTCGCAGGGGATGTCCGTAACGTCCTCCTGCAGCTGGATTTTAACGCCCTGCGTTTTTTCCTTCGCCTTTTTCATTTCTTCGTCAAAGCCGTCGTAAAAGGCGTGCAGCATCGCGACGTAATCCACCTCGCCGTGCTCGACGCGGTCCAGGTCGTTTTCCATATTCGCGGTAAATTTCACGTTGACGATGTTCGGGAACTGCTCCTTGAGCAGCTTCGTGACCGCCTCGCCGAGCTCGGTGGGCTTCAGCTGCTTCTGCTCGCGCGTGACGTACTCGCGCCCGGTGATGGTCGAGACGATGGAGACATAGGTGCTCGGCCGGCCGACGCCCGTTTCCTCCAGCTTTTTGACAAGCGACGCTTCGGTGTAGCGCGCGGGCGGCTGGGTGAAATGCTGGTTGCCGCCAAGGTCCTTGAGCTTGAGCGTATCGCCCGCCGCAAGCGCGGGCAGGGCGTTTTCGTCCTCTTCCTCCTCGTCGGAGCCGGCGACGTACACCTTCGTGTAGCCGTCGAAGCGCACCGTGTAGCCCGCCGCCGTGAACAGGCAGTATTTGCCCGCCGCCGCGTCCGCCTCGGTTGCCCCGTGGATTTCGGCGCGGACCGTGTCCTGCACGCAGTTCGCCATCAGGCTCGCCATAAAGCGCTTCCAGATAAGGGCGTAGAGCTTGTACTGGTCCGCCGTCAGGCTCGCCTTCGCCTGCTCGGGCGTAAGCGACGGGACGGTCGGGCGAATCGCCTCGTGGCCGTCCTGCGCGTTCGCGCGGCTCTTATAGTACCGCGGCTTTTCGGGCAGATAGGCCTTGCCGTAGGTCTCTTCAATAAACGCGTTGCCCGCGGCGCGCGATTCCTCGGAAATGCGCAGGGAGTCGGTACGCATATAGGTGATAAGACCCATCGCCCCGTACCCCGCGACCTCGACGCCCTCGTACAGCTCCTGGGCGATGCGCATGGTCCGCTTGCCCTGGAAGCCCAGCTTGCGCGAAGCCTCCTGCTGCAAGGTCGACGTCGTAAACGGCGGCGCCGGCTGGCGGCGGCGCGTGCCCTTTTTGACGCTCGCCACCGTGTAGTGCGCGTTTGCAAGGCGCGCAAGCACCGCGTTCGCCTCGGCCTCGTTTTTCACCTCGACCTTGCCGGTCTCGTCCCCCGCAAAGGCCGCCGCAAAGGCGCGGCGCGACGACGGCGCGACGAATTTCGCGTCGAGCGACCAGTATTCCTCCGGGGTAAAGGCGCGGATCTCCTCCTCGCGGTCGACAATCAGCCGCAGCGCGACGGACTGCACCCGCCCGGCGGAAAGCCCGCGGCGGATTTTCTGCGAAACAAAGGGGCTCAGCTTATACCCCACAAGCCGGTCCAGGATGCGGCGCGCCTGCTGCGCGTCGACCAAATCCATGTCGATTTTTTCCGGATGCGCCATGCCCTTTTCCACGCCGGACCGGTTGATTTCGTTGAACTTGACGCGGTTTTCGTCGTTCATGTCGAGCCCGAGCACCGTCGCCAGATGCCAGGAAATCGCCTCGCCCTCGCGGTCCGGGTCGGTCGCAAGATAGACGCGGTCGGCCTTTTCGACCAGCGCCTTGAGCTCCTTGACAAGCTTTTCCTTGCCCTTGACAATGGCGTACTTCGGCGCGAAATCGTGCTTGACGTCCACGCTGAGCTTGGCGGCGGGCAGGTCGCGGATATGCCCGACGGACGCCGTAACCTTATAGCCGCTGCCCAGGTATTTTTGAATGGTTTTCGCCTTGGAGGGCGACTCCACAATAACAAGATCTGCCATTCTATGACCTTCCTATATTTTTCTGTATTTTCTGCCCTCGGAAAGGGCTGCGAATCCGTATAGCTCCAGCTCCGTCAGCGCCGCAAGGCACGGTCCGGCGGGCAGCCCCGCCGCGGCGGCGATATCGTCGATGTGCGCGCCCGCTTCCGAAAGCACGCCGTATACCGCGCGCGCCCGGTCGCTGAGCGCTTCGGGCAGTTCCCGCGCCGGCGCGGGCGCGGCGGGCGACGGGGCTTCGGGCTTTGCCTTTGCCGTCTTGCGCGGACGGCGGCCGGCAGTCTGCGGTGCGCGCGAAAGGGTTTCCGGCGTCTCGCCGGCGGCGCGCAGCAGCTCGCAGAAGCTTTTATCCGGCACCTCGTGCAGCTCGTCGGGGAAGCGGTACAGGTATTCCTCCAGTACGTCGCGCGGGGAAAACACCGGCTTCGCCCCGTCGTGAATCAGCCGGTTCGCACCGGTAAAGGCGCTCGAGACCACGTCGCCCGGAACGGCGAACAGGTCGCGCCCCTGCTCCAGCGCGCAGCGCGCGGTGATGAGCGACCCGCTTCGTTCGCCGGCCTCAATCACAACCGTCCCGCGGGAAAGGCAGGAGATGATGCGGTTGCGCCGCGGGAACGTCGCGCGCGACGCCGGGGAAAACGGCAGAAATTCGCTGACAACCGCGCCGTTGTGGGCAATGCGGCTGCGCAGGCCGCGGTTTTCCTGCAAATACGGCGTCCCCAGCCCGCAGCCGAGCACGGCGACCGTTTTGCCACCCTCTGCGCGCAGCGCGCCCTCGTGGGCGGCGCTGTCGATGCCGAGCGCCCCGCCGGAAACAATGACCGCGCCGCTTTCGGCAAGCGTTTCGGTCAGCGCGGCGGCCACGCGCACCCCGTAGGCGGACGCCTTGCGCGTACCGACCACGGCAATCGACGCCTCGCGCGCAAGCACGGTCGGGTCGCCCCAGACGAACAGCACGGGCGGCATGTCCCGCAGCTCCCAAAGCCGCCGCGGGTACCAGAGCGTGTCGGGCGTAACGGCCAGCCAGCCGTTGTCGCGGCAGGTGCGCAGCACGTCGCCGCACTCCGACGGGGAGCATTGGGAAAGCTTCTGAATTTGCCAGCCGGTCATCAGACCGCAGATGCGCCATTGCGCGGGGCCCGCCTCATATAGTTTCTGCGCGGAGCCGAAATAATGCATCAGGTCCTGCAGCACCGTTGAACCGCCCAGGGTTCGCAGCAGCCAGACCCAGTAAATCGCGTCTTTTGTCATACACGCACCATTTCCCACATCAGGATGGCGGCGGCCGCCGCCGCATTGAGCGATTCGGCCCGGCCGGCCATCGGGACCGTCACGGGCGACGCCAGGGCGCGGACCACCTCGCTTACGCCGTTGGCCTCATTGCCGACGACGACAACCGCGCCGCCGGAAAAATCGACCGTCTGCACGCGCGGGGCGTCCCGGTCCGGCACGGCGGCGAACACGGGCAGCGTTTTTGACGCCGCCTTAAGCGCCGCGGGCAGCGCGTCCGTCTCGAACACCGGCAGACGCAAAAGCGACCCCATGGACGCGCGCAGCGCCTTCGGCGAAAACCGGTCGCACCCGCTAAAAAGCAGGAGGCCGGAAAGCCCCAGCGCCTCCGCCGTGCGGGCGGCCGCGCCGAGATTCTGCGGGTTCTGCACCGCCTCGAGCGCCAGATACCGTTCGCCGGGCTGCGGCGCAAACGGCCGCGCCGCGGGCAGAAAGGCCTCGGCGAACACGCCCTGCGTCGTCACGGTGTCGGAAAGGCGTTCGGCGACCGGTTCGGAGATGTAAAAGACCTCGTTCGCGGCGGCCAGCAGCGCGTCCATGCGCGCCCCGCCCTTTTTGCGCGCCGCTTCGGTCACAAAGGCCGCGGCCAGCGGCACGCCCGTTTCGGCGCAGTCCGCGCACAACCGCAGGCCCTCGAGCACAAAGCGTCCGGCGCGTTTTCGTTCGGCGGCGCTGTCGCGCAGGCGGCAAAACGCCTGCACGCGCGCGTTGCGGCGGCTTTCAATGCTCTGCGGCTGCATATGCCCTCCCTTACAAAAGCCCGCTTTCGGCGGCTGAAAAAAACGGAAACCACGCCTGCGCGTGCGCGCGGCGTGGTTCTGGCTTATTGAAGCGCCGCTTTCGCCTGCTCGCACAGGGCGGTAAACGCGGCGGGGTCCGCAATGGCGATTTCGGACAGCATCTTGCGGTTGAGCTCGACGCCGGCCTTTTTCAGCCCGTTGACGAACGTGGAATAATTCATGCCGTTGAGCTTGCACGCCGCGGAAATGCGGGTGATCCACAGACGGCGGAAATCGCGTTTCTTCTGCTTGCGGCCGATGTAGGCGTACTGCCCGGACTTCATGACCGCCTGCTTCGCCGTCTTGAAAAGGCGGCTCTTGGAGCCGTAGTAGCCCTTGGCCAGCTTGAGAACTTTATTTCTTCTTTTGCGCGTCATCATTGCGCCTTTTACTCGTGCCATTTCCTGTTACCTCCGTTGCTTGCGCTTCTTATTTGTACGGGATCAAGCGCTTAATCTGGCGCTGGTTCGTCGTGTCGGCGACCGCCGTCTTGCGCAGGTTGCGCTTACGCTTGGTGCTCTTTTTCGTGAGGATGTGCGACTTGTTCGCGTGCGCGCGGATGGGCTTGCCGTTTTTCGACAGCTTGAAGCGCTTTTTCGCTCCGGAATGGGTCTTGATCTTCGGCATTTCAAATTCCTCCTGATACAATATACTTACTTCAGCGGCGCCAAGAACATCAGCATCTGCCGGCCCTCCATTTTCGAGGGCTTTTCGACAGAGGCGAACTCCTTGCACGCTTCGGCAAATTTTTCCATGGACCGGTGCCCCATTTCCGGGTGCGCCATCTCGCGGCCGCGGAAGCGGATGGAAACCTTTACCTTGTTGCCCGCCTTTAAGAATTTTTCGGCGTGCTTTGCCTTCGTTTCAAAGTCGTGCGTGTCAATGTTCAGCGACAGACGGATTTCCTTAAGCTCGACCGTTTTCTGGTTTTTGCGCGCTTCCTTGTCGCGCTTCGCCTTTTCAAAGCGGTACTTCCCGTAATCCATAATCTTGCAGACGGGCGGCTTGGCGGTCGGCGCGATTTTCACAAGGTCCAGGTTCTTTTCCTCGGCCAGCTTGAGCGCGTCGCGCGCGGACATAATCCCAAGCTGCTCGCCGCCCTCGCCGATAAGCCGCACCTCGCGGTCGCGGATCTGTTCATTGAGCTGCAGGTCTTTGGTACTGATTGCAAATCACTCCTTCAAAATCAAAAAGCGCGGACGAAGACCGTCCGCGCCTGACAACACGAGCCCGCCAAAAAACGGGGCCATATCGACCTGCTTGTACAAAACGTGCAGGTGAGAACGAACGCTCTTCTTTGTTTGCCTTGGTATCATACACCCTTTTTCGCCGGATGTCAACCCCCATTTTTTAAGCGCCCTATTTCGCCGCCGAAGAAAGCCCCGGTAGCTTTTCCACGTCGGCAAGCCGCAGACGCTTTGAGACGATAAACGTCTTGCGCGGCTGCTCGCCCTTGTCGGTGCTGTAGGTGCCCTGCGCCTTTTTCTCCGGCGAAAACACGCCGTAGGAGGCGGTGACGATGGTGCCGTCGGGATAGACGACGTTGCCGCAGTAGCCCGTGTCGCCGTTGGCGGTCACGGCGGGCGCGTTCTGCCAGGCAAGGTAGGTGTGCGCAAGCTTCAGGCGGTACTGCCCCTCGCGGCCGGCCTTGAGGTCGTCGTAGCTTCCGACCCAGGCGACCCAGCCCTCGGAATACCAGTTCATGCCTTTTTTCTCGTAATTCGTCCGCAGCTTCTCCGCGTCGCGCTCAATGGAGCGAAACGTAATGAACAGCCGCCCGTCGGGCAGCCATTCGGCCTTGTGCCGTTCGCCGTTTAAGGCGGCGGGCAGCTCCCGCGGCGAAGACCAGGTTTTGCCCTCGTCCTTAGAGACGCTGACCATCGAATTGATTTTTTTCGAGTTGCACCGGCCCAAAAGCAGCAGCTCGCCGCCCGTGCCGCCGTCGGAACGGACGCACTCGACCTCGCAGACCTGCGCGGCGCGCTCAAAGCCGCGGTAGGGCTTCAAATACCGCTCCGGACGCGACCAGCGCATCCGCCCGTCCGCGTCGAAGGACAGAATCGTCTTGTAATTTTTGAAGCCGCGCGTGTGGAAAAGGCCCATCCATTTGTCCACGAACCGCCCGTTTTCCTTGAGCTGCGTCAACGAGCTCATCGGAACGATGGGCAGGCACGAAAACACCGGATCGCCCTTTTTGTAAAACGTCTCGTACTCCGACCAGGTTTTGCCCTCGTCGGCCGACAGCGAGCACGAAAAGCCGCCCGTCGTGGGCTCCTTGGGCCACTTCGGGTTGCCGCAGACCAGCAAAAGCCGGTCGCCCCAGTCGCGCTCGACGAAATGCAGGCGGTAGACCGTCGGCGTTTCGCGCGAATTTTCCCAGCTTTTCGGCGGGTCCAAAATCGTGTCGGGATAGGTGCGGCCGCCGTCATGGCTCAGGCGCGAAAGCGTTTTGCCCTTGCCGTGCCCGGCGGGGTACAGCGTCAGAATATCGCCGTTTTGCAGCAGCACCGAATCCGGGTGCCCAAGGTAGCCGTCGCCCTCGTCGACGACGCTGTATTCGTAAAGATACCGAAGCGCCGGCGGCGTGTTTTCGGGCGCGGCGCTCAGGTCCAGCTGCGGGATGGTGTAATTTCGACCGGGCGTGCGGTACTTTTGAAACAGGGACATATTCTCCTCCGAATTTACTGGGTCTGTTTGGCCGCGAAAAGCCGGTCGGCAAGCGCGGCAAGCGTTTCCATGGACATGGCTTCGGCGCGCACCGCCTCGGGAAGCCCAAGGCCCGCAATCGCCGCGGCGACCGCCTTTTTTTCAAGCCCCAGCCCCGCCGACAGCGCGTTTACGGCCGTTTTGCGCCGCTGGCCGAACGCCGCGCGCACCATGCGAAAGAAAAAGGCTTCGTCGAAAAGCTTCACCGGCGGCGTTTCGCGCACGCGCAGCTCCAAAACGGCGCTGTCCACCTTGGGCGCGGGCAAAAACGACGTGCGCGGCACTTCAAAGCAGACGCGCGGCTCGGTGTAATACCGCACCGCGACGGTGACCGCCCCGGCCGCACGCGAGCCTATTTCGGCCGCCAGGCGTTCGGCGGCCTCCTTTTGCACCATGACGACCAGCTTCTCGACCGGAAGCCGGCTTTCCAGCATGCGCATAAGCAGCGGCGACGTGATGTAATAGGGCAGATTGGCGCAGACCGCGACACGCGCGCCGTCGCCGAACTGTTCGCGTAAAAGCGCCTTGAGGTCCAGGCGCATCGCGTCGCCCTCGACAAGCGTAAAATTTTCGTAGTCCGCCAGCGTTTCTCTGAGCACCGGGAACAGCCGGCGGTCCAGCTCCACCGCCGCGACGCGCCCGGCGTGCTCGCACAAGCTCGCCGTCAGCACGCCCGCGCCGGGGCCGATTTCCAACACGCAGTCCGCGCCGTCGCAGACGGCCGTCTGCGCCATTGCCGGGCAGACGGACGGGTCTATGAGGAAATTCTGCCCCAGGGCCTTGGAAAACGAGAATCCGTGGCGCTGCAAAAGCGCGCGGATCTCTTTTTCGTCGGACAAATTAAAACGCATGGCGCAGTTCACCGAGCCGTTCCATGCCCTTGACGATGTTTTCGTCGGAGGGCGTGGTGAAGTTCATGCGGAAGCAGTTGGTCGTTTCGCCCTCTTCGACGCAGAACGCCGTGCCGGGCACGACCGCGACCTGCTTTTCGACGGCGCGGCGGCAGAATTCCGGCATAGGCACCTCGTCGGGCAGCCGGCACCAGACGAACATGCCGCCCTCGGGCCGGACGTACTCGACGAAGCCGCCGAGCTTTTCGTCAATAAGGTCGCACATCAAATTCAGCTTGCGCCGGTAGATGGCGCGGATTTTTTCGATATGCGCTTCAAAATCGGTCGTTTTCATCCACTCGTCCACCAGCATCTGCGTGAGCATCGGCGTGTGGGTGTCCGCCGCCTGCTTGCCGACGGTCATTTTCGCAACGACCGGCGCGGGCGCCACGGTGTAGCCGACGCGCACGCCGGGGGCGAACACCTTGGAGAACGAACCGGCGTACAGCACAATGCCGTCCTCGTCCATGCTCTTAATGCTCGGGATATGCTCGCCCGCCACGCGCAGGTCGCCGTAGGGATTGTCCTCCAAAATCAGCACGCCGTACCGCTTGGCAAGGTCGTAAAGCTGCCGGCGCTTTGCAAGCGACATGGTCGCGCCCGACGGGTTCTGGAAGTTCGGGATGGTGTAAATAAAGCGGGTGTTGGGATTTTCCTTGAGCTTCTGCTCGAGAATTTCCATATTCATGCCGTCGGCCTCGACCGGCACGCCGCGCAGCTGCACGCCGTAGGAGCGGAAGCAGTTTAACGAGCCGATGAACGACGGCGATTCGGTAATCACCACGTCGCCGAAATCGCACAGTGTCTTGGTCGCCAGGTCCATGACCTGCGTCGCGCCGCTGGTGATAATGCAGGCGTCAAAATCGCGGCCGATGTTGTGCTTTTCCTTAAGATATTTGCAAATGCGCTCGCGCAGCGGGGTGTACCCTTCCGTCACGCCGTATTGCAGCGCCAAAATGGGCGACTCGTCCAAAATGCGCTTGGCAATGGCGCGCACGTCGTCAATGGGGAACGCCGCCGCGTCCGGGTTGCCCGCGGCAAAGGGGATGACCGCCGGGTCGGCCGTCGCTTTCAAAATCTCACGAATCGCCGACGGCTGCAGCGATGAAATGCGTTTGGAAAATCTGTATTCCATGGCAAACACTTCCTTTCAAATCTACGGGCTATTGTAGCACATCCTAAAAAAAAGCGCAACCTGCGCGCCGTATACCGCCGCGGAAAACGGGGCATACTGCCTGTGGAGGTGTCCCGAATGGAAAACCGCAGCAACAAGCAGAAAAAGCACCGGCCGCTCCGCCGCGGGGCCGCGCTGTACCTCGGCTGCGCGCTCGCGCTCGTCGGCGTGGGCGTCGCCGCAAACACGGCGGTGCGCTTCCGCGTTGCGCCCGAAGCGGACGAAGCAGGCCCGCAGACCACCGCGCAGCAGACCGCGCGCTATTCCCTGCCCGCGCCCACCGCCCCGGCTTACCCGGACGAAGCCGCGACCGAAACGCCCACCGGCGGGGTCTATGCGCCGGACGGGGAGGAAGACCGGGCTGTGGCCGCGCAGGACGACGGCATCACCCGCGCCGCCGCGTTCGCCGTCCCCTTGGAAAACGGGATTCAAAAGGGCTTTTCCGACGGCGCGCTGGTCCGCTCGAAAACCATGGGCGACTGGCGCGTGCACAACGGCGCCGACTACCCCGGCGCGGTCGGCGACCCGGTCAAGGCCATAAACAACGGCGTGGTCAAGGCCGTCTATGACGACGCGCTTTGGGGCACGGTCGTCGAAGTGGACCACGGCGACGGGCTGCTGGCCAAATACTGCGGCTTGGGGCGCGGCAGCACCGCCGCCGTCGGCGAAACGGTCAAGGTCGGCGCGTGCATCGGCTATCTCGGGGAAATCCCGGCGGAGGCCGCGGACGACGCGCACCTGCACCTGGAGCTTTGGCAGGACGACGAAGCCGTCGACCCGGCGGACGTTCTGTAAGCTGCCGGGAATCGACTGGCAGCTTAAGCTGCTGGGCGTCGAACCCAATATGGTTTTGGGCGGCTTCTTCCCGCGCGGGCGGCGTTAAAATTTTTGCCATACGTCAGTATGGCTTCAAATTTATGCCTTGCCCGCACGAAAATCTCCTCGCCAAAAACTGCTTCGCACCGAAAACACAGGCGGTGGGGATGGATTTTTGCTTTTGAGCCCGCAGGCGGGCTGTCGCCCGGCAAGGGCGAAAAGGGGAAAAGGCGCCCCACCGGTGCGTTTTCGGCATATCGGGTTCAACGCCCAGCAGCTTAACGCGCTGCAAAGCGCAAAAAAGCCTGCCCGCGTTTTGGCGGACAGGCTTTTTCCATGCCGTTTATTTGCTTTTGCGGTGCTCCGCGCCGTAGCCGTAGCCGTACCCGTAGCCGTAGCCATAGCCGTATTTGCCGTAGCCGCCGCGCTGCAGACCGGCGCTTTTTGCGTCGTTGTAAATGCAGCCGAGCACCTCGGCGCCGGCGTTTTCCATGTTTTCAAGTCCGCGCTGGATGCGCCGGACGGGCGCGGTATCCTGCCGGACGACCATGACGACCGCGTCGGCATAGCCCGCAAGGACGGCCGCGTCCGCGACCTCGCCGCACGGGGCGGTGTCGATGACGATATAGTCGAACTCCTCGCGCACGCTCTTGAGAATCTCCTCCATTTTCTCCGACGACAGAAGCTCCGCCGAATCGGCCGTAGCCGGGCCGCTGAGCAGAAGATAGAGGTTGTATTTTTCCGAATAGCGAATCGCCTCGCGCAGCTCGCGCGTGCCGGTGATGATGTCGGTAAGCCCCGGCGCGTCGCCCGGGATGCTCAGCGATTTGGCGACGGCGGGCTTGCGCAGGTCGCCGTCAATGAGCAGCACTTCCTTGCCGTTTTTCGCCAGCGCCAGCGCGATGTTGACCGCCGTGGTGGTTTTGCCCTCGTTTTCCATCGTCGAGGTGACGACAAGCGCCTTTTGCCCGTTGCGCTGCAGGATGTTCGAGAGCTTGGTGCGAATCATCTTGAACGCCTCAATGAACACAAAGCCGCTGCGCCGGTCGGTAATCAGGATGCTTTTTTTCTCGCCCCGCTTGTTTTTCGTGGGGACGTGCGCGACGTTGCCGATAATCTTCAAGCCCAGCTTCTGGCGGATGTCGTCGGCGTCGAGCACCGGGTTTTTGAGCACCATGGCAAGCAACAGCACGCCCGCGGCCGCCACCGCGCCCACCGCAAAGCCCAGGAGCGTGTAAAGGACGCGGGAATTGTCCGCATTCGGCTTTTCCGCGCGAAGGGGCGGGTCAATGGCCCGCAGGGTCGTGGAGGGGAACGCGTTGGTAATGGCCTCCTCGTAATACTGCATATAGGCGTTGGCGATTGCAAACGACACGTCCGGGTCCGTCGTCGTCACGGTAAGGTACAGAATCGCCGTGTCCTCAATCGCCTCGACCGACACGAAATCCTGGATGTCGCTGACGGTGATGTCCTTGTACCCGCAGTTGTCCGCCACGCGCTTCGACAGCTCGGTCGTGGTCATGACGTACCGGAAGTTTTCCGCCAGGTTGACCGCCGCCGTAATGTCCGAAGAGCTTTGCCCGGAGGACACAAGCGAAGAATTGCGGTTGCTTGCGGAAAACGTAATCTGCGACGAATAGGTCGGCACATAGGTCAGCTGCGCCGCCGCGAAGCCCGCCGAAGCGCAGACAATCGCCGCAAGCAGGATGATCCACCAGCGCCGCAGCAGCTTGCGCGCATAAATGAGGACCGTCTCCAGACTAATCGCCTCGTCCGCCGTGCGCTCGGACGCCGAGGAAGAATACGCGTGATCCATCAGAATTACCCCTTCTTGCTAAGCCGGCCGCCGATGTGCGGCCAAAATGCGGTTTTATTATACCAAATCTGCCCCGTCTTCGCAATAGGAATTTTTGCCGCCGCAAAAAACTGAAAATCCGCGCTTACGCCCGGTCCTGCGCCGGCGCAATCCGTCCGTTTTCCAGCGTAAAGGCGCGGTCGCACAGGTCAAGTGCGGCCGTTTTGTGCGTAATGAGCAGGCAGGTTTTTCCGGGCAGCGCGCGCAGGTTGGAAAGCAGCGCGCGTTCGGTTGCGGCGTCCAGCGCGGAGGTCGCCTCGTCCAAAAGCAGCACCGGCGCCCCCGTCAGCAGCGCGCGCGCCACGGCAAGCCGCTGCGCCTGCCCCTCGGAAAGGCCATAGCCGCCTTCGCCGAGCTCGGTTTCCAGCCCGTCGGGCAGCGTCGAAAGGAAATCGCCGGCGCAGGCGTCCGAAAGCGCCCGGCGCAGCTCGTCGTCGGTCGCGTCCGGCTTTACAAAGCACAGATTTTCCCGCACCGTGCCCGAAAACAGCAGGTTCCCCTGCGGCACATAGGCAAACAGCCCCCGCGTCGCGCGGCTTGCGGGGTACGCCGCTTCGCCGCATTCCACCGTCACCGCGCCCGAAAGCGGCGCAAGCACCCCCAAAAGCAGCTTGAAAAGCGTGCTCTTGCCAATGCCGGAGGCGCCGGAGACCACGACGAATTCCCCGCGCGCAACCGTCAGTTCGGCGCCTTGCAGCACCGGCGCGCGACCGTAGGAAAACGAAACGCCGCGAATGTGCAGCCGCGTAAAGGCGGCTTGCAGCGTCTTCCGGTCCAGCGCCGCTTCGTCGTTTGGCATAGCGTCGCGCGGCAGGGCGTACACCTCCATGAGCCGTTCGGCGGAGGCGAGCATCGCGTAATATTTCGGCAAAAGCCCCGAAAGGGAGGAGACGGGCGCCTGCACCTGGTTGACAAGCTGCAAAAGCGCCGTCAGCGTGCCGAAGGAAATGGCGCCCGCGCCGAGCCGCACGCCGCTCCACAACAGGGCGAACAAAAAGCCGCCCGAAAACACCGCGGAAAACCCGGTGTTGGCAAAAATAGACCAGCGGTTGCGCGTAAGCTTCGCTTTGTAATGGTCCTGCCCGCGGCGGTACGCGCCCTCGCTTGCCTTTTCCTGCGCGCCGAACGCCTGCACGGCCAAAAGGTTTTCCAGCGTCTCCTGCAAAAACGCGCGCAGACGGCCGTCCGTTTCCTGCACGCCGCGGTGGAGCTGCTTGAGCTTGCCGCGCAGCAGCCGCGTCCCCAAAAACAGCGCGGCCCCCGCCAAAAGCAGCGCCACGGCAAAGCGCCAGTCGAGATAGGCGATGACGCCGAACGCGCAGACAAGCCTTGTGAGCATGGCGGCGGCGGTCGGCAGGAGCGTAGCGACCGTGTCCGTCACGACGGTCACGTCCGCAGTCAGGCGGGTCATCCATTCGCCGGAATGGCGCGCGCTGACCGACGCGTACGCCCCGGAAAGCAGGGCGGCGAACGCTTCGTTTTTCAGCTGCATTTCGAGCTTTCCCGCCACGCGCACCTGCAAATCCCGGTCCAGCATGCGCAGCCCCAGGTGCAAAAGCACCGCGCACACGGCCGCCGCGCCCGCCGAAAGCAGGCCGGAACGGTCCGCGGCGACGGCGGCGTCCACAACATATTTCGCGCAAAGCGACAGCGCCACGGCAAGGGCGCTGTCTATGGCGCTGCACACAACCGACAGCGCGATAAGCCCCCGGTGCCCGGCGGTATTTTCATAAATCCAGTTGCGCGCGTCTTCCCGTTTCATCGGTGCAGTTTCCCCCGTAATGCCACAAGATAGCGCCGGACGGGCCAAAGCAGCGCCCAGACCCGGCAGTACGCCCGATACCGCGCCGCCGTGACGGGAAATTCCCGCCCCCTGCGGCAAATGCGCGTGACCCTGCCTATGAGCTGGCTGTGGCGAATGCCCGGCTCTTTTACCCACTGGTTGTCGCCGCACATGGTGTACGCGCCGTCCGGCGCAACCGCGACGACCCGGTGCAGCACGAACGCCCCGTCCGCGCGGCGGTAAAGCGGCAGGTCGTATTTTTGCAGCGGCCCGTCGATTTTGCCAAGCACGACCGTATCGCGCCCCGCGACCAGCAGCGGCAGCATGCTCGTGCCGGTAATGGGCAGGCGCACCGTGCCGCCGCTTGCCAGCGTCTGTTCCATGACGGGCAGCAATTCCTCGAGCCGAACCTGCTTTTTCTCCATCGTCAGGACTCCAAAAGCCCGTGGGCGCGCAGCTTTTCCACAAAGGCGCGCACGTCGCGGCGCGCGGTCGCCTCGTCCACGTCGTATTCCGCAAGCACGGCCTCTGTCAGCGCGTCCTCGTCGGTGTCCGCCTCCAGCTTTTTCCACAAAAACGCGCCGACCGGCGTTAACGTGAGCATCCCGCCGAAATCGACCTGCGCTTTCCCCAGCGGCACCGCGACAAAGCTCCCGGCGACCTCGTGCAGCATAAATCCGTCTTTGACTTTCATCGGGTCATCCCTTTTCCAACGATTTGTAATACCCCTCCACGCCCGCAAGCGCGACCGCGGCCGCCTCCGGCTCCATGTTGCAGCGCAGCCGGAACGCCGGAACCGCCGTGAGCAGCTCGTCGAGCAGCGTCAAAAGCCGCCCCATCGCGTCGCGCACCGGCGGGCGCAGCGTCTGCGACAAAAACAGCGGCACGGCCGCCGGCGCGTCGAGCTTTTCCATGCGGTTTTCCTCGCCGCGCTCCAAAAACACCAGCGCGCGCACCGGCACGCGGGCGTTGACGCTTTCGTCCGTCTTGCCGGAAAACGGCGTGCCGCAGGCGTAAAACCGCCCGTCGAACTTCCGCAGCGCGGGCTTGTCGTCATTGATGATGCGGCTGCCCGGAAAGGCCTTGAGCCACAAGTGCGTATGCGTCGATTTTCCCGTGCCGCTTCTGGCCGAAAACAGGTACGCGTACCCGTCCTTTTCGACGCAGGAGGCGTGCAGAAGCATCCCGTCGTTTTGCAGCAGCTTCGCATAAAACGCCTCGCCCGTCCAGACGTACCGGCACTCGTCCGGCGACAGCTGCGGGTAGCGCCTGTGCTTTTCTTCAAAAAAGCCGTCGGGGAACGACAGGGTAAAGTCCGGCTTCTGCCCGGGCGGCGCAAGGTACGGCCGCGTGCGCGCAAAAAGCAGTGACCCGCACGCGTCGAACCCGACAAAAAGGCCCGCGATATCGAAAACTTCCAACGCCCGCCTCCTTACTGTGCAAGCCCGAACAGCGTCCGGGCGTTCTGCGCGGTCTGTGTGAGCAGCGCCTGCGCGGTCGTCCCCCGCAGCGCCGCAATGCGTTCGGCCGTTGCGGCAATCATGCGCGAATCGCACCGCTGCCCGCGGTAGGGCGCCGGCGCCATATAGGGCGCGTCCGTTTCCAAAAGCAGCCGGTCGCCGGGGACCATTTCCGCGACCGCGGCGGGCTTTTTGGCGTTTGGAAAGGTCACCGCCCCGCCAAGGCCGATGTACATGCCGAGCTCCAGCACCTCCCGCGCCATCTCCGGCGAGCCGGAAAAGCAGTGCACCACCCCGCGCGGGCGGTACTGCCGCAGCAGCGCAAGCGTGTCGGCGTGCGCCTCCCGGTCGTGGACGATAACGGGCAGGCCGTGCGCGTTTGCAAGCTGCAGCTGCCGTTCAAACAGCGCAAGCTGCGCGCGCCGCGTCTCCTTTTCGTAGTGGTAGTCAAGCCCAATCTCCCCGACCGCAACCGTTTTCGGGTCCTCCAAAAGCGCTTCGAGCGCCGCCGCGGGGTCGTCGGGCACGTCCGCAAGGTTCAGCGGGTGAAAGCCCGCCGCCGCATAGACAAAATCGTACCGTTTTGCGAGCGCCTGCGCAAAGCGCGTGGTTTCGACGTTGACGCCGCAGGAAACGACGCCCGTGACGCCCGAAGCCGGGAAACCGTCCAAAAGGGCGTAGACGTCGTCGGCAAAGCGCGCGTCGTCGTAGTGGGCGTGGGAATCGAAAATCTCGTGCAGCATCAGCGCACCCGCGCCCCGACGGGGACCGCGTCGTCCACAAAGACGACCTGCACGTCTGTTTCGCTGCAATCGGCGGCCAGAATCATGCCGCTGCTCTCCACCCCGCACAGCTTCGCGGGGGCGAGGTTCGCCACCAGCAGAACCTTTTTGCCGACAAGCGCCTGCGGCTCGTACCACGGCGAAATGCCGCTTGCGACCGTGCGGGGCGTGCCGGAGCCGTCGTCGAGCGTGAGCTTCAAAAGCTTTTTCGAGCGCTTGACCGGTTCGCACGCCGTAATCTGCGCGACGCGCAGCTCGGTTTTCATAAAGTCGTCGATGGAAATCTGCGCGACGCCCGCGGGCGCCTGCGCCGGTTCGGCGGAACTCCCCGCGCCGGCCGCTTTTTCGGCGGCCGCCTTTTCCTCGGCCTGTTCGCGCTGCTGCTGCGCGAGCAGCTCTTCTATCTTCTTTTCGCCGTCGATGCGCGAGAACAGCGGGACGGGCTTGCCGACCGTGCCGCCCGCCTGCAGCCCGCCGAACGCGGACAGCGACGCGTAATCGCGCACGCCGGTGCCGAGCTGTTCAAAAATCGCGTCCGCCGTCGACGGCATATACGGCGTCAAAAGCACGCCCAAAAAGCGGATGCCCTCGAGCAGCGTGTACAGCACCGTCCCCAGCCGCGCACGCTTTTCTTCATCCTTCGCCAGCGCCCAGGGCATGGTCTCGTCGATGTATTTGTTGAGCCGGCGCGCCAGCGCGAGCACCGCGGCGACAGAGTCCGCGATTTTGTATTCCGCAAAGCACCGGTCGACCTGCGCCACGGTTTCCAGCGCAAGCGCGCGCACGTCGTCGTCAAATTCGCCGGGGCAGTCGGGCGCCTGCACCACGCCGCCGAAATATTTTTGCTGCATGGCGACGGTGCGGTTGACCAGGTTGCCTATGGTGTTGGCAAGGTCCGTGTTGTACCGCTCAATCAGCGATTCGTAGGTAATGGAGCCGTCCTGCGCGTGGGGCATTTCGGCCAGCAGGTAATAGCGCACCGCGTCCACGCCGAATTCGCGGCAGAGGTCGTCGGCGTAAATGACGTTGCCGCGGGATTTCGACATTTTGTCCTCGCCGAACAGCAGCCACGGGTGGCCGTAGACCTGCTTGGGCAGCGGCTCGCCGAGCGCCATGAGCATAATCGGCCAGTAAATCGTGTGGAAGCGGACAATGTCCTTGCCGATGATGTGCACGTCGGCCGGCCAGTATTTTTTGTAGAGGTCGGCTTTGCTGTCCGGGTCGTAGCCGAGCGCGGTGATGTAGTTCGACAGCGCGTCGAGCCAGACGTAGACGACGTGCCGCTCGTCAAACGACACGGGAATCCCCCAGGTAAAGGACGTGCGCGACACGCACAGGTCCTGCAGCCCGGGCTTGATGAAGTTGTTGAGCATCTCCCGCTTGCGCGCCTCGGGGTAAATGAAGTCCTCGTGGCTTTCAATGTAATCCTCGAGCCGCTTCTGGTACTTCGAAAGGCGCAGGAAATAGGCCTCCTCCTTCGCCTTTTTGACGGGGCGGTGGCAGTCCGGGCAGCAGCCGTTTTCGTCGAGCTGGCTTTCGGTCCAGAACGATTCGCACGGCGTGCAGTAAAGGCCCTCGTACTCGCCCTTGTAAATGTCGCCCTGGTCATAAAGCTTTTTGAAAATCTTTTGCACGGCCTTTTCGTGGTAGTCGTCCGTGGTGCGGATAAATTTGTCGTAGGACGTGCCGAGCGTGTCGCAGACCGCGCGGATTTCCCCCGCGACCTTGTCCACATACGCCTTGGGGCTGACGCCCGCCGCCGCCGCGTATTCCTCGATTTTCTGCCCATGCTCGTCGGTGCCGGTCAGGAAAAACACGTCGTAGCCCTGCAGCCGCTTATAGCGCGCAATGGCGTCGGTCAGCACGATTTCGTAGCTGTTGCCGATGTGCGGCTTGCGCGACGTGTAGGCAATGGCGGTGGTGATGTAAAATTTCGGTTTTTCGGCCACTGAAAAGACCCTCTTTCCGTTTGTTTCTTCTAACCAGTTATTTTACCAGTTTTTCAAGGAAAATTCAACTGTCCGCCCGGTTGGCGTGCCAAGCAAGCGCCTGACGGTAGCCGTCGAAGCCCAGACCGATGAAATGCGCGGCGCAGGCGCGGCCGGCGTAGGAGATGTGCCGGAACTTTTCGCGCGCGTTCACGTCCGACAGGTGCACCTCCGCGGCGGGCAGCCCCACCGCCTTGAGCGCGTCGAGAATCGCGACGGAGGTGTGCGTGTAGGCGGCGGGGTTGATGACGATGCCGTCAAACACGCCGTAGGCCGCCTGAATTTTGTCGACCAGGTCGCCCTCGTGGTTCGACTGGTAGCATTCGACCGTAAGGCCCAGCTCCTTTGCCCACGCGTCAATCTGCTCGAGCAGCGACGCGTAGGACTGCTTCCCGTAAATGTCCGGCTCGCGCACGCCCAGCAGATTTAGGTTCGGGCCGTTTAATACCAGGATTTTTTTCATTTCAACGCCTCCAAAATTCGTGCGGCGACCGTTTCAACGCCGCCGTTTGCGTCCACCTGCCGGTCGCAGACCGCCCGGTAAAGCGGCAGCCGCTTTTCGTAAAGCGCCCGCACGCCGTCGCGCTGCGACACGGGCCGCCCGTCGGTCGGCAGCGCCTTTGTTGCGCGGTCCAAAAAGAACACGCGGCTGTTCTGCCTTAAAATGTCGTGGTTTTCCGGGACGGTGACCGCGCCGCCGCCGGTGGCGATGACCGCCCCGCTTTGCCGGCACAGGTCCCGCAGGACCTCGGTTTCGCGCGCGCGAAAGCCCGCCTCGCCCTCTTCCCGGAAAATATCGGGGATCGGCTTCCCGGCGTTTTGCTCGAGCACCTCGTCCGCGTCAAAAAACGGGCGGGAAAGCGCCGCGGCAACGGCGCGGCCCACGGTCGTCTTGCCGCAGCCGGGCATGCCGACAAGCACGACGTTTTGCGTTTCGCGCAGCAGGTCCTTCAAAATTTCCTCGATGCGGTCGTCGGGGAGGTCCCGCCCCAAAAACAGCTCCGCGGCGCGCTTCGCCTGCGCGACCAGCATGGAAAGCCCCGTAAACGCCGGGATGCCGCGCCGCTCGGCGTCGAGCGTCAGGGCGGTGCGGTGCGGGTTATAGATGACGTCGAACACCGCCGAAAGCGCGCAAAAGCCCGCCAGCGACAGCGGCGCGCGGCCGTTTTGCGGGTACATGCCGACGGGGGTCGTATTGACCAGGATGCCGGCGTCGAAATGGCGGTCCAGGTTTTGGTAGTTGTTTTCGCCGGTGCGCGAAATTTTGACAACCTCCCGCGCGCCAAGGTCGGAAAGCACCGAGGCAACCGGCGCGCTCGCCCCGCCGGTGCCGAGCACGACCGCCTTTTTGCCCGCGACGGCCGTCCCGCTGCGCCGGACCATGTATAAAAAGCCGTCGTAGTCGGTGTTGTCGCCGTACAACGAGCCGTCCGCGCGCTTGACAATCGTGTTGACCGCGCCGATGCGCCGGGCGCTGTCGGACAGCGCCGCCAGATACGGCAGAACCGCTTTTTTGTAGGGGATGGTCACATTTATGCCCTGAAATGCCCGCGCGGCAAAAAACGCCGGGAGGTCTTTCGGCGCGACCTCCAGCAGGCGGTATTCATAGCCGCCCAACCGCGCGTGAATCTGCGGGGAAAAGCTGTGGGCAAGGTGCTCGCCCAAAAGTCCGTACATAAGGTTCACCTGCTGTTTTAGATGTTAGATGCTAAATGCTAAATGCTGGATATTAGATATTAGATGTTAAGCGTCAGATTCTGAAACCATAGGGCGGGGGACAAGCTCGCGCCGCAAAACAGGGTGCGGCAAGAACACCGTCCCGGCGACAATGAAACCAACAGTCAGCACCTACCGTTCCTCCCTCTGAGGAGGGAGGTGGCAAAACGGAACGCAGTGACGTTTTGACGGAGGGAGAGATACAGAAAAGGAAAGTTTGGCGTATCTCTCCCCCAGAGTTTGGCGTATCTCTCCCCCAGTCACGGTGTCGTTCCTCCACCGTGACAGCCCCCTCGTCAGAGGGGGCAAAGGGATTCTTCTGATTTTACAATATCTTCGCAGCCGGAAACAGTTTGGTTGCCCAACTTCCCTCGGGCGGGCATGGAAACCCGCCCCTACGCGGTCTAACGTCTAAAATCTAATATCTAAAATCTCCCGTCCGGCATCCGGCGTCTAAAATCCAAAAAGCTGCTTTTGTGCTATCATAGCACAAAAGCAGCGTGTTTGAAAGCGTTTGGCGCTTATTTTTTCTTTTTGCCGAAAAAGCCCTTTTTCTCTTCGCCGTGCCCCAGGTGCGCGGTCTCGTTGCCGAGCGCTTCGTCAAGCCGGCGCAAAAGGTCCTTTTGCGTGTCGTTCAAACCCTTTGGCACGTCCACAACGATGCGCACAAGCTCGTCGCCGCGCCCGCGGTCGCGCAGGCTCTGAATCCCGCGCCCTTTGAGCTTGAACACGTCGCCGGGCTGCGTGCCGGCGGGGACGGTATACTGCACCTTGCCGTCGAGCGTCGGGACCTGCACCGTGCAGCCGAGCGCCGCCGCGGCGTAGCTGATGTGCATTTCGACCCAGACGTTGTAGCCGTCGCGCTCAAAAATCGGGTGGGGACGGACGTTGACCGCCACGCGCAAATCGCCCGCCGGTCCGCCGTTTAACCCCTTGTTGCCCTGGCCGCGCGCGTTGATAACCTGGCGGTCGTCGATGCCCGCCGGGATTTTCACGGTGATTTTGACCATTTTGCGCACGCGCCCCGCGCCGCGGCACTTGCGGCAAGGGTTCTCGATAATGGTGCCCTTGCCGCCGCAGCGCGAACAGGCCTTTTGCGTCTGGATAACGCCGAACGGCGTGCGCTGCTGCGACGTGACCTGGCCGCGGCCGTGGCACTCGGGGCAGGTCTTGGGCGAAGAGCCGGGCGCCGCGCCCGAGCCGTGACAGTCGTCGCAGACCTCGATGCGGTAGGTCTCCACCTCCCGCTCGCAGCCCTTGGCCGCCTCCTCAAACGAAATGGTCACGCTTGCCTGCGTGTCGGAGCCGCGCTGGGGCGCGTTGGGATTCGCGCCGCCGAAGCCGCCGCCGAAACCGCCGCCGAATATGTTGCTGAAAATATCGCCGAGGTCAAAATCGAAGCCCCCGCCGAAGCCGCCGCCGTACCCGCCGCCGCCCTGGCCCGCGCCGTAGGTCGGGTCAACGCCCGCGTGGCCGAACCGGTCGTATTTCGCCTTTTTTTCGGCGTCCGACAGCACCTCGTACGCTTCGTTGGCCTCCTTGAACTTGGCCTCCGCCGCCTTGTCGTCGGGGTGCAGGTCGGGGTGGTACTGTTTGGCGAGCTTGCGGTACGCCTTTTTGATTTCGTCCTCCGAGGCGTTGCGGTCGACGCCGAGCACCTCGTAATAATCTCGTTTTTCTGCCATCTGCCTTAAACTCCCCAAACGACTGCTGTCCGGACAGCCGCGAAAGCAGAGCCCCCGACGGGGACTCTGCCGCGCTGCGTCCTGTTGTTATTTGTTGCTGTCTTCGACGTCGGTGTAATCCGCTTCATAATACCCGTCGTCGCCCTTGCCGGCCGTGCCGGAAGCGGCGCCCGCGTCCGGGCCCGGCTGCGCGCCGCCCTGGGCGTTCTGCGCCTGGGCCGCCGCCGCACGGTACATTTCCTCGGCGACCTTGTTGAACTTCGCCGTCAGGTCGTCCTTTTTCGCCTTAATGGCGTCCATATCCTCGCCCTTGAGCGCCTCCTTGAGCGCGTCGACCTTGCTTTGGATTTCGGTCTTGTCGGCTTCGGTGATTTTGTCGCCGTTTTCCTTGAGAATCTTTTCGCACTGATAGACCATCTGGTCCGCTTCGTTGCGGGTGTCGACGCCCTCCTTGCGCTTCTTGTCCTCCGCGGCGAACTGCTCGGCCTCCTTGACGGCCTTGTCGATGTCCTCCTTCGACATGTTCGACGACGCGGTGATGGAAATGGACTGCTCCTTCTGCGTGCCGAGGTCCTTGGCCGAAACGTGGACGATGCCGTTGGTGTCGATGTCAAAGGTAACCTCAATCTGCGGCACGCCGCGCGGGGCGGGCATAATGCCGTCGAGATGGAACACGCCCAGGGTCTTGTTGTCGCGGGCAAATTCGCGTTCGCCCTGCAGAACGTGGACCTCCACCGAGGTCTGGTTGTCGGCCGCGGTCGAGAAAATCTGGCTCTTTTTAACGGGAATGGTCGTGTTGCGCTCGATAATCTTCGTCGAAACGCCGCCCATCGTCTCAATGCCCAGCGACAGCGGGGTGACGTCCAAAAGCAGGATGCCCTCGACGTCGCCGCCGAGCACGCCGCCCTGAATCGCCGCGCCGACCGCGACGCATTCGTCCGGGTTAATCCCCTTGAACGGCTCAAGCCCCGTAAAGGACTTAATCGCCTCCTGCACGGCGGGGATGCGCGAAGAACCGCCGACCATCAGGACCTTGTTGATTTCCGAGGTTTTAAGCCCCGAGTCGGAAAGCGCCTGGCGCACCGGGCCCATGGTCGCTTCGACAAGGTCCGCGGTCATTTCGTTGAATTTCGCGCGCGTCAGCGTCGTCTCGAGGTGCTTCGGCCCCGTGGCGTCCGCCGTAATAAAGGGCAGGCTGATGCTCGAGGTCGTAACGCTCGACAGCTCAATCTTCGCCTTTTCCGCCGCTTCCTTCAAGCGCTGCATCGCCATTTTGTCCTGGCGCAGGTCAATACCCTGCTCCTTTTTGAACTCGTCGGCAAGCCAGTCGATGATGCGCTGGTCAAAGTCGTCGCCGCCCAGACGGTTGTTGCCGGCGGTCGCAAGGACCTCCTGCACGCCGTCGCCCATTTCGATGATGGACACGTCGAACGTGCCGCCGCCCAGGTCGTACACCATGACCTTCTGGTCGTCCTCTTTGTCAATGCCGTAGGCAAGCGCCGCCGCCGTCGGCTCGTTGATGATGCGCTTGACGTCCAGCCCCGCAATTTTGCCCGCGTCCTTGGTCGCCTGACGCTGCGCGTCGGTGAAGTACGCCGGGACGGTGATGACCGCCTCCGAAACCGTGCCGCCAAGGTAGCTTTCCGCGTCGGCCTTGAGCTTTTGCAGAATCATTGCGGAAATTTCCTGCGGAGTGTATTTTTTGTCGTCAATCTCAACGCGGTAGTCCGAGCCCATGTGGCGCTTGATGGACGAAACCGTCCGCTCCGGGTTCGTAATGGCCTGGCGCTTTGCAACCTGGCCGACCATGCGCTCGCCCGTTTTCGAGAACGCGACGACGGACGGCGTGGTGCGCGCGCCCTCGGCGTTCGCAATTACAACGGGCTCGCCGCCCTCAATCACCGCGACGCAGGAGTTTGTCGTTCCCAAGTCGATACCGATAACCTTTGCCATGATAGATGCCTCCAAAACTTGCTTTTGCTATTTCTAAAATCGTTTGCACGACTGTGTGCGCTGTTCAGTTGACGACCTGCACCGTCGCCGGGCGAAGCACCCGGTCGCCGAGCTTATAGCCCTTTGAAAAGACCTGCGCGACGCTGTTTTCCGGCGCGTCTGCGTCCTCGGTGTGCATGACCGCGTTGTGTACGTTCGGGTCGAAGGCGTCGCCCGCCTCGCCGAAGCTTTCGACGCCGAGCTTTGCGAACGCCGCCTGCAGCTGGCTGAAAATCATTTCCACGCCCTTGCGGTAATCGGCATATTCGCCCTCGGCCGCCGCCGCGCGCTCAAAATTGTCGAGCACCGGCAAAAGCTCCGTAAGCACCGAAGCCTTGCTGTCCGCGTACGCCTGCTCCTTTTCCCGCAGGGAGCGCTTGCGGTAGTTGTCGTATTCGGCAAGCGTCCGCAAAAGCCGGTCGTTTAAGTCCGCCGCCTGCTTTTCCAGCGCTTCGAGCTGCTGCTCGACGTCCGCGCCCGCCGCCTGTGCCGTTTCCGGCGTCTGCTCCGGGGTCTTTTCCGGGGCGGTCTGCGCCGGCGCTTCGTCCGGCTGCGGAGTTTTCTTCTTTGCCATGTCTATTCCTCCACACTGTCGGAAAGGACCTTTCCGACGATCTCGGTCAAATCCTGCAGACTCGGGATCAGCCGCGCGTAATCCATGCGCGTGGGACCCAGAAGCGCAAGCGTGCCGCTTTCGTGCCCGGCAATGACGTACCGGCCGAACACCAGCGTCGCGTTCTGCAGCTCGCGGTAGGGGTTTTCCCGCCCAATCACAACGACGGGCTCGCCGTCCGCGGGGTGCGGGGCTTCGGAAAACATCCGGTCCAGCGGCTCCGGCCGCCGCAGAAAATCCATCAGCTCAAACGCGTTCGGCGCAAGCTCCCGATAGCCGAGCAGGTTGCTCTGCCCCTCCAAAAGCAGCTGCGTGCGTTCGGTGGTCGCGGCAAGCTCGGAAAGCGTCACCAGAAGCGGCGTCATCAAAAGCGCGCGCTCGCCCAGGGAGACGGCAAGCGTCTGAATCGTCGCGATGTTGAGCGACGCGGCGGGCTTGCCCAGGAAATTTTCCCGCACCAGGTTATAAAAGGTCTCCGCCATATCGACGGTGATTTCCGCCGCCGTGCGGCAGACGCGGCTTTTGAGGATGCCCGACGACGTAAGCACCACGACCATGGCGGTGCGCGCCCCAATGGGGACAAGCTCGACGCGGCGCACCACGGCGTCCGCGTCCGACGGGGTCGTGGAAACGGCCGCGCAGTGCGTCAGCTCCGAAAGCAGCTGCCCGGCGGTCTCCAGCACCTGCCGCGCGTCGCCCGAGGCGGTGCGCAGGCGGGCGGCCAGAATCTGCTTTTCCACAAGGGACAGCCCGCAGGGCTGCATCAGATGGTCGACGTAATACCGGTAGCCCGCGCTGGAGGGGATGCGCCCGGCGGAGGTGTGGGGCTGTTCCAAAAGCCCCGCCGCCGTAAGCGCCGCCATTTCGTTGCGGACCGTTGCGGACGACACCGGCAAAACGGCCGCGTCCACAAGCGTTTTCGAGCCCACCGGCTCGCCCGTGGCAATATACCGCTCCACAATGGCCGAAAGCAGCTGCTTTTGCCGCTCGCTAAGCTCCATGCCGTTCGCCTCCCGTCGCGCCGAACCCCGGCCGTTCTTGGATTAGCACTCTAAGCCTTTGAGTGCTAACTATCTATTACTATACCGTTAGCTTGCCGTTTTGTCAAGGTTTTATTTGTGAACTTTTTGTGAAAATGGGTTTTTTCGGCAGTGCGGCGCTTCGGCGACGGTGGACGGCAAGACGGGAGGAAAGGTTATATCTGACTTTCGGCTTCACTGCCAATAAAAAATCTGTAGTTGTAGGGGCGGGACTCCTTTTAGATATTCGATGCTAGATGTTAGCCCGCGTAGTGGCGGGTTATTCCCCTGTCAGGGGAAATGTCCGCGCAGCGGACAAAAGGGTGCCCGAATCCGGAGGATTTCCACGCCCGCCCGAGGGAAGTTGGGCAACCAGACTGTTTCCGGCGTGCGAAAATGCTGAAAAACTGTAGAAACCCAACGTAGGGCGGGGGCTCGCTCCCGCCGCGGAAAATGGCTGTTGGCTAACCACGCTGTTTCCGGCGGTGCGGATAGTATAAAATCAGAAGAAGCCCTTTGCCCCCTCTGACGAGGGGGCTGGCGAGCCGAATGCAATGAGGCGAGACTGGGGGAGAGATACGGCAAACTTTCCTTGTCTGTATCTCTCCCTCCGGCTTTGCGGCGAAAACTCGCCGCAAAGCCACCTCCCTCGTCAGAGGGAGGAAGGGTTATATCTGACTTTTGGTTTCATCGCCGCCGGGACGGTGTTCTTATCGGGCTTTGCGCGGGCGGGCACGGAGACCCGCCCCTACAAGCGGGTATTTTTATTTTTCATAGCAGCCGGGGATTGGTTCTTGCCGAACTGTGTTCCCGGCGCGAACTTGTCCCCGTCTTGTGCGTTCCGGCATTCCCCGCACACAGAAAAAATCCCCGCTGCCTTATGGCAGCGGGGATGGGTCGCATTGTGCGTTTTGGGGACGGGCTTATTCAGCCGCGTCTTCCGTTTTCGCCTCTTCGGCGGGCGCTTCTTCCGCTTTCGCTTCCTCAGCGGGCGCTTCTTCGGCTTTCGCTTCCTCGGCGGCCTTGGTCTCTTCCGCCTTGGGCGCTTCGGCTTCTTCCGCCTTCGGGGCAGCCTTTTCCTCCGCCTTTTCGGCGGCGGCTTTCGCGGGGGCGCGGCGCGTGCGGCGCGCCGGCTTCTTCGCGGGGGCTTCCTCTTCCTTGGTGACGAGCTCAATAATGCACATCTCGGCGGCGTCGCCGCGGCGCGTGCCCGTCTTGATGATGCGCGTATACCCGCCGTTCACACCAGCGTACTTCGGCGCGATTTCGTCAAACAGCTTTTTGACGACCGAGTCCTTGGTGATATACGCAAACGCCTGCCGCTTCGCGTGCAGCGTGTTGTCCTTTGCGACGGTGATCATTTTTTCCGCCATGGCGCGGACTTCCTTGGCCCTGGTCACGGTGGTCTCGACCCTGCCGTTTTCGAGCAGGTAGGTCACCATGCCGCGCAGCATCGCCTTCCGGTGATCGGTGGTTCTGCCGAGCTTTCTGGTTCCGGGCATCTAAATCACTCCTTTTCTTATTCGTCGTCCTTGCGGAGCGTGAAGTTCAGCGATTCGAGCTTGGCGATCACTTCTTCGAGCGATTTCCTGCCCAGGTTGCGGACCTTCATCATGTCCTCCTCGGACTTGCTGATCAAGTCTTCCACCGTGTTGATGCCCGCGCGCTTGAGGCAGTTGAAGGACCGCACGGACAAATCCAGCTCTTCAATCGTCATTTCGAGCGCCTTTTCCTTGCCGTCGTCGTCCTTGACGACCATGACCTCGGTGTTGCCGGCTTCGTCGGAAAGCTCGACGAAGAGGTTGAGGTGCTCGTTGAGAATCTTGGCGCCGAGCGAAACGGCCTCCTTCGCGGAGATGGTGCCGTTCGTCCACGCCTCGAGCGTGAGCTTGTCAAAGTCGGTGATCTGGCCGACACGGGTGTTTTCGACCGTGTAGTTCACCTTCAGCACGGGGGTGTAGATGGAATCGATGGAGATAACGCCGATGACCGGCTGCATCATTTGCTTGTTGCGCTCGGCGGACACATAGCCGCGGCCGCGGTCGGCGGTCAGCTCCATGTTGAGCGTTGCGCCGTCGGACAGCGTGGCGATGTGGTGCTCGGGGTTGAGGATCTCCACCTCGGAATCCGTTTTGATGTCGCCCGCCGTGACCTCGCACTTGCCGGAGGCCTCGACGTACAGCGTTTTGGGGCCGTCGCCCTGAATTTTGAGGATCACGCCTTTTAAGTTCAGCACGATCTCGGTGACGTCCTCCTTGACGCCGGGGACGGTCGAAAATTCGTGCAGCACGCCGTCGATTTTGACGGACGTGATTGCATAGCCGGGCAGCGAGGAAAGCAGCACGCGGCGAAGGGAGTTGCCGATCGTCGTACCGTAGCCGCGCTCAAGGGGTTCCATGGTGAATTTGCCGTAGGTTCCGTCCTCGGACAGCTCCAGCACGTCCACGCTGGGCTTGTCAATTCCTATCATTCAAAACCCTCCTATCGTTGGGTTCGGGTCAGTACCCGAAAACATAGCTTCCTGTCGGTCGCTTGCGCGTCCTATGCGTTATTTCGAATAGAACTCGACGATAAGATGTTCTTCGACAGGGACCTCGATCTGCTCGCGGTCGGGCAGCTTGACGACCTTGGCGGAAAACGCTTCGGCGTTCTTGTCGAGCCACTCGGGCACGGGACGCGAACCGTTCGCTTCGAGCACCGCCTTAATCTTTTCGCTGTCGCGGCTCTTCTGGCAAATGGCGACCTCGTCGCCGGCCTTGAGAAGATACGACGGGATGTTGACGCGGCGGCCGTTCACGAGATAGTGGCCGTGCGTAACGAGCTGGCGCGCTTCGGCGCGCGAAGACGCCCAGCCGAGCAGGTAGACGACGTTGTCCAGCCGGCTTTCGCAGATGCGAAGCAGGTTTTCACCCGTCATGCCCTGGCGGCGTTCCGCCATCAGGAAATACTTGTGGAACTGGCCCTCGCCGATGCCGTAGAAGCGGCGCGCCTGCTGCTTCGCACGAAGCTGCAAGCCGTATTCCGACGTCTTCTTGCGGCCCTGGCCGTGCTGGCCGGGGGCGTAGCTGCGGCGGTCGAGCGCACATTTATTTGTATAGCAGCGCTCCCCCTTGAGGAAGAGCTTCTTGCCTTCGCGGCGGCAAAGCTTGCAAACCGCGCCTGTATATCTTGCCATAACATGCACCTCCGAAACTCAGACTCTTCTTCTTTTGGGCGGGCGGCAGCCGTTGTGCGGAATCGGCGTGACGTCCTTAATCATCGTGACCTCCAGCCCCGCGGTCTGCAGCGCGCGGATGGCGGCCTCACGACCCGAGCCCGGGCCCTTGACGAAGACCTCGACGGTCTTCATGCCGTGCTCAATGGCAATCTTCGCCGCAGTCTCGGCAGCGGTCTGCGCCGCAAAGGGCGTGGACTTTTTCGAGCCGCGGAAGCCCATTTCGCCGGCGGACGCCCACGAAACGGCGTTGCCCTGCACGTCGGTAATGGTGACGATGGTGTTGTTGAAGGTCGATTGGATATGCGCGGCGCCCTTGTCGATGTTCTTGCGCTCGCGGCGGCGACGCGTGGTCGCGCCTTTTTTAGCAGTAGCCATGTACGAAGCCCTCCCTTATTTCTTCTTGTTCGCGATGGTCTTCTTCGGCCCTTTGCGGGTGCGCGCGTTGTTCTTGGAAGTCTGCCCGCGCACGGGAAGCCCCTTGCGGTGCCGTGTGCCGCGGTAGCTGCCGATCTCGATCAAACGCTTGATGTCGAACGCCACGTCGCGGCGCAGGTCGCCCTCCACCTTAACGTTGTGGTCGATGTACTCACGAAGTTTCGCGACGTCCTCTTCGGTCAAATCCTTGACGCGGGTGTCGGGGTTGACCCCGGTCGCGGCGATGATGTCGCTTGCCGTTTTTCTGCCGATACCGTAGATATACGTCAGGCCGATTTCGACCCGCTTATCTCTCGGTAAATCCACGCCTGAAATACGTGCCATGTGGTGTTGCACCTCCATTATAATGCGGAAAACCGTTTTGTGCCGGTTTGTGAAAACGCACGTATCGTTGTTTAGATCTTTAACAACGATACAAAACAGCCCTTAACCCTGGCGCTGCTTGTGCTTCGGATTTTCGCAGATCACCATGACTTTGCCCTTGCGCTTGATGATCTTGCATTTTTCACAAATCTTTTTCACAGAAGGTCTGACTTTCATTGCGTTACCTCCTTAATTTGCAAAGCCTGCGGCTTTTATTTGGTTCGCCATGTAATGCGCCCGCGCGTGAGGTCATATGGCGACATTTCGACCGTCACTTTGTCGCCCGGCAGGATGCGGATGTAGTTCATGCGCAGCTTGCCGGAAATATGGGCTAAAATTTGATGACCGTTTTCGAGCTGCACCTGGAACTGTGCGTTGGGCAGCGCTTCGACGACCGTACCTTCAATTTCGATCATGTCCTGCTTCGACATTCGCGTTCGCCTCCGAAATCTTCTTCAACGTTTGCTTGAGCGCCCGGTCGGACCGCATCTCTTCCGCACAAAGCAGCCGCGCGAGCGGTTCGAGATGCTTCGGGTTCTTTGCCTTGGGACGGGAAAGCGGACGTTCCCGGCCGTCGCAGACGAGCACACGGGTCTGTGCCGTGCCGACGACGCACAAAAGCCGTCCGGCTTCGCGCCCGCGCAGCGCGCGGACGACCTGGCCCCGTTTCCATTCCGTCATACAAAAGCCCTCCGTCAGGCCCGGGTTAAAATCACGGGCCCGTTCGCGGTGATGGCGACGGTATGCTCGAAATGGGCGGACAGCGAACCGTCCCGGGTCTTGACCGTCCAGCCGTCGGGCATTTGCCGCACCGCCTTATCCCCCTGGTTTATCATGGGTTCAATGGCAATGACCATGCCCGGCAACAGGCGCACGCCCCGTCCGGGGGTGCCGAAATTCGGTACGCTGGGGTCTTCATGCAGCTTGGCGCCGACGCCGTGCCCGGTGTATTCCCGGACGACGCCGTAGCCGCGTTCCTCGCAATAGGTCTGCACCGCCGAACCGATATCGCCGAGCCTGCCGCCCGCGACCGCCGCCTCAATGCCCTTGTACAGGCTCTCCTCGGTCGTGTCGCACAGCCGCTTCGCCTCGGGGGATATCTGCCCCGCAGCGAAAGTGGCGGCGTTGTCGCCGTTGTATCCGTCCACCTTGGCGCCAAGGTCGATGCTGACGATGTCGCCCTCGCGGACGACGCGCTTTTTGCTTGGAATGCCGTGAATGACCTCGTCATTTATGGAAATGCACGCAGTAGCGGGAAAGCCGTACAAGTGCAGGAAGTTGGGCTCGGCGCCCTGCTTCCTGATGTACTCGTAGGCGATGCGGTCAATTTCGTAGGTCGTGACCCCCGGCTTGACCGCTTCGCCCGCTATCTGCAGCGCTTCCGCGGAGATAATACAGGCCTTGCGGATGAGCTCCAATTCCCGTGCCGTTTTCAGCACAATCATTTCGCTTAAGCCTCCAGCGCCTGCATGGTGAGCGCGGTCGTATCGGCGACCGCCTCCTGCCCTTCGACAACGCGCAAAATGCCTTTTGCCGCGTAGTAGTCTTTGAGCGGCTCGGTCTGCTCATGATAGGTCTTGAGCCGGTCGAGCACGGTCTCGGGCATGTCGTCCTTACGTTGGACCAGTTTTTCGCCGCAGACGTCGCAAACGCCCTCGGTCTTCGACGGCTTGTACTCGACGTGGTAGGTCGCGCCGCACTTTAAGCATACGCGTCTGCCGGAAAGGCGGGCGGCGATTTTTTCGTCGGGTACTTCGATGTCAAGAACGCGGTCGATGCGCACGCCCATTTCGTCGAGCGCTTCGGCCTGCGGGATCGTGCGGGGGAAGCCGTCCAGGATGAAGCCGTTTTTGCAGTCCGGCGCCTGCAGGCGCTCGCGAATGATGCCGATGACGACCTCGTCGGGGACCAGCTTGCCCGCGTCGATGAAGGATTTAGCTTTAAGCCCCATTTCGGTGCCGTTCGCCATCGCTTCGCGCAGCATGTTGCCCGTCGAGATGGCCGGGATGGAGAGCTTTTCGCAGATTTTTTCCGCCTGCGTGCCCTTGCCCGCGCCCGGCGCGCCGAGTAAAATCAGGTTCATAAAGTGTCTGTCCTTTCTTAATCCAGGAAGCCTTTGTAGTGGCGCATCATCATCTGGCTTTCGAGCTGCTTGACCGTTTCCAGCGCAACGCCGACCATAATGATGACGGACGTGCCGCCCATGGTCAGGTTGACCTGCTTGTCAAACAGAGCCGTAATCTGCGAGAACAAAAGCGGGTACAGCGCCACGACCGACAGCAGAAGCGCGCCCAAGAGCGTAATCTTGTGCAGAATCTTCGCGATGTAGTCCGACGTGGGCTTGCCGGGACGGATGCCCGGAATCGCACCGCTGTTGCGGCGGATGTTATTCGCCATTTCGATGGGGTTGTACTGGATGGCCGCATAGAAATAGGCGAAGAAGATGATGAGCAGGAAGTACATGATGACGTACGCCCAGTGGGTGGTCTGGAAGATGTCGAAGAACCCCTGCCAGAACGCGTCCCAGCCGCTTTCGTCGGGCTCGAGCGTCACGAACATCTGGATGGTGGGCGGCAGGGACAGAATCGACGAAGCGAAAATGACCGGGAGCACGCCGCACATGTTGACCTTAATCGGAATATGCGTGTTCTGGCCGCCGTACATTTTCCGCCCGACGACGCGCTTCGCGTACTGGACGGGGATGCGGCGTTCGGCGTTGTCCATCCACACAATGAAGGCAATCATCAAAAGCATCGAAACGATGGCGATAATGGCCAGCGGGATATACGCGCCGCCGCGGTTGACGTAGGACCAGAGGTTGTAAAGCGTGGTGGGCATACGCGAAACGATGCCGGCAAACAGGATGATGGAAATGCCGTTGCCGATGCCCTTTTCGTTGATCTGCTCACCGAGCCACATCAACAGCGTGGCGCCCGCGGTGTAGCAGAGGATAATGACCAGCGCCTGGAACACGGCGAAGAAGCCGGTGTACGCGGCGCCGTCGGCCGAGACCGACAGGTAGCCCTGCGAGCGGATGAAGAAGTAGTACGCCGTGCTCTGCAGGGCGGCAAGCGCCACCGCGCTGTAGCGGGTAATGGCGGACAGCTTCTTGCGGCCCTCTTCGCCCTCCTTCGCCAGCCGTTCCAGCGCCGGAATGGCGACGGTCAGCAGCTGGATGATGATGGAGGCGTTGATGTAGGGCGTGATGGACATGGCGAACAGCGTACCGTAGTTGAACGCGTCGCCGGTCATCATGCTCAGATAGGCCATGAAGTTGTTGGCGTCGGGGTCGGTGATGAGACCGTCCGCGAGGTCCGTAAAGGGAACGGGGAGCGCGGCGCCGATACGGAAGATCAGGATGATGAGCGCGGTGTAGAGCATCTTCTTGCGCAAATCGGCAATCGTCCAGGCGTTTACGAAGGTCTGCAGCAGCAGCCGATCACCTCAGCCTTTCCGCCGGCGGCTTCGATTTTCTCGTTCGCAGCCTCGGAAAAGGCGTGCGCCGTGACGTTCAGCTTCTTGGTGAGGTCCCCGTTGCCGAGAATCTTCACGCCGTCGCCGACCTTTTTGACAAGGCCCTTTTCAACGAGCGCTTCCACCGTGACGGCGTCGCCGTCGGCGAACACGCGCTCAAGTGCGGAGACGTTGACGGAAGCAATCTCCTTGGCGAAAATGTTGTGGAAACCGCGCTTCGGGACGCGGCGCTGCAGCGGCATCTGGCCGCCTTCAAAGCCGGGGCGCATCCCGCGGCCCGCGCGGGCCTTTTGGCCCTTGTGGCCCTTGCCGGCCGTTTTGCCCTGCCCGGAGGCAGCGCCGCGGCCGATCCGCTTGGAGGCTTTTCTCGAGCCCTCTGCGGGAGAAAGTTCATGCAGTTTCATTGTTGCACCTCCTTACGCGCTTGTGACCTCCACAAGATGCGCGATCTTGCGGATCTTACCCTGCGTCTGCGGGTTGTCGGGCTGGGAAGCCGTATCCCCGATTTTGCGCAGGCCCAGAGCGTGGGCAGTGGCGATTTGGTCCTTCTTGCTGCCAATCAGGCTCTTTTTGAGCGTAACGGTTACGTTTGCCATATCTGCCCCTCCTTACTCCAAAATTTCCTTAACGGCCTTGCCGCGCACCGCGGCGACCGTCTCGGCGTTGCGAAGCCGGGAAAGCCCGTCAATCGTGGCGCGCACGACGTTGCACGGGTTGTTCGAGCGCAGCGCCTTCGAGCGGATGTCCTTAATGCCGACCACTTCGACGACCGCGCGGACCGGGCCGCCGGCGATAACGCCGGTACCGGGGGCGGCGGGCTTCATCAGCACCACGCCGGCGCCGTATTTGCCGACGATTTCGTGCGGGATGGTCGTGCCCTTGAGCGCAACCTGAATCAAATTCTTCTTGGCGTTTTCAATGCCCTTGCGAATGGCGTCCGGCACTTCGCCCGATTTGCCCAGGCCGAAGCCCACGATGCCGTTCTTGTCGCCGACCACGACCAGCGCGGAGAACTTCATGATACGGCCGCCCTTGACGGTCTTGGAAACACGGTTGATCGCAACGACTCTTTCTTCCAGCTCCATAGCGGAGGCGTCAATTCTTTTTGCCATTTTCCGTTTCTCCTTTCTCAGAAGTTCAGACCGCCCTCACGGGCGCCTTCTGCGAGCGCTGCGACGCGGCCGTGATACACATAGCCGCCGCGGTCAAACACGCAGTCCTTGATGTTCTTTTCGGCCGCGCGGGCGGCAAGCAGCTTGCCCACCTCGCGGGCGGCGTCCACATTGCCGCCGTAAGCCGTAAAGTCCTTTTCGGTCGTGGAAGCGGACACAAGCGTCACGCCCGCCACGTCGTCAATGAGCTGCGCGTAAATGTGCTGGAGTGAACGGAAAACGTCCAGGCGCGGGCACGCGGCGGTGCCGGAGACCTTCGCGCGGACTCTTTTGTGGCGCTTTAAGCGCGCCTTGTTGGTATCGGGTCTGTTAACCATAGCTTTTCACTCCTTTGCTCTTACTTGCCGCCCTTACCGGCCTTGCCCTCTTTGCGGCGGATGTGCTCGTCGGCGTACTTAATGCCCTTGCCCTTATACGGCTCCGGCGGACGCTTCTCGCGCACTTCGGCGGCAAACTGGCCGACCTTCTGCTTGTCGGGCCCGGAAATGACGATTTTGTTCGGCGCGGGCACTTCGATGGAGATGCCGTCGGTTTCGGACATCGTCACCTGGTGCGAATAGCCGATGTTAAGAACCAGGTCCTTGCCCTGCTTTGCGGCACGGTAGCCGACGCCGTTGACCTCAAGCTCCTTTTTGAAGCCCTCGGTTACGCCGACAACCATGTTGTGCAGCAGCGTGCGGGTAAGCCCGTGCAGGGATTTGTTGAGATTGGTTTCATCCGGACGGGTCACCACAATGGCGCCGTCCTCAAGCGCAACGTGCATATTGCTGTGCACCGTTCTGGTAAGGGAACCCTTGGGGCCCTTGACGGTGACCGTGCTGCCGTCGATTTTGACGTCGACGCCGGCCGGAACAGCAATAGGCTGTCTTCCGATTCTGGACATACCGATTCCCTCCTTACCAGATGTACGCGAGAACTTCGCCGCCGACATTGGCCTTGCGCGCCTCGCGGTCCGTCATGACGCCCTTCGACGTGGACAGAATCGCCACGCCCAGGCCGCGCATGACCTTCGGCATATCTTCGCAGTTGGTGTAGATGCGAAGACCGGGCTTCGAAACACGGCGAAGACCCGTAATGACGGACGTGCGGTTGGCGCCGTACTTGAGGGTAATCTCAATGACGCCCTGCTTGCCGTCCTCTTCCACTTTGAAATCCTTGATATAGCCCTCGTCCTTGAGGATCTGCGCGATCGCCTTCTTCATGTTGGACGCGGGGACCTTTACGGTGTCGTGCTTGGCCGAGCTCGCGTTGCGAATCCGGGTGAGCATATCACCGATGGAATCCGTGATTTGCATACTGTTCCTCCTTAGATCTCGCCCGCTTACCAGCTGGCTTTCTTGACACCGGGGATCTGGCCCTTGTGCGCCAGTTCCCTAAAGCAGATGCGGCATACGCCGTACTTGCGGAGATAGGCATGCGGCCGACCACAGATTTTGCATCTGTTGTACGCTCTGGTCGAATACTTCGCAGGACGGGCCTGCTTGACTTTCATAGATTTCTTGGCCACGAATATCCCTCCTTATCTCGCAAACGGCGCGCCGAGGAGCGTCAGCAGCTCGCGCGCTTCCTCGTCCGTCTGGGCGGTGGTCACAAAGCAGATGTCCATGCCGCGGACCGCGTCGATCTTGTCGTACTCAATTTCCGGGAAGATCAGCTGCTCGCGCACGCCCATCGAATAGTTGCCGCGGCCGTCGAACGAGTCGGGGTTAATCCCGCGGAAGTCGCGCACGCGCGGCAGCGCCAGGTTGAAGAAGCGGTCGAGGAATTCATACATCCGCTCGCCGCGCAGCGTCACCTTCGCGCCGATGGTCATGCCCTCGCGCAGCTTGAAGTTCGCAACGGACTTCTTCGCCTTGCAGGCGACGGGCTTCTGGCCGGTGATCTGGGAAAGGTCCTTCATCACGCCGTCAAGCACCTTGGAGTTGTCGCGGGCTTCGCCGCAGCCGACGTTGATGACGATCTTGTCAAGCTTCGGGATCTGCATAACGCTTTTGTAGCCGAACTTCTTCTGGAGCGCGGGCGCGATCTCAGAAGCATATTTTTCCTTGAGTCTTGCTGCCATCGTGTTATGTCCCTCCCTTAATCAATCTTGGCGCCGCATTTCTTGCAGACGCGCTTTTTGTCCTTGCCGGTGCCCTCGCGGCCCACGCGCGTGGGCTTGCTGCACTTCGGGCAGACGAGCTGGACCTTGTCGGCGTACAGGGCGCTTTCGGCCTTGATAAGACCGCCGGGCTCGCCGACCTTGCGGGGCTTAACGTGCTTTGTGACGACGTTGACGCCTTCGACAATCACTTTGCCCTCGGCCGGCGCGACCTGCATGACCTTGCCCTGCTTGCCGCGATTCTTGCCGTTGATGACGACCACGGTGTCGCCGGTTTTCACATGTACTTTAGCCATCGTTCGTTCCTCCCTTACAGCACTTCGGGCGCAAGAGACAGGATTTTCATGTAATCCTTGTCGCGAAGCTCTCTTGCGACCGGCCCAAAGATACGGGTGCCTCTGGGGTTCTTGTCTTCTTTAATAAGGACGGCGGCGTTTTCATCGAACCGGATGTACGTCCCGTCGTCGCGGCGCACGCCGCTGGCCGAACGCACGACCACGGCCTTGACGACGTCGCCTTTTTTCACAACGCCGCCGGGTGCTGCCTTTTTAACGGAAGCGACAATCACGTCGCCGATATTGGCATACCTTCTGCCGGACCCGCCGAGAACGCGAATGCACATAATTTCTTTCGCGCCGGTGTTGTCCGCCACTTTGAGGTAAGTCTGTTGTTGGATCACAGGAATTCCCTCCTTAGAAATTACTTCGCTTTCTCGATAATCTGGGCCACGCGCCATCTCTTGTCCTTAGAGAGCGGACGCGTTTCCATAACCAGCACGCGGTCGCCGACGCCGCACTCGTTTTTCTCGTCGTGCGCCTTGATTTTGACCGTGCGGTTGACGATCTTCTTATACAGCGGGTGCTGGACTCTGTCCTTGATGGAGACCACAACGGTTTTGTCCATTTTGTCGCTGGTCACAATGCCGACCTGCGTTTTTCTGAGGTTTCTTTCGCTCATTTTCGTGTGCCCTCCTTATTACGACTGCGCGCCGTGCAGCTCGACGTCGCGCTGGATGGTCTTTACGCGCGCGATGTCTTTTTTGACGGCGGAAATGCGCATCGGGTTGTCGAGCTGGTTGACCGCCTGCTGAAAGCGCAGCTTGAACAGCTCGTCTTTGAGCTCGAGCAGCTTCTTGTCGAGCTCCGAAGGGGAGAGTTTTCTCAGTTCACTTGCTTTCATGCCTGCTCACCTTCCTCTTCCTGCTGTGCCTTGGAAACGAACTTGCATTTCACGGGGAGCTTGTTGGCGGCAAGGCGCATGGCCTCGCGCGCGGTCTCCTCGGGAACGCCGGCGATCTCGAACATAACGCGGCCGGGCTTGACGACCGCGACCCAGTACTCGGGCGAGCCTTTACCGGAACCCATGCGGGTCTCGGCGGGCTTTTCGGTAATGGGCTTGTCGGGGAAAATCTTAATCCAGACCTGACCGCCGCGCTTGATGTAACGCGTCATGGCGATACGGGCGGCTTCAATCTGATTGGACGTAATCCAGGCGGGCTCCAAAGACACAAGGCCGAAATCGCCGTAGCTGACTTTGGTGCCTCTGGCGGCTTTACCGGTCAGACGCCCACGGTGGACTCTGCGGTATTTGACTCTCTTCGGCAGCAGCATTATTTCGCGCCTCCTTCTCTGCGGGAAGTTCTCCGCGTATCATGCAGGACTTCGCCCTTGTAGATCCAGACCTTGACGCCGATGCGGCCGTAGGTCGTCTTCGCCTCGGCGAAGCCGTAGTCGATGTCCGCACGGATGGTCTGCAGCGGGATGGTCCCTTCGTGGTAGTGCTCGGTGCGCGCGATTTCCGCGCCGCCCAAACGGCCGCTGACCTGGGTCTTAATGCCCTTGGCGCCGAGCTTCATTGTACGGCTGATGCTCTGCTTAAGCGCACGGCGGAACGAAATGCGGCGCTCGAGCTGCGACGCGATGCTTTCCGCAACCAGCTGGGCGTTTAAGTCCGGCTGCTTGATTTCGACGATGTTGATGTAGACATCCTTGTCGCCGCCGAGCATCTTTTTGCAGGTCGCCTTGAGCTTTTCGATTTCCGCGCCGCCCTTGCCGATAACCATGCCGGGCTTTGCGCAGTGGATGTTGATGCGCACGCGCTTCGAATCGCGCTCGATCTCCACCTTCGGCACGCCCGCGGGGGCAAGCGTCTTGAGGAGATAGGTGCGCAGCTTGTTGTCGGAGATCAGCGTGTCGCCGAAATTCTTTTTATCGGCATACCAGCGCGACTCCCAGTTTTTGATGACACCGATGCGAAGACCGGTGGGATTCACTTTCTGTCCCATTGTGTACCTCCCCGCTTATTCCGCTTCCTTCAGCACAAGCGTAATGTGCGAAGTCTTCTTGTTGATTCGGTATGCGCGGCCCTGCGCCCGCGGACGGATGCGCTTGAGGGTCGGGCCCTGATCGACACGGCACGCGGCGACATACAGACGCGAGGTGTCCATATCCTTCATTTCAGCGTTCGCCATAGCGGATTTCAGCAGCTTTCCAAGCGGCTCGCACGCAGCCTTGGGTGTGAACTTGAGGATCGCCGCCGCCTCGTCGCAGGGCTTGTTCCGGATGAGGTCCAGAACAATCTTGACCTTGCGGGGGGCAATGCGCACATGGTTGGCTTTTGCAATTGCTTCCATTCGTTACACTCCTTTCGGCTTACTTGCCGTTGTTCGAGGTCTTCGACCCCGCATGGCCGCGGA
The DNA here is from genome assembly GCA_949299505.1 of uncultured Eubacteriales bacterium. Taxonomy (GTDB): domain Bacteria; phylum Bacillota; class Clostridia; order Oscillospirales; family Acutalibacteraceae; genus Fimenecus. Next base: position 46,078 of record CASGAS010000012.1, read on the forward strand.
ACGTCCGCGTCGGCGCGAACTCGCCGAGCTTGTGGCCGACCATGTCCTCCGTGACATACACCGGCACATGCTTGCGCCCGTCATGAACGGCAAAGGTGTGGCCGACAAAGTCCGGGAATATAGTCGAGCTGCGGCTCCAGGTCTTCAAAACGATCTTTTCGCCGGCTTCATTCATCTTCTGTACGCGCGCCAACAGCTTCGGGGCAACGTACGGTCCTTTTTTAACGCTTCTGCTCATGCTCTACACTCCTTTCGGCTTATTTGCCGTTGCGGCGCTTCACGATAAACTTATCGGAGCGGTTCTTCTTGGCTCTGGTCTTATAGCCGAGCGCGGGCTTGCCCCACGGCGTGCACGGGCCGGGACGGCCGACGGGCGATTTGCCCTCGCCGCCGCCGTGCGGGTGGTCGTTCGGGTTCATAACGGAACCGCGGACGGTCGGGCGCACGCCCAGGTGGCGGGTGCGGCCGGCCTTACCGATTTTGACGTTTTCATGGTCCGCGTTGCCGACGGTGCCGATGGTCGCGAAGCACTGCGCGGAGACGTTGCGAAGCTCGCCGGACGGCAGACGAAGCAGCGCGTACGCGCCCTCCTTCGCCATCAGCTGCGCGGCGTTGCCGGCGGCGCGGGCCAGCTGGCCGCCGCGGCCGGGGTACAGCTCCACGTTGTGGATCATCGTACCGGTCGGAATGGCGGAAAGCGGCAGGGCGTTGCCCACCTTGATGTCCGCCGAAGCGCCGGCCTCGACCTTGTCGCCGACCTTCAGGCCGGCGGGCGCAAGGATGTAGCGCTTTTCGCCGTCCGCGTACTGCACGAGCGCAATGTGCGCCGAGCGGTTCGGGTCGTACTCGAGGGTGAGCACGGTAGCGGGCATATCGACCTTATCGCGCTTGAAGTCGATGATGCGGTATTTTCTGCGGTTGCCGCCGCCGCGATGGCGGACGGTGATGCGGCCGTAGCTGTTGCGGCCCGCCTTTTTGTTGAGCGGGGCAAGCAGGCTTCTTTCGGGGCCGTTCTTTGAAAGCTCGGAATAATCCGTAACCGACATGTTGCGGCGCGCGTTCGTAGTCGGCTTGTAAACTTTAATCGACATTTGTTTCACTCTCCTCTGGAACGATTTAGCGGAGCCATGCCGCAGCTCCATACATTATCGTCAGGTGTCTTACATCATACCGTCGAAGAACTCGATGGTCTTGGAGTCCTCAGTAAGGGTGACGACCGCCTTTTTCCAGGAGGCCGTGTAGCCCTCAAAGCGGCCGTAGCGGCGCAGGTGGCCGCGCACGCGCAGGGTGTTGACCTTCTGCACCTTCACGCCGAACAGCTGCTCGACGGCGGCCTTTACCTCCGGCTTGGTCGCGTCCTTCGCGACTTCAAACGTATACTTTTTCAGCGCCTGGCCCGCCATGCTCTCTTCGGTGATGACGGGGCGCAGGATGATGTCCTGGGCAAGTTTCATGATGCGTAAACCTCCTCGATCTTTGCCACGGCGTCCTTGAGCACCACAATCGTGTTGCAGTTGAGGATGTCGTAGACGTTCAGCGTGCTGACGAGGGAAACGTTCGTCTTTTCGAGGTTGCGCGCGCTCTTGTACACGACGTCGTTCTTTTCGGGCAGGACGATAAGCGTTTTCGCGTCCGCCTTCACGGCCGCAAGCACCGCCGCAACGTCCTTCGTTTTAATCGCGTCGAGACCGAAGTCGTCAAGCACAATCATCTCGCCGGCCGCAACCTTGGCGGACAGCGCCGAGCGCATGGCAAGACGGCGGACCTTTTTGTTCACGTCCAGGCCGTATTCGCGCGGCTTCGGGCCTAACGCGATGCCGCCGTGCGTCCACTGGGGCGCTCTGGTCGAACCCTGGCGGGCGCGGCCGGTGCCCTTCTGGCGCCACGGCTTCTTGCCGCCGCCGGAAACCTCGGAACGAGTGCGGGTCGACTGCGTGCCCTGCCGCTGCGCAGCCAGATAGCTTAAGACCATCAGGTGCATGGCAGATTCGTTGGGCTCAATCGCGAAGACGCTTTCGTTGAGCGTAAGGTCGGAGACTTTTTTGCCGGCCTTATCGAGAACTGCGATTTTCGTCATTTCAAACACTCCTTCCTTACTTCTTCACCGTGTCGGCAAGGACCACAATCCCGCCACGGGGGCCGGGGATAGCGCCTTTGACGGCGATGAGGTTGTTGTCGGCGTCGACCTTGACGACGTCGAGGTTCTGAATCGTAACCCGCTCGGCGCCGAGATGGCCGGCGAGCTTTTTGCCCTTATAGACGCGCGACGGGTCCGAGCACGCGCCCAGAGAACCCGCATGACGGGCGACGGGGCCCGTACCGTGGGACTCCTTGAGGCGGCCGAAGTTCCAGCGCTTAATCGCGCCGGCCGTGCCCTTGCCCTTCGAGGTGCCGACCACGTCCACGCGGTCGCCCGCGGCGAAGACGTCGGCCTTCAGAATGTCGCCGACGTTGAGGCTTTCGGTGTCTTTCAGGCGGAATTCCTTCAGCACCTTTTTCGGCGCGACGTCCGCCTTCTTGAAGTGCCCGGCAAGGGGCTTGTTGACGCGGGTGACTTTTACGTCGCCGAAGCCGACCTGCACGGCCGCGTAGCCGTCCTTTTCCACGGTCTTCTTCTGCACGACAACGCACGGTCCCGCCTCCACAACGGTGACGGGGATGACCTTGCCGTTTTCATCGAACAGCTGGGTCATGCCGACCTTTTTTCCGATAAGACCTTTTTGCATGTTTGTTTCCTCCTTTGGTTATTGGTTGGCGCAAGCCAACTTGACCTGTGGGCCGTCTCGAGCGCCTTACAGCTTAATCTCGATATCCACGCCCGCGGGAAGCTCAAGGTTCGTCAGCGCTTCGACGGTCTTGTTCGAAGGTCTGAGGATGTCGATGAGCCGTTTGTGCGTTCTCTGCTCGAACTGCTCGCGGCTGTCCTTGTACTTGTGGACCGCGCGCAGGATGGTAACGACTTCCTTTTCGGTGGGCAGCGGAACGGGGCCGGAGACCTGCGCGCCGGTGCGCTTGGCGGTCTCGACGATGCGCTCCGAAGCACGGTCCACAAGGTCGTGGTCGTAACCCTTCAAGCGAATACGAATCTTTTTGCCTTTCTGTGCAGCCATGTTTTTTGCCTCCTTTAAGTTAAGTAGGGCAAGCGCTTTTCTGCAACGTTGCCGGGTGTTTTCTTCCTCCCGAACAAAAAACCGAAAAACCAGCGTTTTTCGGACGGCGCAGAATGCGCGCACAGTCCCCCAAAAGCGCGCAAGCCGCCTTCGGACGGGACAGTATGGGTCGCCCGGTTTGGAATCGGACATACTCCGCGGTAATTCCCTACAGCTGTGTGTAGCCACCTACCGCATCATCGCATATCAACCGCGCAAAAAGGGCATGGCTGTCCCTTTTCCACGCGTGCCTTGGTATTCTACCATACCCTTTTGGAAAATGCAACAAGTTTTTCTAAAAAAGTTCGTGCAAACAGCCGAAATTCCAAACTTTTTTCGGAGAATCGGTTTTGGGAAATTTTGACCACAAGATGTAGTGGTTTTCTGCGTCTCACGCGGCGCGCCGCCGGCCGTCCCGGCGAAAAATTCTCGCACGCCGCCGGGGGAATGGGCGTTCGTCGCCCGCCGCCGTTCTCTTTCGTCCCACCGTCTGCCGCACCGTTCCCTTTTGGCCCGCCGCCCGCCGCACCGTTCGGCCGACATGCATAATATATATAATGGTATACCTCTGCCCCCGCCGCGCAGATAACCGGGATTCCCCGCCGTGGGAAACAGCAGCTGGTTGCCCGGCCGTTTCCGGCGGTGCAGATAGTATAAAATCAGTAGAAACCCTTTGCCCCCTCTGACGAGGGTGATTCCCCGCAGTGCGGGGAAATGTCCGCGCAGCGGACAAAGGGGACGGCCCCCGTCAGGGGCTGGATTGGCGAGCAAAGCGAGCCAAGACTGGGGGAGAGATACGGCAAACTTCCCGTTTCTGTATCTCTCCCTCCGTCAAAACGTCACTTCGTTCCGTTTTGCCACCTCCCTCGTCAGAGGGAGGAAAGAAGAGTGCTGATTTTTTATTTCCATCGCCCCCGGGCGCAAAAAAATCCCGGCGCGCGCAGGGCGCGGGCCGGGACGGTGGGCTATGCGGTTTTGGTGCGCGGCGCTCAGGCAATCTCGGTCGCCTGCTCCATTTCGCGTTCGCGCAGCTCGCGAAGCTCGTTCTGCACGGCTTCGTCGATGGTCGGCTGCGTCTTTTTCTGCTTGCGCAGGCTGACGCCGACGACGATGTCAATCACCAAATCCAAAAGGAACAGGCCAATCCCCAACAGGTACCACGGCGAAACCGAGCCGGAAAAGAGCCCGAGGGTCGTTTCGGCGGCGCCGGCGGTGAACTGCTGCAAAAACAGCGCGGAAAGGCCCCAGCTCACAAGGCTCACGACGTTCAAAAGGACGTTCGGCAGCCAGTTTAAGTTAATCGCGCCCAGCAGCACCACGAAGAAGTTGATAACCCCGGCGGCGACGGCGAGCAGGGCGAACACCATGGCGAGCACCAAGCTTAAAAACAGCCCGCCCAGAATTTCGCCGGACACGAGTTTCAGGACCGAGCCGATGTCAAATTTTGTCAGATAATCGAGCACGAACGTCAAAAAGGAGATGGAGCCCGTGTTCTCATAGAGCGGGAAGGTGAGCGTCGCGTTCAAAAGCGGCACCACAAGCGCGACCAGGGGCAGCAGCGTCACGACCAGGCGCACGATGCGCAGCGGCGAGCCGACGGTGGCGCTTTTGAAATTGTCGAGCCGGTAATGCAGCCGCGCGAACGCGGTCTCGGCGGCGTCGGCGTCGGCCTCGAGCCGGCCCTCCCAGTTGTAGTTCGGGATGTTGGCGCCGCAGTCCGGACATTCGGCGCGCACGTTGTACCATTTCAGCTTTCGGCCGCAGTTGGGACATTTTGCCATAAGGGTGCCTCCTATACGTTTTTGTCTTGCACTTTATTTCGCGGCTTTCCGGAACCGGATGACGTTCCAGGAAAGCGGACGCAGCCGCGCGGTCGCGGTTTTGCCGTCCGTTTCGGGCAGCGGCGCCGCCGACGGGCGGACGGGCGACGCGGCGAAGCCGTTGGCCGCCTTCAAATCGAAGCCCGCAAGCTCCAGGTGCTCGACCGGCGCGAAGCCGTCCATATCAAGCAGCCGCAGCTCGAGCGCGTAATCCGATTCAAAGTCGCGGTTGACCGCGAACACGGTAAGCTCGGTTTTGTCCTCGGAAAGCACCGCCACGCCGTCGAGGTCGGGCACGTCGGTAAATTCCCTGGTGTCGTGCTTCTGGCAGGAGATGGGCGTTTGCAGCACCGTCCCGCGGCCATAGAGCGACGCGTGCAGGTACGGGTAAAAAATGGTCTGGCGGAACATGCCGCCGCCGGTTTCGGTCATAATGGGCGCAATGACGTTGACCAGCTGCGCAAGGCAGGCGATTTTGACGCGGTCGGCGTGGCGCAGCAGCGTAATGAGCATAAGCCCGACGAGCAGCGCGTCTTCAAAATTGTAAACGTCCTCGAGCTGGTGCGGCGCAAAGCTCCAGCGCTCGACCGGGTCGTCGTTCGAGTGGTACCAGACGTTCCACTCGTCAAACGACAGGTGAATCTTCTTTTTGGAATGGCGCTTGCCCTGCATGTAGTCGCAAATCGCGACGACCGTGCGGATGAAGTCGTCCATCGCCATGTTTTTGGCAAGGAAGCTCGGCGAGTCGCCGGTTTTGTTGTCGTAATACTGGTGCAGGGAGACGTAATCGATTTTGTCGTACGCAAGCGAGAGCGTCTCGGTTTCCCAGTCGCCGAAGGTCGCGGTGTGCCCGTTCGAGCTGCCGCAGAGCACCAGCTCAATGGACGGGTCGGTCCAGCGCATGACCTTGGCGGCCTCGGCGGCGGCGCGGCCGTATTCGTAGGCGGTCTTGTGGCCGATCTGCCAGTCGCCGTCCATCTCGTTGCCCAGGCACCAGAGCTTGACGTTGTGCGGCGCCTTATAACCGTGGGCAATGCGCAGGTCGCTGTAGTAAGAGCCGGACGGGTGGTTGCAGTATTCAACCAGGTTGCGCGCCGCCTCGGCGCCGCGCAGGCCCAGGTTCACCGCCATCATGCAGTCCGTGCCGGCCTTTTTGCACCAGGACATGAATTCGTTGGTGCCAAAGAGGTTCGGTTCGGTCACGCCCCAGGCAAGCTCGAGCTTTTTCGGCCGTTTTTCGACCGGGCCGACGCCGTCCTCCCAGTTGTAGCCGGAAACGAAGTTGCCGCCGGGGTAGCGCACAATGGGCACACGCAGCTCGCGCACCGCGTCGAGCACGTCCGTGCGGAAGCCCTCCGCGTCCGCCGCCGGGTGGCCCGGCTCATAAATGCCGCCGTACACCGCGCGGCCGAGATGCTCAATAAAAGAGCCGAAAATGCGTTTGTCCACGTCGCCGACGGTAAATTCGCCGCAAAGCGGCAGGGATGCGTGTTTCATACGGTGCTCCTTTTGCGCCGGAACGCCCGGCATTCTAAACACAATCTTCGTTCATTGTAGCATAATTCCCCCGGAAATTGCAACCGTTTCGCGCGTTTTTTCAAGCGTTCGGGAAAGAAATTTTGCGTCCCGCCGCAGGGGCGGGCAAGAATAAAAAGGAGGAATGAAAAACGGAGGGCGGGCGCACGTCCCGGCGGCGACGAAACCAAAAGTCAGAAATAACCTTTCCTCCCTCTGACGAGGGAGGTGGATTTGCGGCGAAATTTTCGCCGCAAAGACGGAGGGAGAGATACAGAAAAGGAAAGTTTAGCGTATCTCTCCCCCCAGTCTTGGCTCGCTTTGCTCGCCAATCCAGCCCCCTCGTCAGAGGGGGCAAAGGGTTTCTTCTGATTTTCAATATCTACACCGCCGAAAACAGTCTTGTTTCCCAATCCCACTCGGGCGGGCACGGAAATCCGCCGGATTCGGGCGCCGCATTTTACGCGCCCTTTTCGGTCGTGGCCTCTTCCACCTCGGCGCGGTTAAAGACGAAGTCCTGGAACGCGCGGCGGTTCGCCTCCATGTCGGGCAGCAAAACGGACTGGCTGCGGCGGCGGGCGTTGCGGTACTCGCCGTCCACGGGGACCTGCATTTGCGCGATGTCGTAGCCGACGTAGCGAAGCGCGTGCGTGCCGAGCTCCATCAGCTCGTCGGAGGTAAGGTCGGTCTGCACCATCGGCATGACCGCCTCGAGCATTGAAAGCAGCGTCATGGGCGACGACGTCGCGGCCTTGCGCACGACGGCCGAAATCACCTTTCTCTGGCGTTCGGTGCGGTAAAAGTCGCTGTCGAGATAGCGGATGCGGCTGTACCAGAGCGCCTGCGCGCCCGTAAAATGCTGCTCGCCCGCGGTGAGCGTCACGCCGGCGAACGCCTCGCCCGCCGCCGCGTCCATATGGTCGCCGCTGTTGATGTATTTCGCTTCCCGCTCGGTGATTTCCACATCCACGCCGCCCAGCGCGTCGATAATGCCGGTAAACATGTCAAAGCTGACGAGCACATAGTTGTCAATGTCCACGCCGAAATCGTATTCGAGCGTATCGACCAGCAGCTGCGTGCCGCCGCGGCTGTGCGCGGCGTTGAGCTTGTCCTCGCGGTAGCCGGGAATTTCCACATACAAATCGCGCAAAAAGGACGTGAGCTTGATTTGCTCGTGGGTCGTGTCGAGCGTCACGAGCATCATCGTGTCCGACCGGGTCTTCTGCACGTCCTCGCCCTCGCGCGCGTCCACGCCGATAAACAGGATGTTGCGAATCCCCGCGGCGGAACGCAGGTCGGCCGTGGCGACGTATTCGTTCGGCCCCAAGGGCGCATAGTTGACGACGTCAAGAATCCCCTTGACCTTCGTGTAGCCCCAGCCGACGCCCGCGCCCACAAGCACCAGCACCAGCGCCAGCAGCGCCGCCAGAACCTTGCGCACAACGTGCTTCGGCCGGCGCTTGGGCTTTTCGGCCTTTTCGCGGCCCGAATAAATCTCGTCGCCGTTGCGCGCGCGGGTGCGTTTTTCGTCGCGCTGCGAATAGCGGTAGCTGTAAGGCTCGGGCTGCGGGTTCGTGTTGACCGCGCGGCGGTAGGGCTCGGGCTCGGACAGCGGCGGGGAAAGCGCGTCGTCGTCAAAAAAGCCGGCGTAGGGGTCCGCGGACGCGTCGGGCAGGTCGTCCTCGGCCTGCCGGCCGCTCGAAATGTCCTCAAATTCGTCGGGCGCGCCGTCCGGCGCGTCGCCGGAATCGCTGAAAATGTCCTCGTATTCGCCGGAGCCGGAATCGCTGAAAATATCCTCGAACGTATCGAAGTCGTCTCGCCTGGGGTCTTTGTTCTGCGCCATGACGCGCCTCCTTCGTCAAAATCTTCACGCTGCACCCCATTTTACACGAAACCCGGTCAAAGCACAATGTTTTTTTGCAAAATGGTGTGGAAATCGCGCCGAAAATATGCTATACTTTTGAAACTATGAAAAATTGCAACGGATTTGCAACGAAACCGTTGCTTCTTCCAAAAGGACGTGGACGAACTATGGCATACAGAACGCACAACTGCGGGGAGCTGACGCTCTCGGACCTCGACAAGACCGTCCGTCTTGCCGGGTGGGTGGACACCATCCGCGACCACGGCGGCGTGGCGTTTGTCGACCTGCGCGACCAGTACGGCGTGACGCAGACCGTGTTTCACGACGAAGCGCAGCTTGCGCGCCTGCACAAGGAAAGCGTCGTTTCGGTGACGGGCAAGGTTGTCCGGCGCGACGAAGAGACCGTCAACCCGAAAATCCCGACCGGGCAGCTGGAGGTGCACGTCGAGTCGCTTACGGTGCTCGGCGCGTGCGAAAACACCCTGCCCTTTGAGGTCGCCGACTCGACCGCCACGCGTGAGGACGTGCGGCTTCAGTACCGCTTTTTGGACCTGCGCAACCCCAAGGTGCACGAAAATATCCTGTTCCGCTCGCAGGTCGTCCGCTTTCTGCGTGAAAAGATGGAGTCGCTCGGCTTCCCGGAAATCAACACCCCCATCCTCACCTGCTCGTCGCCGGAGGGCGCGCGGGACTATATCATCCCCTCGAGAAAGCATGAGGGCAAGTTTTACGCCCTGCCCCAGGCGCCGCAGCAGTTCAAGCAGCTTCTGATGGTCTCGGGCTTTGACAAATATTTCCAAATCGCCCCCTGCTTCCGCGACGAGGACGCGCGCGCCGACCGTTCGCCCGGCGAATTTTACCAGCTCGACTTTGAAATGGCGTTCGCCACGCAGGAGGACGTGTTCGCCGTCGCCGAGGACGTGCTGCACGATACGTTTGCGAAATTCGGCGGCGGAAAGCCCGTTTCCCCCGCGCCGTTTCTGCGCATCCCCTACAAGGAGGCCATGCTGCGCTTCGGCACCGACAAGCCGGATTTGCGCAACCCGCTTCGCATTGTCGATTTGAGCGAGTTCTTCGCCGACGTGGACTTCAAGCCCTTTAAGGGCCGCCCGGTGCGCGGCATTGTCGCCCCGGCGGGGAAGCAGAGCAAGTCGTTCTTTGAAAAAATGCTCGCCTTCGCCGAATCCATCGGCATGAAGGGGCTCGGGTACCTGACGGTGCTCGAGGACGGGTCTTACAAGGGCCCCATTGCGAAATTCCTTTCCGACGATAAGCAGCAGACGCTCAAGGCGGACCTGGGTCTTCGGCCCGACGACACGCTGTTCTTCATTTCCGACGCGCCGAAGGTCGTCGACACGCTTGCCGGGCAGATTCGCACGGCGTTGGGCGAACGGCTCGGGCTTATTGACAAGGACCGCTTCGAGCTGTGCTTTATTACCGATTTCCCGATGTACGAGCGCGACGAGGACGGCAAGCTCATTTTCACGCACAACCCGTTCTCGATGCCCCAGGGCGAGCTCGAGGCGCTGGAGACGCAGGACCCGCTCGACATTCTCGCCTACCAGTACGACATCGTCTGCAACGGCGTCGAGCTCTCCTCCGGCGCGGTGCGCAACCACCGTCCCGACGTGATGCTCAAGGCGTTCGCGTTGGCGGGCTATTCGGCCGAGGAGGTCGAACGCCGCTTCGGGGCGCTGTTTAAGGCGTTCCACTACGGCGCGCCACCGCACGCGGGCATGGCGCCGGGCGTCGACCGGATGCTCATGCTCTTAAAGGGCGAGGAAAATATCCGCGAGGTCATTGCGTTCCCGATGAACGCGAACGCCCAGGATTTGCTGCTGGGCGCGCCGAACACCGTTTCCGAGCAGCAGCTGCGCGAGGTGCACATCAAGCTGCGCCGACCCGTCCAGGTGTAAGAGGCGGCGTGCGCGGGGCACACCCCCCGGCGGCAAGGAAAAGAAAAACGCCCCCTGCGCGTTCCGGCATTGAACACGCCTCTGGTTTCTGTATTCTGAAAGGAGTTTCCTTATGGCAAAAGACGTTTACGAAAGCCCGCTGAATTCCCGCTACGCGAGCCGCGAAATGAAATACATCTTTTCGCCGGACTGCAAGTTCCGCACCTGGCGGCGGCTCTGGATTGCCCTGGCCGAAAGCGAGCAGGAGCTGGGGCTGCCGATTACCGACGAGCAAATCGCCGAGCTTAAGGCGCACGCCGACGACATCAACTACGCCGACGCCGAAGCGCGCGAGCGTCTGGTGCGCCACGACGTGATGAGCCACGTTTACGCCTACGGCTTACAGTGCCCCAAGGCGAAGGGCATCATCCACTGGGGCGCGACGTCCTGCTATGTCGGCGACAACACCGACGTCATTCTGATGACCGAGGGCTTAAAGCTGCTGCGCAAAAAGATGGTCAACCTCATAGACGCGCTCGCGAAGTTCGCCGACGCGTACAAGGCCATGCCCTGCCTTGCCTTTACGCATTTCCAGCCGGCGCAGCCCACGACCGTCGGCAAGCGCGCAAGCCTTTGGCTGATGGACCTTTTGATGGACTTTTCCGCGCTGGAGTTCCAGCTGTCGCAGATGCGGCTTCTCGGCTCAAAGGGCACGACGGGCACGCAGGCGAGCTTTATGGAGCTGTTTGAGGGCGACGGCGAAAAGTGCGTGGCGCTCGACAAAAAGATTGCCGAAAAAATGGGCTTTTCGGGCGTGTTCCCGGTGTCGGGGCAGACCTACCCGCGCAAGCTTGACAGCCAGGTGCTTTACGTTTTGTCGGGGATTGCGCAGTCGGCGCACAAATTCTCCAACGACCTGCGGCTTTTGCAGCACCTCAAGGAAATCGAGGAGCCGTTCGAGGAAAACCAGATCGGCTCGTCCGCCATGGCGTATAAGCGCAACCCCATGCGCTCGGAGCGCATCGCGTCTTTGGCGCGGTACGTCATTGCCGACGCGACGAACCCGGCCGTGACGGCGGCGACGCAGTGGTTCGAGCGCACGCTCGACGATTCGGCGAACAAGCGCATTTCGGTGCCGGAGGCGTTCCTTGCGACGGACGCGATTTTGGAGCTGTACATCAACATCGTTTCGGGGCTTGTCGTGTACCCGAAGATGATTGAAAACCGCCTGTGGGCGGAGCTGCCGTTCATGGCGACCGAAAACATCCTGATGGAGGCCGTCAAAAAGGGCGGCGACCGCCAGGAGCTGCACGAACGCATCCGCAGGCACTCGATGGCGGCGGGCGCGGTCGTCAAGACCGAGGGGAAGCCCAACGACCTTTTGGAGCGCATTGCCGCCGACGACGCGTTCGGCCTGACGCTTGAAGAGCTGCGCGCGCAGCTTCGCCCCGAGAACTTCGTCGGCCGCGCGCCCGAGCAGGTCGAGCAGTTTTTGAAAAACGACGTGCGTCCCATTCTCGAGCGGTACCGCGACGAGCTGGGGCTGACGGTCGAAATCAAAGTCTGACCTTTTCTTTGGAAAGAGGGTTTTTTATGCAAATCACCGGTTCGCACTGCCCGGTCTGCTCGGCGGCGTTCACGGAACGCGACGACGTCGTTTTCTGCCCGGTCTGCGGTACGCCGCACCACCGCGCCTGTTACGAAAGCGTGGGGCGCTGTGCGAATGAGAGCCGCCACGCCGACGGGTATGTCTGGACGCCGGACGCGCCCGCGCCGGAACCGCCCGCCGCGCAGAACACGCAGAACGCGGACGCAAACGCAGCGCGCACGACCTTTTGCCCGCGCTGCGGGGCCGAAAACCCCGCGCAGGAGCCGGTCTGCCTGCAGTGCGGCGAACGGCTGTACCATTCGGACATGCAGCCGCCCTATGCCGCGCCGCAGCAGACGGTGCAAATCCGGCCCGACGAGCCGCTTTGCGGCGGGACGGTCGACGAAACGGCGGCGTTCGTGCGCTTTTCGGCGCAGCGGTACATCCCGAAGTTTTACAAGCGGGAAAAGACGGGCAAAAAGGTTTCGTTCAACTGGGCGGCGTTCTTCTTTACCCCCTACTGGTTCTTTTACCGCAAGGTCTATCTTGCGGGCGGGATTTTTCTGGTTTTGCAGCTGCTTTTGAGCCTGTGCACGGCGACGCCGCATTTCCAGGGGCTGTTCGGCGCGCTGTACGACGCGCAGCTGCAGTTTTTGGAGGGCGCCATTTCCGAAGCCGCCTATCTGGCCGCGGCGAAAAGCCTGTATACCGCGCCGGAATTCCTGCTGTTTCTCATCGGCTCTTTGGCGCTGCACCTTGCCGCCGCCTTTTCGGCCGACACGCTGTATTACCGGCGCGTCACGCGCGAGCTTTCCGCCATTCACGCGCAAAGCGACGCCCCCGAAGCGATGCGGCTCATGTTTTTGCGGCGCGGCGGCACGTCGGCGCTCTTTTGCGCGGCGTCCATGGTCATTTTGTATGTCCTTGAGCAGGTCGCCGGGGTTGCATTTTTCACGCTGTTGTCGTAAAATAAAGCTATACGCAGAATCTTTTTCAAAATGAGGAGTCGCCATGAAAGTTACAAAAGCCGTCATTCCCGCCGCGGGTCTTGGCACGCGCGTGCTGCCCGCCTCTAAGGCCGTCCCGAAGGAAATGCTCAATATCGTGGACAAGCCCGCCATTCAGTACATTGTGGAGGAAGCCGTCGCCGCCGGCATTACGGACATTCTGATTGTCACGAACCGCGGCAAGGGCGTTATTGAGGACCACTTCGACCATTCCTTTGAGCTGGAAGCAAAGCTCAAGGGCAACCCGTCGAAGGCGAAGATTCTCGAGGAGGTCGAGGCCTGCGCGAATCTGGCGAACATCTACTACGTCCGCCAAAAGGAGACCAAGGGCCTTGGCCACGCGGTGCTGTGCGCCAAGAGCTTCGTCGGCAACGAGCCGTTCGCCGTCATGTACGGCGACGACGTCATCATCTCCGAGGACCCGGTCGTCGGGCAGCTTTGCCGCGCGTATGAAAAGTACGGCTGCGGCGTGGTCGGCGTCAAGGAGGTCCCGCGCAAGGACGTCCCGAAGTACTGCACACTCGACGTGACCCCCTTGGAGGAGCGCGTCATGCAGGTGCACAACATCATCGAAAAGCCCACGCCCGAGCAGATTATGTCCTGCTATTCGATTTTGGGCCGCGTCGTCATGCCGCCGGAAATTTTCGACCTGATTGAAAAGACCCCGGCCGACCCGAAGAGCGGCGAGGTGTATTTCACCGACGCGATGCTCGACCTGGCGCGCCGCGGGAAATTAAACGCCGTCGATTTCGTCGGCACGCGCTACGATATGGGCAACAAGCTCGGCATCATGCAGGCGAACTGCGAGGTCGCCCTGCAGCACCCCGAAATCGGCGCGGACTTCAAGGCGTACTTAAAGCAGCTGGCCGCCACGCTGTAAGCGGCGGATACGTTTGCGCGGCCGGCTGCTTACAGGCTGCCGCCGCGTGCTTGCGGCCGGGGAAACCCAACAGCCGGGAAACGGAATACAACGGGCCGGGAAGGATACCCTTCCCGGCCCGTTTTTTGTTGTCGCCTGTTCTGCGATACGGCGGGGCAAGCTCGCGCCCTAAAACCGGCTTTGGCAAGAACGATGTCCCGGCTGTGATGAAAATAAAAATCAGATATAACCGTTCCTTCCTCTGACGAGGGAGGTGGGTTTTGCCGCAG
>CASGAS010000013.1 GCA_949299505.1 uncultured Eubacteriales bacterium
ACGTCGCCGACGAGCTCCACGAATGGATTCAGCACATCAAGGAAAAGACCGGCTCCGATAAGGTTTCCATCGCCGGCATCAGCATGGGCGGCGTGATGGTCTCCGCCTATCTTGCGCGGTACGGCACAGCGGACATTTCCAACGTCACGATGGTTTCAAGCGCCTTTACGGGGCTGGAATACATCGGGCGCCTGTTCCGCGGCGAGGTGGAAATTGACGAGGGTGGGCTCTACCGGATGCTCGAGCAGCTCATCGGCACCGACGTGCTCACGCGCATTTTCGGCTCCACGAGCATCGTGCGCGACATTATCGCCCTGGTCGACGACCTGTACGCGGCCGAGCAGTCGCGCATCTTTACCGAGTGCCTGATTCCCGCGTTCGGCTACAACCCCGGTATCTGGTCGTTCGTACCGGCCGCGGACTATGAGGCCTGCAAGGCGTTCATGTTCCCGCTAATGGACGCGACCGACGCCGAGAAATCGATTCTGGAAGCGAAACTCGACATGTACCACGAGGTGCAGGCGAACGTCGGCGATACGCTCAAGGCCGCGCAGAAAGAAGGCGTGAACGTCGCCATTGTTTCCAACTACAATTTGCAGATGCCGCCCGTCTCCACCGCGTCGGACATGACCGGCGACCAGGTGATTGAGACCATGCACACCAGCGGCTTTGCGACCTGCGCGGACATCGGCGCAACGCTGCCCGACAGCGTAACGGGGCCCTATGTTTCCCCCGACCGCATGATCGACGCCTCCACCTGCCTGCTGCCCGACGAAACCTGGTTTATTAAGGACATGCACCACACCGGCTTTTCCGTCGCGCAGAACCAGGGCGAATTTTACGCCTGGCTGATGACCACCGAGGAGCCTGTGGACATCCACTCGAACCCGCTGTACCCGCAGTTCCTGCAGTACAACAACGAAACGCAGGTGCTTTATCCGCAGACGCTGCTGCGCGGCGACGTAAACTTTGACGGCGCGGTCGACCTTGTCGATGCGCGGCTTGTGCTGCGGCACGTGCGCACGACCGACAAGCTTTCGGCTTTGGCGCAGGAGGCTGCCGACATGGACGGCAGCGGCACGCTGCGCGACAAGGACGCGCAGGCCATTATGGACGCGTACGCCGGCGCAAAGCCGCAGTCGGATGCGAACGTCGGCACGTTTTTGCCCGACCTTGGGCTGTCGGACGGCGGCGACCTTGCCGGGCAGCTTGAAGACGCGCTGCAGGGCGTGACCGACAGCCTGGGCGGTCTTACCGGCGGGCTCGGCGACCTGTTCGGCGGGCTTTTGGGCGGACTCGCTTAACGCAATCTTGTGCAAACCAAACCGTCCCGGTCTCCGGGACGGTTTTTTTGCGCGCCGATTTAAGAAATTTGTAACCAAAATTCGGCTTGATTTGTAAGAAGCACCTGCTATGCTTTGCAGTATAAAAGCAAGGCGCACGGCAAAGGGGCTTTTCCTTTTTCGCAAAATCTGCTATGATACAAGCGAAACCAAACGGAAAACATGACGATAAAGAGGGACGCTTTATGTACACGGTTCTGGTCTGCGACGACGACAAGGCGATTTTGGATTCGCTGGAAATCTACCTCCACCTTGAGGGCTACGAGGTCATCAAGGCCACCAACGGCAGCCAGGCGCTGGCCGCCGCCGCAAGCCGGGAGCTGCACTGCATCATCCTGGACATCATGATGCCGGGGCTGGACGGGCTGCAGGCGACGCTCAAGCTGCGCGAACGCCACAATGTGCCGATTATCCTGCTGTCGGCAAAAAGCGAGGACACCGACAAGATAACCGGCCTTTCCTTCGGCGCGGACGACTATGTTACAAAGCCCTTTAACCCCCTGGAGCTTATGGCGCGCGTCAAATCGCAGATTCGCCGCTATGCGACGCTCGGCAGCCTGGAGGTGCGCGAGAACCTTTTGACCACGGGCGGGCTCACGCTTGACCCGGACGCCAAGGAGGTCACGCTCGACGGCGAGCCGGTCCGCCTGACCGCGACGGAATACGGCATTCTCGAATACCTGATGCAGAACATGGGGCGCGTGCTTTCCACCAACCAGATTTATGAGGCGGTCTGGAACGAGCCCGCGCTTTCCACGGAAAAAACCGTGACCGTGCACATCCGGCGCATCCGCGAGAAAATCGAAATCAACCCGAAAGACCCGAAGTACCTGAAGGTGGTGTGGGGCATTGGCTACAAAATCGAAAAGTATTAAATACTCCTACGGCCTGAAAACCCTTGCCTTTACGCTGGCGGCGGCGCTTGTGTTTGCCGGGGCGTGGCTGTGCGGCGGGCTTGTCAACATCCTCAACGACCTCGGCTGGGACAACACGATGGTGCGCGAGGACCCGGTGTTTACGGACACCGCCCTGTTCCAAAACCAGGTGGACGCCGCGACGGGGTCCGTTTTTACCGCCCGCGTGCAGAACGACTGGACGCGCGACGCTTTGCCGAACTACCCGACGCTTGCCGAAGCACAGGAAAAGGCCGAAAAAACGCGGCAGCTGCTGCGCGAGGACGTTTACTGGTCGCTCGTAAACAGCGCTGCGAGCGAAACCGGCGAGCCGGTGACGACCGCCGACGGCGCCCCCGCCTATACGCCGACCGAGGAGGAGCTGGAGGCGGCGTACCCGACGTCCTCTACCACAAGTCTTTTGGGGATGGGAAACGAAGACGCGCAGGTCTATATCTCCGCCGACATGACGGCCGAAGAGCTTGCCGCCGACGTGGAGCAAATCTACACAAGCACCCTAAACTGGGAGCAGCGCAATTTCCGCGCGCGCGTGCTGCGCGCCGAGGAGACGCTCGACGCCCTGCAAAATTTCCGATACCTTTTGGTGAACGCGACGACCGGCGAGACGATGACGAACGTGGCAAACGTCCAAACCGCGGACGACTTTTTCGCGTCCTGCGGCGAACACGACTGGTTCGTCGGCTACACGGTGGACAGCGGTCTTGTACGCTATTCGGGCGCGGCGTCGTCCATGGTGTTTGACGCGAACGACCAGACGAAATCCGGCCGGTACGTCACCCAGTGGCTGGACGCCTTTGCCGAAAACGGCTACGACGTCTATTTCTGCGTGCCGGAAGCTCTTGCCGCCGGCGACGCGTTTTCGGACGCTTTGACAACCTTCTCGGAAAGCTCCGCGCAAATCGACCGCCAGACCGTCGCGATGATCGTCGTGCTGTCCGCGGCGCTGGCGTTGTCCATTTATCTGCTGTTGACCGCCGGGCGCGTCAAGGGGCGCGAGGACGTGCAGTTCCTGCCGCAGGACCGCCTGCCCGGCGACGTCCACACCCTGCTGTCCGCGGCGCTGGCCGTGGCGCTCCTCATCGGCGCCGCCACCTGTATGGGCTACTACATTTCGGACGACGGCACAAGCTCCCAGATTCGCAGCGTTTCGCTTTGGCGGGTCGCCGCGTGCCTGTGCGCGTCGGGGCTGTACGCGGTCCTGGCCGAATGGGTCCTGTCCGTCGCGAAATATGCGAAATCCAACCGGCCGTACTTCGCCTCCATGCTCCTTGTGCGCGGTGCGCGCCGCCTGTCCAAAGCCGTACGCGCCGCCCTGGCGCGGCCGAAGCACATTTCGCGCAAGGCCGTCGTGTTCGCCGCGCTGTACATGTTTGTGAATCTGCTGCTGCTTTCCATCGGCGGCGCCGGCTCCCTGCTTATCGCGCTCGTCTGGAACGTAATCGCCTTCCTGCTCGTCTGGCGCTATCTTGCCGCGCTCGACCGTATTTTGGACGCCGCCGAGGCCGGCAAGCGCGGGGAAGCGCCGCCGTCTCTGGACACCGCCCGAATGCCCGAGCCGCTCGGGTCTTTGGCGCGCAACCTGACCGTCACGCAGGCGGAAATGCACAAGGCCGTGCAGGAGGCGGTCAAAAACGAACGTATGAAGGCCGAGCTCATCACCAACGTCTCGCACGACCTCAAAACCCCGCTGACCTCCATCATCTCGTATGTGGACCTGCTTAAAAAATGCGACATCGAAGACCCCGCCGCGCAAGGGTATATCGGCGTGCTCGACGAAAAATCCACGCGCCTCAAGCGGCTTATTGAGGACCTTGTCGAGGCCTCCAAAGCCTCCTCGGGCGCGGTGACGCTGCACAAAATGCAGGTGAATCTCTACGAGCTGGCGGTGCAGGCGGTCGGGGAGCTGGAGGACAGCTTCGCCGAACGGAATCTGCAAATCGTGCTTGACGCGCCCGAAACGCCGCCCGTCGTTTTTGCGGACAGCCAGAAGACCTGGCGCATCATCGACAACCTCCTGTCAAACGCCCGCAAATATTCCCTGCCGGGGTCGCGCGTGTACGTCGACGTGTTCCCGGACGGCGCAGACGGCGTGTTCTGCGTCAAAAACGTGTCCGGCGAGCCGCTCAATATGGACCCCGCCGAGCTGACGCAGCGCTTTGTGCGCGGCGACGCCTCCCGAACGCTGGAGGGCAGCGGCCTTGGGCTTTCCATCGCCAAGGACCTGTGCGCGCTGCAGGGCGGCGCGCTGCGGCTGGAAATCGACGGCGACCTGTTTAAGGCGACCGTCCGCCTGCCGCTTATGGGCAGCGCCAAATTGACGCCCGGCCATCCGGCTGCGCAAAGCGTCCCCCGCTTACCCGCCGAATCCCCCGCCCAAACGTCCGGCAACAAGCCGGCAGAAAGGTAGTTCTTATGCTTTTAACCTTGAGTCTTTGCATCATCTCCTTAGGCGTTTTCGCCGCACTGCTGGTTGCGCGCCGGCTAAAGCGCAGCCCCGTCACCGGGCTTGCGTGCGACGTGCTGGAGGGCGTGCAGGCCTTTGGCTACGTTCTCATTGCGCTTGGCAGCGTCGCCTTTTACGGGCTGGCCTCCGGCCGGATTCAATTTTGATACGCAAAACAAAAAGGCCCGGCGAAGTACCGTACACTTCGCCGGGTTTTTTCTGTTTTCTTATTCCGTGGCTTTTTTTGCTTTTTTCGGTTTTGCCGGCCGGTCGCCGAGCTCGATAAGCTTGTTCGCGCCCGCCCAGAGCAGCATGGCGATAAACAGGAACAGCATCAGGTAATACCCCGTTGACAGCCGGAACGACTCGACCGTGAACAGGCCGCCCAACAGCACGGAAACGACGGAGGAGGGCAGGAAGTCCGACAAATTGATGCTGCCGTCCAAAAACGGTGCGGCGATTTGCCGAAAGGCTATGTACATAGCGAGCATCGCAAGCGCGCCCGCGCCGGAAAGGCACATCGGAATGGTCTTCTTTTTGGAAAAGCAGGCGAAAAAGAACAGCACGACCGAAAGCGCCACGGCCAGCACAAAGCAAACCGCAAACGTCACGGCGGCCGGTTTGAGCGCCGCAACCGAGGCGGGAAGCTCGAGCCCGTCGCCGCCGAGCAGGCTCTGCACCGATGGCAGCACGTCGTTTGCAAGCTCCCGCAGGCTCCAGCTGTCCGCCGTCAGGCCGGAATCCGTTGAATCCCCCTGCAGCTGCGCAAGCAGCTGGAACGCGGTGGATTTGGTCAGGGTGTAAAAGAAATTGCAGAAATACGCCGAAACGGGCACGCACACGGCAAGCACCGCCAGCACGACCCGGTACAGAACGTCTCTGTCGCCTGTTTTAGATGGTTTCGCCATTTTCAGAATTGCTCCTTTGCCGCAGAAATATGGGTGCGCTTACTGCGCGTTCTTCGCCTTTTCCCACGAAGAGTTGAGCGCCACCGTTCGGTTGAACACCGGGTGGTCGGGCGCAGAGGTCGTGTCCGGGCAGAAATACCCCTGCCGCAAAAACTGATAGCCGCAGCCCGCCGCAGCATTCCGCAGCGACGCCTCCAGCCGGCAGCCGGTCAGACGTTCCATGGAAGCCGGGTTGAGGTTCTGCTCAAAGCTCCCGTGCGTCTCGTCCGACGGGTTTTCGACCGAAAACAGCCGGTCGTAAAGCCGCACCTCGGCTTCCAGGCTGTCCGCGGCGCTGACCCAGTGGATGGTGCCCCGGACCTTGCGCCCGTCGGGGGCGTTGCCGCCGCGCGTTTCGGGGTCGTAGGTGCAGTGGACAACGGTCACGCGGCCGTCCTCGTCCGTCTCATAGCCCGTACAGGTGACCAGGTACGCGCTCTTCAAGCGCACCTCGTTGCCCGGGAAAAGGCGGAAATATTTTTTCGGCGGGTCGGCGCAGAAATCGTCCTGCTCAATAAACAGCTCCCGCGAAAAGGGAATCTCGCGCGTACCCATTTCCGGGTGCGCGGGGTGGTTCTCGACCTCGAGCATCTCGGTTTTGCCCGCGGGATAATTGTCAATCACAAGCTTTATGGGCCGCAGCACCGCCATCGCGCGCGGGGCGGTCTCGTTGAGCTCGTCGCGCACGCAGGCCTCCAAAAGCCCCATGTCCACAACGGAATACGCCTTGGAAACGCCGATTTTTTCGCAGAACGTGCGAATGGCCGCGGGCGGGTACCCCCGGCGGCGCATGCCCGAAAGCGTCGCCATGCGCGGGTCGTTCCAGCCGTCCACAATGCCCTCGCGCACAAGCGCAAGGCACTTGCGCTTGCTCGTTAAACAATAGTTGAGGTTGAGCCGCGCAAATTCGATCTGCCGCGGCGGGGTCGGAATGTCGAGCTCGCGCAAAAACCAGTCGTACAGCGGCCGGTGGTTCTCAAACTCCAGCGAGCACAGCGAATGGGTCACGCCCTCCCTGGCGTCGGACAGCGGATGCGCAAAATCGTACATCGGGTAAACGCACCATTTGTCGCCCGTGCGGTGGTGCGGCACATGCGCGATGCGGTAAATCACCGGGTCGCGCATATTGAGGTTCGGCGACGCCATATCGATTTTGGCGCGCAGCACGCGCGCGCCGTCGGGAAATTCGCCGTCCGTCATGCGGCGAAACAGCGCAAGATTTTCCTCGACCGAGCGGTCGCGGTAGGGGCTGTTTTTGCCGGGCTCGGTGAGCGTCCCGCGATAGGCGCGGATTTCGTCGGCCGAAAGGTCGTCGACATACGCCTTGCCCATTTCAATCAGCCGGACGGCGCAGTCGTAGATGAAATCGAAGTAATCGGACGCGAACAGCAGCTTGTCCCACTGAAAGCCGAGCCAGCGAATGTCCTCCTTGATGGATTCGACGTACTCGACGTCCTCCTTCTGCGGGTTCGTGTCGTCCAGCCGCAGATTGCACGTTCCGCCGTACTTTTTCGCCGTGC
The DNA here is from genome assembly GCA_949299505.1 of uncultured Eubacteriales bacterium. Taxonomy (GTDB): domain Bacteria; phylum Bacillota; class Clostridia; order Oscillospirales; family Acutalibacteraceae; genus Fimenecus. Next base: position 7,168 of record CASGAS010000013.1, read on the forward strand.
CGAAGTTGATGCAAATCGCCTTGGCGTGGCCGATATGCAGGTAGCCGTTCGGCTCGGGAGGAAAGCGCGTCTGTACATGGGTGTACACGCCGTTTTTCAAGTCTTCGTCAATATAGTCGTGGATAAAATTTCCGGCCATGGTGTTTTCACGTTCGTCCGCCATTTCGGAAATGCCTCCTTTTTTGTTTCATGCGCCGCGGTAATGCGCCGCCGCCGCCGAAAGTCTTGCGCGCACGCTCTCTTCGCCCAAAAGCTTCAGAATGGCGCACAAATCCGGGGTGTTCTGCCGGCCCGTCGCCGCAATGCGAATGACCGTGGACACGTCGCTGACGCTGCCCTTGTAATCGCCCGGCGCGGCCTTCCAGTCGCGCATTTCCGCAGCAAAGCCCAGCGGCGCGCAAATGGATTTGACCTTCTCGAACCACGCCGGGTTGTCGTCGTCCGGCGACCAGACCTCCAAATACCGCTCCAGCACCGCCGCCGCGTCCGCCGGGGCGATGTGTTCGGGCAGCGTGTAGTCGGGCGCAAACAGGTCGTCGTACATATAGGAAAAATACGGCTGCACCTCGGAAAACGCCGCCAGGTCCTTGCGCGGCTTTTTGCCGCCGCGGTCCAAGGAGAGCATCCCGAGCGCCTTTTTACGGTCCGCTTCGAGCCGCGCGGCAAAATCGGGGTCATAGGTCTTCGCCCAGGCGTGCGTCGCGTCGTACACCGCCTGCCCCGACATGCGGGAAATGCAGGTCTTGCTGACGTCGCGCAGCTTGGCCGCGTCAAACAGCGCGCCCGAAACCGACAGCTTTTTGAGGTTAAAGGGAAAATCGGTAAACGGAGCGTCGGGGTTGGCGCGCCGCCAGTCCTCGAAATTGGAATTGAGCAGCGTCAGCAAATATTCGAGAACGCTTTCGGCCGGGTAGCCCGCCTTTGCGAAATACTGCACCGCCGCCTCCGGGTCCTTGCGCTTGGAAATCTTCCGTTTGCCGCCCGTTTCCTCGTCGAGCTTCATAATCTGCGGGGTGTGGGCGTATTTCGGCGCGCGGAAGCCGCACGCGGAAAACAGCGCGATATGTTTGGGCAGCGACGGGAGCCACTCCTCGCCGCGGATGACGTGCGTGGTGCGCATGTAATGGTCGTCGCAGACGTGCGCAAAATGGTAGGTCGGCACGCCGTCGCTTTTCAAAAGCACCTCGTCAATCACGTTTTCGGGCATTTCAAGCTTGCCGCGGGCAAGGTCCTCTATGCGGATGCGCTTGTCCATGTCGCCCGTCGCGCGGAACCGCAGCACATAGGGCTTGCCGGCGCGAAGCTTTTCTTCAATCTCCTCGTCCGACAAATCGCGGCATTTGGCGTATTTCCCGAAATAGCCGAAAAACGGCGCGCCGTCGGCCTCCTGCTGCGCGCGCAGCGCACAAAGCGCCTCCTCGGTGCAAAAGCACGGGTACGCAAGGCCGCGTCTCACCAGGTCCTTGGCGACAATGCGGTAAATTTCAACGCGCTCGCTTTGCGTATACGGGCCGTACGCGCCGGCTTCGCCGTCTTCCGTTACGCCCTCGTCAAAGGTGATGCCAAAGCCCGTCAGGCCGTCCAAAATCGCCTGTACGCCGCCTTCGACCTCGCGCTTTTTGTCGGTGTCCTCAATGCGCAGGTACACAAGCCCGCCGGACTGCTTCGCGGTCATGTAGTCCGCCAGCGCCCCAAACAGGCCGCCGATGTGCAAATACCCCGTGGGGCTCGGCGAAAACCGCGTCACACGCGCGCCCTCGGGCAGCGCGCGCGGCGGGTACTGCGCTTCTAAGTCCGCCGGCGTCTTGTTGACCTCCGGGAACAACAGCGCCGCTATTTTTTCGGTATCCGTCACGAAAAGTCCGCCTTTCCTTTTTGCCATATACGGATATATTATCGCAGAAAACCGACAAAGTATCAACTGTTTTTTCGCACAAATGCGCCGTTCGGGCAGATTTTCACCCGAATCGAGCCGCAAAACGCCTGCAATTTGCCTGTATTCCCTTTTATAACGGACATAACCTGAACATCCGTTTCACATTGCAAGGGGAAGCCAAACCTCGCCGGATACGCGGCGGCTGGCAAAATTTCGCGCAAAAAGGGTAAAAAGCGGCCCCAAAGGGAGCCGCTTTTCTTGCCTGTTTGCCGAATTACGCTTCCGTCTTCAGCCGGCGGACAATCGCCGCCAGGCGGTCTTTCGTGAAAACGACCGGCGTCGGATAGAGCGGGTGCGCTTCCTTCATGGCGCGCTCGACGATCAGGTCGACGTCCTCGTCGCGAATCTGCGCAAAGCCCGTCGGGATGTTCATGCGCGCGTTCATACCCTTTATCGCCTCGATAAACTTGCACGCCTTGTCCGCTTCGCTCGCGCCGGAAATGCCCACAATGTCCGCCAGCCGCGCAAGCTGCGGATAAATGGCGGCGCCGTATTCCTCGAGCACCACGGGCAGAATCACCGCGTTCGCAAGGCCGTGGGCGATGCCGTACATGCCGCCGAGGTTGTGCGCGATGGCGTGAACATAGCCGACATAAGCGCGCGTAAACGCCATGCCCGCATAGAACGACGCAAGCAGCATATTGTTGCGCGCTTCGATGTTTTTGCCGTCCGTGTACGCGGTTTCGAGGTTTTCAAAAATCAGCTTCGTCGCCTTTTCGGCGTATTCGCGCGTCGAGGGGACGTTGCTCTTGCCGATATACGCTTCGACCGCGTGCGTCAGCGCGTCAAGCCCCGTGGTGGAGGTGATGTGCGGGGGCAGGCCGACGGTAAGCTCCGGGTCGAGCACCGCGAATTTCGGGCGCAAAGACGGATCGTTAATCGCGTATTTTTCATGCGTCTGGGGGTTGGAGACAACCGCCGCAAGCGTCGTTTCCGAGCCCGTGCCCGCCGTCGTGGGCACCGCATAGAACGGGGGCAGCTTGTGCATGACCTTTAAGACGCCGCGCATCTGCGGGATGGTCTTGTTCGGGCGCACCACGCGCGCCGCCGCCGCCTTGGCGCAGTCCATCGGGCTGCCGCCGCCGAAGGCGATAATCCCCTCGCAGTTGTGCTGCAAAAAGAGGTCGCGCGCCTCCTCAATGTTGTCAATGGAGGGGTTGGGCTGCACGCCGTCATAGACGACATAGTGGATGTTCTTCGCCGTCAGCTGCGCAAAAAGACCGTCGAGCAGGTGGAGGTTCATCAGGCCCTTATCCGTTACGATGAGGATGTTCTGAATCCCCTTTTGCGCAATGACGTCCGGCAGCTGCTTAATGCAGCCCGGACCCGTCAGAAGCTGCGGCTCCGACCAGTCAAGGAAATACATAAAGACCTTCATGATTTTCTGAAACGCGCGGTAGTATGCGACTTTCATTGCCCACATGGCGTAGCACCGTCCTTTATGAAGTTTTGGCAGAAACGCTGCCGATACAAAATTATTTTACCGAATTTTCACCAAGAATGCAAGCCTTTTCCACATATTCCCGCGCGCTCCAAAAGTCAACGTCTCGGTTGAATCTGTAAAACTTTTTCCAGATAATCAAAAAGCGCTTCCTCGCGAAATGCATTTTTGGATTGCAGCCGCAGCAATGGAATCCGCATATGAGCTAACGCTGCGTCTTTCATTCGGTCTCGCCGGATTTGCTCGGAGCGCCGATGCATTTCCCCGTCTAATTCAATTGCCAGAACAGGATTGCCCAAAGAATTTTCCAATACAAAATCCACATGCGTCCGCTCATTCAAAACAAAAGCCTTTACGGAGGGGAAAGCCTCTAAATCCTGGCGATCCGTTACAAGCTCGGCCAACGGCATTTTGATATAAGGAAAAACCCCGTCGTGCTGTTGTGTGAATTTTTGCAAACTTTTCCACAAGGCCAATTCAAACGGGTTACTGCAATTTTCTTGCTGTGTATAAACCGGCATCTGCCTGTACAGCCCGTCAAACAGACAAACCGTTGTGTCGGGAATTCGATTTCCGTATTTTTCGATATATAAAATCAAATTCCGCAGCAAACCGCAATGTTTTTGAAAATAGTCGCGGTCCGTTACCAGTGTAAACGTATCGATTGCGCGGGAAACCGCGACGTTAACAAGTTCTTGGGTAAAAAGATTTTGCCTTCCCTGCAAGTGCCTATTGCAAAAATCCAAATCGTTAAGCACGGTAGTAAAATATACACGCCGCGCTTCTCTCCCTTGAAACGTGTGAATGGTTCCGACGCAATTCGCATGCTTTCCCTCGCAAAACGACTGAGCTAACCGTTGGCTTTGCGCCCGAAAAGGCGTAATTACAAACGCGTCTTGCAGCGACGCCCCGCTTTGCTCGCGAATCACCTCAATTTCGCGCGCGTTGGAAAATGATGTTCCCTTTCTTTGCGCGTATTTTCCGGCTGAAACATCAATGAGCTGCATAGCATCTCGATGCGAATCTCTATAAATTATCAATTCATTATTATAAAAGAAGTGATTGCAAAAATGGATAATATTATAATCGCAGCGATAATGTTCTCTCAGCAGCGTCGGCTCTATTTGAAACGCAGACCGTACAGCGGCTAAAAAGTTGTTGCCGTAATACCGGAGGTTTTCCGGAATATGGGTCTCTGCCACCCTCCCGTCGTTTTCGCCGGTAATCGCACTAAGCTGGCGGCTGTCCCCCACCACCACACAGCTTTTTGCATAGAACAAAGGCGTCAAGCCCGTCAGCACATCGCATTGGGTCGCCTCATCCATAATAATACAGTCAAACTTTTCCTCTCCGTTTTTCAACTCGGAAAAGTTTTGCAGCAAAGCGTCAGCGGTTGTAAGAAAAACCGGAATCTCCTGTTTCAGCAAGGCTTCGTACGCTTTCTCTTGTACAGTATCCGTGTCTTTCCGCTTTTGTTGCAGCGTGTTCAGCTTTGTACACAATCCTATTGTGTCTGTATGGTTTGCAAGTGCGTTTTTTAGCAGCCGCTTGGAATTTTGCACATAGGAAATATACGCCTTTTCTGTCTCCTGCTGCCGTTTTTCCTTTTCACCTTTCTCTATCTCTGTCTTAAGTTCCTCTCGCTTCTTTGTTGCATACAAAGTTTCTAATTTCCATTTCAGCAAAAGCAGTTGCTTAAAATAAGTCCGCGGTGAAATTTTCCATAAGACTGCAGCTTCTATTTTATCGAAAACGGAGATGTGTTTTTTTGGCGCGCTCGTATATTTTAGGACGCGCGCAGCCACCCGATTTACATATTTTTGAATGGTCTCTGTTTTTAGGAAGCGAAACCAAAAAGGTATTTTCCCTGTAAAATTCTCTTGGAAAGCCGTTTCGCGCTTGGAAAGATGGCGCAGCTGCATCTCTAACTCGTCCACTTCATTTTGCAGCTTTACCAAAGAATTTATTTTCTCTTCCGTTTGCTTCAACTCAGCATACGCGCACGCCAAATCCGTTTCTGTCTGCTCTACAGTTTCCTTGGAGAGCTTCTGAATTCGCGAAAGATTCTGCGCATATTCCCAGAGGAAGTTTTCCGCATTGCTTAATACTTCCATTTGCCGCAAAGCGTTCCCCATACGAACATAAAAATGCGGCAAGGAAAGGCTGTCTAACTTTTCTAACACGTTATCTATTGCGGCATTGTTTTTGGAAATCACGCACACCCGCTTATTTCGATACACATAATTGGCAATCAAGCTAAGGATAGTGGTTGTTTTTCCCGTCCCCGGTGGTCCTTCAACAACCGAGATTTTAGAACAAAGCGCCTTTTCAATGGCCTGTTTTTGAGAAGGATTTGAAGAGCCAAGCAACAGAATCGGTTGCTGTTCTTCTACCTGCACAGGTTTTTGAAGCAATCTGCCGGCAAGAAACGATAAAAGCAGTCCCTCGTTCTCAACCGTAATCTGCTCCTCACACATCGCCAAAAAGTTTGCTCGGTTTTGAAGGTGGATATCGGTTTGCTCTTTTGCGTCTTGTGATTTTAATGTGTCATGGAGGTTCTCGTCTTGTAAAACACGAACAACTTCCAGATAATATTGAAAATAGCCTTGGATTTGCTTTTTGGACAGCTTGTTTCTTGAAAAGGACGCGCTTCGCTTAGCCTCGTGATAGGCTTGCTCTCCCGCGCTGCTAAATTGCATGCCTACTATGTTCTGAAGATACATCCACTTGGGCTCTTCCTGCAGTGACTGGGTAGGACTGTTCCCCCAAGAGATGCGACGATTTGACAAATCTACATCGTAAACAAAGGCAAAAAAGTGTGTGCCCCTCGCCGATTCTATAAAAGCCCGCAGGTTTTGTTCTTTCGCGAACAAAACCCGCTCCAAAACATCCCCCATGCGTCTTCTCCTTACAAAGCAGGTTCCTGCTCGTGCAGTTTTTCCACATATTCCCGCGCGCGGGCGGCGTCGCGGGCGATGGCGGCGGAAAGCGCGTCGAGCGACGGGAATTTTTCTTCGGGGCGCAGGTAATAAAGCAGCTCCACGCGCACACGCTGTCCATACAGGTCGCCGCTGTAGTCCAAAATGCAGGTTTCGCTGCGGGCGGTGTTCGTCCCGATGGTCGGGCGCACGCCGAAATTCGTCACCGCCGGATAGAGCGTGTCCCCTATGCGCACGCGCGACGCGTACACGCCGTATTTCGGGCGCACAAAGCCTGCTGGGAAAAACTGGTTGATCGTGGGGAACCGCAGCTTCCGGCCGCGGCGGTCGCCCTCCACGACCTCGAACGCATAGGAAAACGGCCGGCCGAGCATCGCGTTCGCCGCCGGGACGTCGCCCGTTTCCAACGCGCGGCGGATGCGGGAGGAGGAAACCGGCGCGCCGTCGAACACGGCGGTTTTCGCCACATGCAGCTTTATGCCGGCCCGGCCGCACAGCGTTTTCAACAGCGGCACGTCGCCGCGGCCGCCCTGGCCGAACGTATAATTTTCCCCGCAGCACAGCGCCGCCGCGTGCAGGCGGGCTTGCAGAATTTCCGTAAAAAAGGCCTCGGCAGAAAGGTCGCGCACGCCGGCAAAATCCAAATACAGCGGCTGTATCCCCCAGCGCGTCAGCAGCGCCTCCCGGTCGCCGCCGGTCAGCAGCGCGGGCGGGCAGACGCCGGTCAGCACCGCGGCGGGGTGCTCGGGGAACAGCAGCGCGGCGGGCTTTCCGGGGCCTTTTTCCGTTTCCTTCAGAACATTTTGGTGCCCCAAATGCAGCCCGTCAAAGGCGCCGAGCGCAAGGCAGTAGCCCGGTTCAGCCATCGGCAAACACCCGCTTTACAAGTAAACTTTCGCCGCCCGCCGGAAGACTGCCGACGCCCAAAAAGCCGCCGTCCGGGGCGTATACGCGGTAAAGGCCCGGATTGTTAAGCCCCTTAAGCCGTTCTGCGGCAAGCTCGCCGCCGTTGTGAAAGCGCACGGCCTGCGGGGCGGTCACCGTCAGCGCCGGGTACGCGCCAAGGCACGCGTCCACCGGGTGCAGAACCTCGGCAGCGCGGCCCTCGCTTTGCAGGCGTTCCAGTGTCTCGAGCGTGACGCACTGCGTTTCCTTAAATCCGTTCGCCGCCGTGCGCCGCAGGGCGGTGAGCACCGCGCCCGTGCCGAGCGCCTGCCCGATGTCGTGCGCAAGCGAACGGATATACGTCCCGGCCGAAACCGTGGCGGTCAGGGTAAATTCATCGTCCGAAATGTCCGTCACCTCGAGCGCGGCGATATGCACAGGGCGCGGCTTGCGTTCGACCGTCTCGCCGCGGCGGGCAAGCTCGTAAAGCCGCACGCCGTTTTGCGAAAGCGCCGAATACATCGGCGGCAGCTGCTCGCTGTCCCCCAAAAACCGCGCCGCCGTCCGGCGGATTTCGTCGGGCGAGACGCGGACGGGACAGGTGGACAGCACCTTGCCCGTTATGTCGAGCGTGTCGGTCGTCAGCCCCAGCCGCACGCGCGCCGTGTAGGCTTTTTCCTTTGCGGGCAGCAGCTCGATAAAACGCGAAGCGCCCGAGAGCGCCACGGGGAGCACCCCGGTCGCCATCGGGTCGAGCGTGCCGGTATGGCCGGCCTTTTTTACGCCGAGAATCCCCCGCACGCGGCGCACGACCGCGAACGAGGTGAGCCCCGCCGGTTTGTCGATACAAAGAAATCCCGTCATCTTGCTTCCAGTTCCCGCCCCACCGCGGAAAGGAGCCGCGCCTTGCCCGCAGCCAGGTCGTTTTTATCGATTTCGCAGCCTGCCGCGCGCGCATGCCCGCCGCCGCCGAGCGCCGCGCAAATGGCGGACGCGTCATACGGCGCATAGGTGCGCACCGAGACCTTGAAGCTGCCGTCCGCGCGTTCGCGCAAGGTCAGCCCCACCTCGACGCCCTCGATTTTGCGCGGGAGGGAGGCGATGCCGTCGCATTCGGTTTCGTTCGAGCCGCTTTCCCGGAACATTTCCTGCGTAATGGTGACCAGCGCGCAGCGGCCGCCGCACAGCAGCTCGAGCGAGGCGAGCACCAGCGCCTCAAGCTTTAAGTACGTTTTCGTCTTGGTCTCGAACATGACGCGGTTGATGTTGTCAAAATCCGCCCCGGCGCGCAGCATCTCGGCCGCCAGCTCAAACGTCTCGGGCGTGACGTTGGAATACCGAAAGCAGCCCGTATCCGTTGAAAGACCGGTGTAAATGCAGTCGGCAAGCTCCGGCGTCACGCGGCAGCCCAGCGCGCGCACCAGCGGCTCAATAAGCTCGCAGGTCGCCGCGCATTCCCGCAGAAGCAGCGCCTTTGCGTAGCCGGTATTGGACAGATGGTGGTCGACGCACAGGTCGATTTTACCCTTGTACGCCGCCTCCAGCGGTGCGCCCAGCAGCTTTTCGTCGGCGATATCCACCGCGACGACAAACTGCGGCGTGAAATCCGCGTCGCTAAGCCCGCGGCGCAGATAGTCGTATTTTTCGGGGATGGGGTCGCTGCACAAAAGGCGTGCCGTTTTTCCGCAGGAGAGCAGGGCGCGCAGCAGCGCAAACCCGCTGCCGAGCGTGTCGCCGTCGGGATTGCGGTGCGTCAAAATGAGGATGCGGTCCTGCCCGCGCAGCAGCGCGGCGGCCTCCTCTACCGTCACGTTACGCATCTTCCCCTCCCGAGATTTCCCGCATCTTCTGAAAAATCTCCATGCCGCGTTCCACGGAATCGTCCGCAACAAAGCGAAGCTCCGGCGCCTTGCGCAGGTGCAGCGCCTGCCCGATTTCGCGGCGCAGGTAGCCGGCCGCGCTTTGCAGGCCCTTTACGGCGTCTTTTGCCGCGTCGAGTCCCTCCAGCGCGCTGACATAAGCCTTTGCGACCGACAAGTCGCTGCTGGTCTCGACGCGAACGACCGTAAGCATCTTATCTTTCACGCGCGGGTCCTTGAGCTCCTTGATGCGCAGCACAAGCTCGCGGCGAATGTCCTCGCCCGTGCGGTCCGTTTTGTATCCTGCCATGGCTTTTCGCCCGTCCTCTCACCGGAACGCCGCGTCAGTCGCGGTATTCCTCCATGACGAACGCCTCTAAGACGTCGCCTTCCTTGATGTCGTTGAATTTTTCAAGCCCCACGCCGCATTCGTAGCCCTGCGCGACCTCCTTGACGTCGTCCTTAAAGCGCTTGAGCGACGCAATGGCGTCCTCGGTAATGACCACGCCGTCGCGGACCACGCGGATCTGCGCGTTGCGGGTAATTTTGCCGTCGAGCACATAGGAACCGGCAATCACGCCCGCCGACGAAAGCTTGAAGACGCTGCGCACCTCGGCGCGCCCCAGCTGCACCTCGCGGAACTTCGGCGCAAGCATGCCCTTAATGGCCGCTTCAATCTCTTCGATGCAGTCGTAAATCACGCGGTACATGCGCATGTCAATGCCGTCGCGTTCGGCAAGCTGCTGCGCCACCGGGTCGGGGCGCACGTTAAAGCCGACGATAATCGCGTTGGAGGCGTTGGCCAGCATAACGTCGGATTCGCTGACCGCGCCGACGCCGCCGTGAATCACCTTGACGTGCACTTCGTCGTTGGAAAGCTTTTCCAGGCTCTGCCGCACCGCTTCCACCGAGCCCTGCACGTCCGCCTTGACGATGATGTCAAGCTCCTTAATTCCGCCCTCGTTAATCGAAGCGAAAAGGTTATCCAGCGTAACCTTGTGGAACTGCTTGAACTCCTCTTCCTTCGCCTCGTGCTTGCGCTGCTCAACAAGCTCGCGCGCAAGCCGTTCGTCAGAAACGGCGTCAAACACGTCGCCCGCCTGCGGCACGTCCACGAGACCCGTCACCTCGACCGGCACGGAGGGGCCGGCCGTCTGGACCCGCTGCCCGCGGTCGTTGGTCATGACGCGCACGCGCCCGACCGCCATGCCCGCGACAATGGTGTCGCCCGCCTTGAGCGTGCCGTTCTGCACCAGCAGCGTCGCCACGGGGCCGCGGCCCTTGTCAAGCCGCGCTTCAATGACCACGCCCTTGCCGGGACGGTTCGGGTTGGCCTTGAGCTCCTTCATCTCGGCGACAAGCAGGATGGATTCGAGCAGCTTGTCGATGTTCATGCCCGTTTTCGCGGAGACCGGCACGCAAATCACGTCGCCGCCCCACTCCTCGGGAATCAGCTCGTATTCCGTAAGCTGCTGCATGATTTTTTCCGTCGATGCGCCGGGCTTATCCATTTTGTTGATGGCAACGATAATCCCGACCTCGGCCGCCTTGGCGTGGTTAATCGCCTCCACGGTCTGCGGCATAATGCCGTCGTCCGCCGCGACTACGAGCACGGCGATGTCCGTCGCCTGCGCGCCGCGCGCACGCATGGCGGTGAACGCCGCGTGGCCCGGGGTGTCCAAGAACGTAATCTTCTGCCCGTCCACGTCCACGCGGTACGCGCCGATGTGCTGGGTGATGCCGCCGGCCTCGGTTTCGGTGACCGCCGTGTGGCGTATGGCGTCAAGCAGCGACGTTTTGCCGTGGTCGACGTGGCCCATAACCACCACGACCGGGTCGCGCGGCTGCAGGTCCTCCTCGGCGTCCTCGGTGTCGTCGATGATGCGCTCCTCAATGGTCACGACGACCTCTTTTTCGACCTTCGCGCCAAGCTCGGACGCGACAATCGCCGCCGTTTCATAGTCAATGACCTCGTTGACCGTCGCCATCTGCCCTAAGGAGAACAGCTTTTTAATGACCTCCGCCGCCGTCATCTTAAGACGCGCGGCAAGCTCGCCCACCGTAATCTCGTCGGGAATGGTGACGTGGACCGGCTTTTTCGCACGCTCGGCGGCAATGCGCGCCATGCGCTCCTTTTCAGTCTCGCGCTTGCGCGAACGCATCCCCTGGCGGCGGTACTGCTGCGATTTCTGTTTAAGCTTCTGCTTGTGCACCGCGTTGTCGCCCCCAAGGCGGTTGTTGCCGGGCGCGATGTTTTCGTAGCGCTCGTTGTACTTGTCGAGCTCCACGTTGCCCGCGCGCGTGTCCACGCGCCGGACCTCGCCCTTGGTGCGCGCCTGCATCGGCTTTGCCGGGTCCTTTTCCTTTTTGGCGGCGGGCGCCTGCTGCGCCGCGGCCGCCTTGCCGGCGGCCGCCGGCTTTTCGGCCGGCGCTTTTTGCGCAGCCGGTTTTTTCGGCGCGGCGGCGCGCTGCTGGGCAAAATAGCTTTCCAGCGACTCCACCGCCGTCTCCGCCGTCAATACGTCAAACAGTATGTCCAGTTCTTTTTCTTCCAGCGCCGTCTGGGATTTCTTTTCCCCGGGAAAATATTTCCCGAGAATGTCCGTCAGCCGCTTGGTCGGCACGCCGAAATCCTTGGCGGCCTCATGCACCTTATATTTCTTCGTCATCCTGTCATTCCCTCCCGAACTTGGGTATGTATGCGTTCGGCGAATCCGTCGTCGTCAACGGAAAGCACCGCCACGTTTTTCTTCCCGATAAAATGTCCAAGCGCCTGCATGGAGGCGGTGGTGCGCACAAGCGCCGTTTCCGGTGAAAACCGGGCGGCGGCGCGCTCCATTTCCGCAAACAGACGGTCGGACGCGTCCGCGGCAAGCAGCAAAAGGCGCGCCCTTTTCGCCTGCAGAGCGCCGAGCGCGGCGTCGTGCCCCACGCTCAAAAGCCCCGCGCGTCTGGCAAGCCCCAACAGCCCGCCGAGCTTAGCTTCCGTCACGCCGCAACGCCTCCTCCAAACGGTCGTACACCTCGTCGGGGACGGCACATCCGAACACGCGCTCAAGCCGCTTTGCCTTTCTCGCTTTCAAAAGGCACTGTGCGTCCGGGCAGATATACGCGCCGCGCCCCGGCATTTTGCCGGTCGTATCCAGCGCGACCTCCCCGGTTTTTGCGCGCACAATCCGCACAAGTTCACGCTTCGGTTTTTGCACGCCGCAGCCTGTGCAAAGCCGCATCGGTATGGTTTTGGCCATTTTCCGCCGACCCCCTTTTGCTTTTCCGGGTGTTTGCTCAGCCCTCGTAGAAGCCGCTTTCGGGCTTGATGTCAATCTTCCAGCCCGTCAGCCGCGCCGCAAGGCGGGCGTTCTGGCCCTTGTTGCCAATGGCAAGCGAAAGCTGGCTGTCGGGCACGGTAACCTGGCAGGCGCGTGCCTCGGCGTCCACCACCTCTACGCCCAGCACCTTGGCGGGCGCAAGCGCCGCCGCAACGAAGGCCTGCGGGTCTTCGCTGTACACGACGATGTCGATTTTTTCTCCGCCGAGCTCCTCGACAATCTTATTGACGCGCGCGCCGCGCGGGCCGATGCACGCGCCGACGGCGTCCACGTTTTCATCCTTGCTGTGCACCGCCATCTTGGTGCGGGCGCCCGCCTCGCGGGAAACGGCCTCAATGGTCACAGTGCCGTCGTAGATTTCGGGCACCTCCGTCTCAAACAGCCGCTTGACAAGCCCCGGATGCGTCCGGGAAATCATGGCCTTCGGGCCCTTTTCGGTCTCGCGCACGTCCACGATATAGACCTTGGTAAGCGACCCTTCCGTAAACGTCTCGCCGGGGACCTGCTCGCCCTTGGGCAAAATCGCCTCCGCCTTGCCGATTTCGAGCGTCACATTGCCCGTTACGGGGTCGATGCGCTGCACCTTCGCCGTAACCAGCTCCTGCTGCCGGGACTGGAACTCCATCAGAACCTGGCCGCGCTCCGCGTCGCGGATGCCCTGGCGTATAACATGCTTCGCCGTCTGGGCGGCAATGCGGCCGAAATCCTTGGCCTCGAGCGCAATCTGCACCTCGTCGCCCACCGCCGCGTCCGGCTTATAGGCCTGCGCCTCTTCCACCGTCATTTCACAGTCGGGGTCCTCGACCGTCTCCACAACCTGCTTGTGCAAAAAGACGTTCAGCACGTTGTTGGCCGGGTCGATTTCGCAGGAAATGACGTCCTTGCCGTTGTAATCCTTTTTGACCGCGACCAAAATCGCCGCCTGGATTTTCTCGTACAGGTACTCGGCCGGAATGCCCTTTTCCTTTTCCAGCGCCTTGACCGCTTCGAAAAACTCCTTGTTCATCTCTTAAAAACCTCCAAAATCATCGAGCTTTATCCACGATGCTTCTTTCTTGTCAAACACGCGCGTCGCGCCGTCGTCGCAGGCGACGGTCACGCTGCCGTCGGCATAGTCGAGCAGCTTTCCCTTGTATTCGCGCCGGCCGTCCTGGGCGCGGATAAAGCGGACCGTAACGTCGGCGCCGAGAAACTGCGCAAAGTGAAAATCGCGCGTCAGCTCCCGCTCGAGCCCGGGCGACTGCACCTGTAAGCTGTAGCTGCGGTCGATGGGGTCCGCTTCGTCGAGCGGCGCGTCGAGCGCCTGGCTCATGGCCACGCAGTCGTCAATAGAGACGCCGCCGGGCTTGTCGATAATAACGCGCAGGTACCATTCCGTCCCCTCCTTAAGAAAGCGCACGTCCCAGAGCACAAGTCCGAGCGCCTTTGCAAGGGGTTCAGCAATCTGCCAGACGACAGACGCCGTATTCTGCTTTTTTTCCGCCATACGTTTCGCCGCCCGCGCACGGGCAGCGCGGCTCCTTTCCGCTGCAAGGTCCGTACAAAACGAGGAGAGCGGGTCGCCCCACTCTCCATTCGCAGCCTGTATTCTTACGCTGGTATCATAGCACAACCCGGCCGAAATTGCAAGCTTTTTTTGCGCCGCAGGCGGCTTTACAGGTCGTCCGCGTCCTGCACGGGGTTTTCCGTGCGGTCCTTGGGCGTGCCGGTATAGCTGCCGAGCACGTCGGCGCGCGCCGAATCCGGCTCGACGCCGTTCCAGACGCCGGCGATTTCCGCCGAGACCTCCCGGATTTTGGAGACGGCCTTTTGCGACGGTTTTTTGCGTTCGTTTTTCGCCATATCTGCGCTTCCTTTCCAGAAAAAATGCGGGCCTGCGCCCGAAATTAGCATGCGCACAAAAGCCGCCGTCATGCAAAAACAAAAGGCCGGGCGCAAAAGCCGCCCGGCCGTGTGCATTTGTCCAAAAACTTGCCCCCGTTCGCCAATTCGCGCAGCAGCCCTTTGGCAGCATACAAACGCCGTCCCGGGGAACCCCTGGCGAGGGTTCCCCACCGAAAAACATCCCGGCGGGATGTTTTTCGCCCCTCCTGCGCAATAAACGGCAAAGGAGTTCGCGTCCTGCGGGACGCGACCAAAGGCGCCGCCTTTGGAATCCGCCGCCTTTTGTAAAAGGCGGGCGAAAACTTTTATGCCGGTTCATCTCCAAAAGGCCTTTTGCGCAATGGGAAACGGCCGGGCGCAAAAGCCGCCCGGCCGTGTGCATGCACTTGATTTAGTCCACGTATACGTCCACCACGTTTTCATCCGCCTGCAAATTGGAGATGATGATTTTGAGCGCGTTGTCCGTTTTGGGGAAAATCAGCGCCTTGATGGTGGACGTGTCCTTCTTTTTGCGGAACTTGGATTCGTTGTCGTATAAAATTTCCATCGAGTGCACGACCGTGCCCGTGCGCTTAATGAGGCTCGAAATTTTCGGCACCTGCTCGGCAAGGTCGCGCACCTCAATGTAGAGCGCCTTGCCCGCGCGGCCGCGGACAATGACCTTTTTAAGCGAATTGAGCGTCATGTAAATAACAAAGGTCGCGACAATGGCGCCGGTCACGAAGCCCGCGCCGACCGCGATGCCGATGCACGAGACCGCCCAGAGGCTCGCCGCCGTCGTCAGGCCCTTGACCGAAAAGCCCTCGCGCAAAATGGTGCCCGCGCCCAAAAAGCCGATGCCGCTGACGACCTGCGCCGCCATACGGGTGATGTCCACGTTGGCCTCGCCTTCATAGGTGTTCGCCACATACACGGAGGTCAGCATAATCAGCGTCGAGCCGACCGCCACAAGGATGTGCGTGCGGAAGCCCGCCGGACGGTGGGAGTGTTCGCGTTCAAAGCCGATAATCCCGCTTAAAAGCACGCTCAAGCCCAGCTTCCACGCCGCGTCGAGCACAAAGCGGAATTCCTCGTGCCCCCACAGCCAGAGCGCGGCCTCTTTGAGCCATTCCATCGCGTTCCTCCTTAAACCTTTTTGAACTGCGGCACCAGCGACACGACCGCCGCCCAGAACCCGGAAAATACCAGAAGCTCCAAAACGCCCGCCTGCCGAAGGCCCGTAAAGAAGCCCAGCGCCGCCATCAGCAGCACGCCAAGCCCCACGCCGATATACAAAAGCACCTGCAAAAGCCGGTATTTCTCCTCGAGCGCGAACGCCGCCAAAAACGCACGCAGCGCCGCCGCGGTCGTGCCGTCATGCAGCACGGCGCACGGTTCTTCGCGCGCGGGGGCGTTCTTGAGCGCGCAGAACAGGTCGCCCGCCACGGGGCCGATGACCTTGACCAGATTGTGCGGCAGGTGGAAATACTGCTCCACAAGCGTTTCGGTGATGTTCGGGTCCGACGTGCGCAGCAAAATGGTCACGCCGTATTTTTCCAGCCGCTGCAAATACGCGGAAATCTGCTTGTCGGAGGCGTATTCCACCACGAACAGCGCCGCCGTTTTGCCCTCCACGGCAAGATAGAGGACCTCGCAGCCGTCCTTGCGGAAGCGCTGCTCCTCCTCGCGCGTGGGGGCGTCCACATTGTGCTTGACAAGCAGCTCGCGGCTGCCGACAAGCACGCGCTGGTTGTAAATCCAGCCCGAACAGCCCAGACGCTCCTCATAAGCCAGGCTTTCGACCGGCGGCAAAATCTCGCGCTTGCCCAAAATCACCGCCTCAAACACCTCGGAAAGCGTCCCGCCCGAGCCGATGGTCATGGCGGCCGCATACAAAAGCGCCTCATCCATGCGCATTTTGTGGTAGGTCTTCATGCCGCACAGCCGGCAGTGGCAGCCGTCAAACAGCTCGGCGGCGTCGAGCACCACGGCGTTGGCCGTAACCGCGTCCAGCGCAGCGTCGTAGCTTGCAAGCATGGAATGGGACGCGCGCAGCCGGCGGTTCACCCCGGCGAACGCGGCGGCCGCGCCCGCAACCGCGGCGGCGGGCAGCCCCACAAGCACCGTGGCGGCCGCGGCGGAAATTCCCGCAAACACCTGGCCGCGCACAAAGCCGGTCACCACGCCGATTACGACCGCGGCAGCCAGCACCGCGGGCAGCGCCGCCTGGTAGACGCCGAGGTCCCGGTCGTTGCACTTGGAAATGCGCACAAAGTCCGACGGGAACGCAATCCGCTTGGAATAGCGCACGTCCGGGTCGCCCAAAAGCAGGCCGCGGCCGATTTCAAACGCCGTGTCGGGGTCGTCAATCCGCGCGACGCTCGAGAACCGCCCGTAGCGGCTCGCGACCATCCGGAAATCCTCGATATCCGTTTGCAGCGCGCGCCGGCGGCCCGCAAAATACAAGGTCATCTGCAAAAAGGCCAGCGCGCTGTACAGCGGAACGCCGGTAAGCGATTCCGGATACGCAAACGCCGCGCCCGCCTGCACAGCGGCGAACAGCAGCGCCAAAAGCAGCCCCGTTTCCGCCGTCAGCGTCCGCCGGGCAAGCGCCGAAAAGGCCGTTTTTATCTGCGGGATGCAAAGCAGCAGCGCCGCAGCCAGCAGGACGGTATGCAGCGCGGCGTACACGCCCGCGCTGCCGCCGAGCAGCGAAAAATCGCCCGTCAGGCGCACCAGCAGCGACGAAACCGCCGCCGCGGCCAAAAATACAAGGCCCAGCCCCATGCGCAGCGTATACCCGCGCTTTTCGGTTTGGTACAGCTCCAAGACCGCCTGCTCGTCTTTCGGCCCGTAAAACTCGCGCAGGACGCGCACCGGCGGCGCCTCGGGCGCCCTGCGGCGGGCACGGCGGCGGGAGGCGGGCGCTTCGTCCGGGTCGCCGTCCGCTTCGTCCGGCTCCTGCGCCTCCCCGTCGGCCAAGTCCGGCACGACGCGTGTGCGGTCGTCCGCCTGCGCCGCTTCTTCCGTCTTCTCCGGCGCTTCCGTCTCGTTTTCGTCAAACATCCCGCGGAACAGGCGAAAATCCTTTGCCCGCGCATATTGCCGCTCGCGCAGCTCGGCTTCGGCCTCGGATTCGTCAATCTGCTCGACCGGCTCCTCCTGCGTCTCATACCCGGCAAGCCGGATTTGATTTTCCAGCGGCTCCGCTTCGGCAAGCGCCGCGGCGTGGGCGCGCAAATCGCCCGCCTGCGTTTCGGCCTGCTGCGACTTCAGGACGTCCTCCGGCGTAACAAGCGTCGGAATTGCCTGCAACTCCCCGTCCGCGCTTTCCGTTTCCGGCTTGCGGACAATGACGCCCGGCCTTTCAATCGTTTTCGGCGGGCGTTGCGCCAGCAGCTCGCGGTGCTCCTGCGTTTTTTCAAGATTCTGCTGCGGTCGGTTGAGGAACCGGTCGCGCACCGGGTCGGCCTCCAGCCCCTGTCCGCGCGCGCCGATGGGGTCGGGCCGTTTGCCCGTCGTATGAATCACGCGGCGGCCGATTTGGTGCTCGACGTCGCTGCGGTACACGGCGCGGGCTTCGGCCTCGTTGAACACGCGTGTTTTTTCAATGGAAATCTGCCCCGGCAGCGCCGTGGGCGCGTCGGGCGCTTTCTCCTCCGGCGCTTCCTCCGCCTGGGGGGTCGCCCCCGCAAGCAGCGGCTCCACGTCCGCGTCGGGCATGGGTTCTTCGGCCGCTTCCGGGTGCGCCTTGCGCCGCGCGGCCTCTTTTAGCGTCGCCGCGTGCGGCAGCTTCTCCGGCGCCGGCGTTTTAGGCTGCGGCGCTTTTTCCTGCGGTGCGGA
Source organism: uncultured Eubacteriales bacterium (assembly GCA_949299505.1). Classification (GTDB taxonomy): domain Bacteria; phylum Bacillota; class Clostridia; order Oscillospirales; family Acutalibacteraceae; genus Fimenecus. The sequence goes on from CASGAS010000013.1 coordinate 25,263, forward strand.
TTCGGATTGCGGCACAGGCTCCGGCTGTACAGGCGCGGCAGGGCTTTCGGGCGCGTCGGAGGACAGCAGCGCGTCTATTTCATCCATCGACCAGACCCGCCGCTCGGTATGTGCTTTTTGCCGCTTGACGTCGTCTAAAATTTCATCGACCTTAAGCCCCGACAAAATATCCTTTTCCGACATAGGTTCTGCACCTCAGCCTTCCGAAGTTCTGTGTGCGGAAATTTCATACAGCAAAATGCCCGCCGCCACCGAGGCGTTGAGCGAATTGATTTTTCCCTTCATGGGCAGCGAAACAATCGCGTCGCACTTTTCGCGGACAAGCCGCCCGAGGCCCTTGCCCTCCGCGCCGACGACCAGAGCGACGCCGCCGGAAAAATCCGTTTGTTTGTAATCCGCGCCGTCCATATCCGCGCCGTAGACCCAGCAGCCGTTCGCCTTGAGCGTATCGAGCGCCGCGGGCAGGTTCGGCACGCGGGCGACGGGAATATATTCGAGCGCGCCCGCCGAGGTCTTGGCGACCGTGGCGGAAAGCGGGGCGCTGCGGCGCTTGGGGACGACGACCCCGTGCGCGCCGGCGGCCTCCGCGGTACGTAAGATGGCGCCGAGGTTATGCGGGTCCTCGAGTTCGTCGCAGACGACCACGAACGGCGGCTCGCCGCGCTGCTTTGCCAGCGCAAAAATGTCGTCGAGCGACGCATAGCTGTGCGCGGCGGCAAGCGCCGCGACGCCCTGGTGCACCGCGCCGCCGGAAAGCGCGTCGAGCTTTTTGCGGTCGACCTCTTTGACGACCGCGCCGGATTCGCGCGCCGCCGAAACAAGCCTGCGTACCGCCGGGACGCGTTCGCCCGCGAGCACGTATAGCGTGTCTATGGCGCGCCCGGCGCGCAGCGCCTCCGCTACGGCGTTGCGCCCGACGATGAAATCTTCGTTTTTTGCGTCCCGCTGCATAGCCCGCTCCTTTGGCAACCTGGCGATATAGGTATAGTTATTATAAGATTATACCATATCTTGTGTGCTTGTACAACTGTTTTTTATACTTTGTTTTCGGGCGTCGTACAAAAGGACAGGGGACGGCTCCAACGTCTGCCGCCTAATAGACGACGGCTCCGCAAAATGCGGAACCGCCTTGTTTCAGCTATTCTTTTTCCCGCGTCTGCGCGCGGAACAGCACGCGGATGGTCGTGCCCGCGCCCGGGGTGCTGTCCACCGAAAGCTGCGCGTCGTGCAGCTCGGCGTCGTGCTTGACAATCGAAAGGCCGAGTCCCGTCCCGCCCGTCTCCTTGGAATGGCTTTTGTCCACGCGGTAGAACCGCTCGAAAATGCGCCCGAGGTGCTCTTCGGCAATGCCGATGCCGTCGTCGGAAACCGATAGCTGCGGCCGGCCCTCCGCCGTTTCCAGCCTGACGCGCACGCCGCCGCCCGGGCGGTTGTAGGCAATGGCGTTGTCGCAGAGGTTGTGGACCATTTCGTAAAGCGCGGGTTCAAAGCCGCTGACGACCGTTTCCCCGCCCGCAAGTGACAGCGTCACCTGCGATTTTTCGGCTTTTGCGGCAAGCTCACCGAGCACCGAGCTGCACAGCGCGTGCAGCTCGACCGGCGCAAATTCCGCGCGCAATTCGTCTTCATCCAGGCGCGAGAGCTTGATGATGTCCTCAATCAACGTCAAAAGCCGGGAGGCCTCCTTGCGGATGCGCCCCGCAAATTTCGGGATGTCCTCCGGCTTTACAAGCCCGTTGCCGATGATTTCGGCATAGCCGAGAATCGAGGTCAAAGGCGTTTTCAGCTCGTGCGAGACGTTGGCGGAAAATTCGCGGCGCATTTTGCGCGACAGCTCCGCTTCGGTGACGTCCGCAATAAACAGCACCGCCGCCGTATCGCCGCGCTTGCCCGCGGCGGGCGCGGCGGACAGGGAATACACCTTGCCGCCCCGCTTCATTTTGCGGGTCTTGGTTTTGCCCGCAAGCGCGCTTTCCACAACGGAAAGGTAATGCTTTTCACGGCTGAGGGCCTGGTACGGGCCCGCCGGGTCGCCCGCCAGAATCTCCCGCGCGGCAGGGTTGGCAGACACAATCGTCCCCGCGGCGTCAAACACGACCAGCCCGTCTGGCATGCCGGCGACAATCGCGTTGAACTCCTCGACGCTCTCGGACAGCGCCTTTTCCCGGCGGGCGGCGGCCGCGTCCTGCGCGTCGAGCCGTTTTTGGAACGCCCGCTCCCGGCGCGCCGACTGCCGCACAAACAAAAGGTCGACCGCGGAAAACACCAGCAGCACCCCCGCGCAGGTGTACGCCCACACGTCGGAAATTCGCAGGCACAAAAGCACAACGCCCAAAAGGCCCGGCAGCAGCGCAAGCAGGACGGCGAAAGCGGTGTGCGCAGCGTTCCGGCGCATCAGCCCTCACCGCCAATCCGGTAGCCGACGCCGCGGACGGTCTCGACGTATTTGCCCGCGCCGCCCAGCTTTGCGCGCAGGGTGCGGATGTGCACGTCGGCGGTGCGCGTCTCGCCGTCGAAGTCGTAGCCCCAGATTTTTTCGAGCAGCATGTCGCGCGTCAGCGCAATGCCCTCGTTTTGCAAAAGGTACTTAAGCAGCGCAAATTCCTTATACGTCAGCTCCACATTTTTGCCGTCGACCGTTACGCGGTGGGTCTTGACGTTGAGCTCAATAGGGCCGCAGCGGTAGACCTCGCCGTCCTCGCGGCGCTTTGTGCGGCGCAGCACGGCGCGCACGCGGGAGACGACCTCCATCATGCCGAACGGCTTGGTGATATAGTCATCCGCGCCGCAGTCGAGCCCCTTGACCTTGTCGTATTCCGAGCCCTTGGCCGTCAGCATAATGACGGGGATGTCCCGCGTCGCTTCCGACTCGCGCAGCCTCCTAAGCAGCTGCATCCCGTCCTCGCCGGGCAGCATGATGTCGAGCAGCACAAGCTCCGGGCGCGTCTGCCGCAGCGCTTCAAACAGCGCCTCTCCGTTTTCAAAGCCGCGCGCTTCATAGCCGGTGCTTTGCAGCGTATACACCACAAGCTCGCGGATGCTTTTGTCGTCTTCGGCGTAATAAATCATATTGGTTCCTTTCGTATTCGCTTGCGCCCAAAATACGTCCGCCTGCATTGTAGCACACGCCCGCCGGAAACGCAAGCGCGCCGCCGCGCCGGGAAAATCTGCCGCGCCTTGACAAGATGCGGTTTTATGCATATACTGTGGGTGTATTATAAAGAAAAGGACGAAACGCATGGAATTTTCTCAGAACTATAAAAAGCGCCCCGTGCCCGGCAAACGGCCGCGCCGCGGGAAAGCGCCGCTGGACCCGAAAAAAAGGAACATTTTAATCGCAGTTGCCGCGCTGCTGGTCGCCGCCGTGTTTGTAACCATCGGGCTGGTCGTCCACAGCCGCCGCGCCGCAGCCCCTGCCGGCGGGGACGAGTTCCAGACCGCCGCGCCCGTAACGGAAACGCAGACCGCCGCCCCGACGACCGAAGCGCCGACGACCGAAGCCCCGGCGACCGAAGCGCCGACCCAGGCGCTCGGCGACGTGACGGTAACGGATATGCAGGCGACGATGTATTCCAACGTCGTCACCCTGAACGTGCGCGCCGCGCCCTCGGCGGACAGCGCGAAGCTCGGCATGGTCGGGCAGGACCAGGCGCTTTCCGTCACCGGGCGGTGCTCGAACGGCTGGTACCGCATCGCGTATAACGGCGGGGTGGGCTATGTCTCCGGCGAATATGTGGAGGAGGCCCCCGGCGGCAAGCAAAACGACGACGCGCCGTACCTGCTGCACGTCAACCGTCAGCAGAATATCGTAACCGTATACGCCAAGGATGCGAACGGCGACTACACCGTCCCCTATAAGGCGATGCTCTGCTCGGTCGGGACGGACGGCAAAACGCCCACCGGCACCTACAACACAACCGACCAGTACACCTGGCGGCTGCTTACGGGCAACGTCTACGGCCAGTATGCGACGCGCATCACCGGGCACATTCTCTTCCACTCCGTCCCGTATTTCACGCAGGACAAAAGCGACCTCGAATATGAGGAATACAACAAGCTCGGCCAGGCCGCCTCGCTCGGCTGCATCCGCTTAACCGTGGAGGACGCCAAGTGGATTTACGACAACTGCCCGAAGGGCACGACCGTCGTCATCTATGACAGCGCCGAAGCCGAACCCCTCACCCCGCCCACGCCCGCGAAAATCGACGTAAACGACAGCCGCCGCGGCTGGGACCCCACGGACCCCGACGCGAACAACCCGTGGTAAACCGGCTTTTGAAAACCGACAAAGCCCGCGCCCCGTTTCAAAAAACGGGACGCGGGCTTTCCTTTGGCCGCCGCAGAAAAGCCCCGCTCTGAAGAAATTTCAGAGCGGGGCTTAGCCATACTGTTGTGTTCGCGGTACGGCTTATTTCATCGCTTCTTCGACAGCCACCGCGCAGGCGACGGTCATACCGACCATGGGGTTGTTGCCCGCGCCGATAAGGCCCATCATTTCAACGTGCGCCGGCACGGAGGAGGAGCCCGCGAACTGCGCGTCGCCGTGCATGCGGCCCATGGAGTCCGTCAGGCCGTAGGAAGCCGGGCCCGCCGCGACGTTGTCGGGGTGCAGCGTTCTGCCCGTGCCGCCGCCGGACGCCACGGAGAAGTACTTGACGCCGTTTTCGTTGGCCCATTTCTTGTAGGTGCCCGCAACCAGGTGCTGGAAGCGCGTCGGGTTCGTGGAGTTGCCGGTGATGGAGACGTCCACGCCCTCTTTCTTCATAATCGCGACGCCCTCAAGCACGTCGTTCGCGCCGTAGCACTTGACCGCCGCGCGCTCGCCGTCGGAATACGGCGTTTCGCTGAGCACGGTCAGCTCGCCGGTATAGAAATCATATTCCGTTTTGACATAGGTGAAGCCGTTGATGCGCGAAATAATCATCGCCGCGTCCTTCCCCAGGCCGTTGAGAATCACGCGCAGGGGCTCTTTGCGGACCTTGTTCGCGGTCTTGGCGATGCCGATAGCGCCCTCCGCCGCCGCGAAGGATTCGTGACCCGCAAGGAACGCGAAGCACTTGGTGTCTTCGTTCAAAAGCATGGCGCCGAGGTTCCCGTGGCCGAGGCCGACGTTGCGCTGCTCGGCAACGGAGCCGGGCACGCAGAACGCCTGCAGGCCCTTGCCGATGGTCGCCGCCGCTTCGGAGGCGGTCTTCACGCCGCTTTTGATGGCGAGCGCCACGCCGAGCGTATACGCCCAGACGGCGTTTTCAAACGCGATGGGCTGCACGCCCTTGACGATGCTTTCCACGTCAATGCCCTTTTCCAGGCAAATGGCTTTGGCTTCCTCGAGACTGGCGATGCCGTTTTCGGCAAGGCACTTCTCGATTTTCGCCATTCTTCTTTCTTTCCCTTCAAACATCACATCGTTTGCCATTGTGTGCTCCCTCCTTATTCTTCACGAGGGTCGATGTATTTTGCAGCGTTTGCAAAACGACCGTACGTACCCGTATTCTTCTTGAGCGCTTCGTCGGCGGACACGCCGTGGCGGATATCCTCGAGCATCTTGCCGACCTTGATGAATTCGTAGCCGATGACTTCGTTGTTTTCATCCAGCGCCATACGCGTGACATAGCCCTCCGCCATTTCCATGTAGCGGACGCCCTTTACCTTCGTGGAGAACATCGTGCCGACCTGGGAGCGAAGCCCCTTGCCGAGGTCTTCGAGCGCCGCGCCGACGACCAGACCGTCCTCGGAGAACGCGGACTGCGAACGACCGTAGACGAACTGCAGGAAGATTTCGCGCATCGCGACGTTGATGGCGTCGCAGACAAGGTCGGTATTGAGGCATTCCAGCAGCGTTTTGCCGGGCAGGATTTCCGCCGCCATCGCCGCGGAATGGGTCATGCCCGAGCAGCCGAGCGTTTCGACGAGCGCCTCTTCAACAATGCCGTTTTTGACGTTGAGCGACAGCTTGCAGGCGCCCTGCTGCGGGGCGCACCAGCCCACGCCGTGCGAAAAGCCCGAAATGTCCTTAATCTCATACGCTTTTACCCATTTGCCCTCCTCGGGGATGGGTGCGGGACCGTGATTGGGGCCTTTGGCAACACAACACATCTTTTCGACTTCTTCGGAATAGTGGATCATGTTTTTTGAAACTCCTTTCTCAACAGGACTGCCTATATTATACTGATTTGTCACAGGTTTATCAATAGTAAAAATCACAAACCACGCTTTTTGAAGCCGAAAAATTTGTCGATAAGGCACGGGCGGCAAGGGCAGACGTTAGACGCCAGACGATAGATTTTAGATGGCAGACGCCGGTTGCCGGATTAGGCGGGTGAAACCAAAAGTCAGCTGCAACCTTTCCTCCCTCTGACGAAGGGAGAGACAAGTCTGATGTTCAGAATTCAGATGTCAGAAGTTAGAAGTCAGAACCGTAGGGCGGGGGGCTTGCTCCCGCCGTAAAACAGGGTGCGGCAAGAACACAGCCCCGACGGCGATGAAAATAAAAAATCAGCACCCGTAGGGGCGGGTCTCCGTGCCCGCCCGAGCACATTCCGACACGGACACACGTCCCGGCTGTGATAAAACCAAAAGTCAGCACGCTCTATTCCTCCCTCTGACGGGCGCCGTCGCCGAAGCGCCGCCGGTGGCGGATGCAGCGAGGCGACAGCGGCGAAGCGGTCAAACTTTGCCCGCGCGTAAAGCCGTGGCAAATTTTGGGCACCGCGAGAGGGCCTGAGGTGGCAAAACGGAACGAAGTGACGTTTTGACGGAGGGAGAGATACAGTAGGGCGGGGGCTTGCTCCCGCCGAAAAACAATTCACGGCAGAAACGATGTTTCGGCTATGATGAAAATAAAAAATCTGTACTCTCTTTTCCTCCCTCTGACGAGGGAGGTGGCTTT
>CASGAS010000014.1 GCA_949299505.1 uncultured Eubacteriales bacterium
TGATACAATGTTCTCCGAAGCTCTTAAAAGCTTTGCTTTTTTAGAGCTTCGTGAGGTTATTATACCACGTCGCCGAACGCGCAAGTGTGAGGCAGGCGTGATACAATGTTCTCCGAAGCTCTTAAAAGCTTTGCTTTTTTAGAGCTTCGTGAGGTTATTATACCATAATCTCAGAATTTCACAACCATTTTATACAAATTTTATGCATTCTCCGTTTTGGCCTCCACAATCATAATCTGGTCCGCACGGACATCTGTCTTATTGAGTACGACCTCTTTTACCTGCGTCGCCGTCGTCTCATTCAGCGTTCCGGCCTCTAATATGACCTCGACCGTATCGCCAATTGTAACGAGCGCCTTGCCGCCGGTTTTCGCCGAGATCAGATTTTCGATTTCAGACTGCTTTTTGATGCTGTCGGCAAGCGCTTGCAGCTGTTCGGACGCCTCCGATCGGCTTTCAGCATCGGCGTTTGCGTCGTCTACGATTGCCTGGAGCGTAGACTTTGTTTCATCCAGCGCCTTGGAGCGGTTGAGCTCCGCTTCCGCGAAATACCCGTCGCTCGCCTGTGCGTTTACATATTGCGCCTGGCCAAGCGCTGCGTCGGCCGTCGTTTGGGCCTGGATGTTTTGCTGGATTTCCTGAACCGGTTTTGTGTAATACCAGTTTACATACAGCGCCACGCCAAGCGCGGCTACCAGGCCTAAAAAGACGATTTTTCGTTTGCTGATTGCCTTTTTCATGTCGTTTCCTCCTCAGGCTGCATTTTTAATATGCTGACACAGTCCGCACCGACGCCGAGAGCGGCGCGGACCGCCTGTGTAACGGATGATGCGACAAACGGGTCGTCTGCGCCGTCGCAGACCACAATTACGCCCTGAATGTCCGGGGCGGTTTTGCGCAAAACGATTCCGTCGTCCGCGCCTCCGTTGTCGACCAGTACATACTGCGCTTCACGGTCTTCCGCATAGCGCTGCGTCTCTCTGTCAATTTGCGAGCGAACGTCGGTCGCGTACTCCGTTTCTCCGCTTGCCGCAAGCGTGACCATCACGCGAACACGCCCCGCACCGGAAACGCTGCCGATTATGGATTCCAGACGCATTTCCAGCGCTTCGCAGTAAGCTTCCGTTTCGGAAGCATCCATTTGCGGTTCAGTATCGGTGGCAGCGGCGCTTTTCGGCAAAATCTCCGATAAAACTAAGAGCGCCGCCGCAAGAATGCCGACGCAGACCGGCAGCCAAACCTTTTTTTCAAGCTTCAGTTTTGCTTTCAGGTTTTCCAGAATCTGCATGTGTTCCTCTTTCAATCGTGACAATTTCCGGCGGGATACCAAGGCTTTTTGAAAGCAGGTCTTTTATTTCGTCGTCGCTGCGCGGTGTGTTCACAGATAGCTTTACGCCGTGCAGAACCAAATAATGTTCATGGTCCAGTTCTGTCTCCAGCGTGATTTCCTCTGTCTCTATCCCCTGCTGTGCAAGCGTTTGCGCAAGCATGCTGCGCAGCGTCAGCGTGTAAGCCTGTTCCTCCTCGATATCCTGAATTTCCAGCTCGGAAAGACTTGGAAATTCCAGCGTACCGGAGGCAAACGAATTCCAGAAAGGCGCGACAAGCATAAAAACCGTCAGAAGCGTCAAAACCATATTGCAGGCGGTTTGCACACGCCCGGACGGCAGCAGCATACGCAGCAACAAAAACAGAATCGAAAAGGCGCACACCGTGACCGCCCATGTGCGAAACAGTTCCATATGCTCATCCTTTGAATTGCAATATCACGCCGGTTGAAATCACCAAAAGGAATGCATTAAAAATCAAAAACACATTCAGTAAGGCGGCGGCGCCGGCAAACCCTTCCAGCAATTTCTTGGCCGTGTCCTGCCCTAACGCCCCGCCAATCGCAGCGGCGCAGGAAAGCGCAAGGTACCAAAGCAGCAGCTCCAGTACAGACGGCAGATGCATCAGCACAATCACAAGAATTCCAAATACACCGACCGTGCTGCGAATCAGCGCCATAGACCCGAGCACGGAGGTATACGCCTCGGAAAGCGTGCCGCCAATAACGGGAATGGCAGTTCCTACCGCCATTTTTATGCCGCGGACGGATAAGCTGTCCCCGGACGATGCAAGCGTGCCCTTGAGCGTCAAAAGGCCGGTGAACAGCGTCGCGGTAAAGCCCAATACGATGTGGACGCATTTTTTCAGAAATGCAGCAATCGGTTCGAGCGTATGCTTTTCCTGCAGAACCGATACAACGTGCAGCATCGTAAACCCTTGCGTTAACGGCAGCAGAACCTTTGCATTCATAAATGACAGAAGATTGGACATACCCAGCATTACCGAGCTGTATGCGGCGGAAAGCAGCGGTTTGCCGCTCATGGCAATTACGCCGGTGAAAATAGGGATAAACGCCAGCAGAAAATCCGCGCCGAGCGACACGGCGGACAAGGCGTTGGAAAAGCTTTCCGTCATCGGGGGCAGCACGCTCAAAAGAATCCAAAGGATTGAGAAAAGTGTGAACACATTGCGCGCGGAGGTTTTCTGGGCGAACCCATCCGACAAAGCGCCAAGCAGCATAAACGCGCAAAGAAAACACATACTGCGAAGCGGCTGTGCTGCGGCGCCGGTCAGCATTGAAAGAACAGCGGAAACGACCTTGCGCGGCGAAAGCTCGGAAAGCTCTGAGAAGTCCCCGTCCGTTACGCCAAATGCTTCTAACGCTTCCTTTGTATTTTGGTCGATTTCATCATATAACGCAGAAACGCTTTCCTGTAAAGAAGCATAAGTGTCGTCCGATTCAGCGGCAAACGATACGATTGTACCGCCGGACGCCAACAGAAAGCACAGCAGCAAAAAACAGCCGACACGAAAAACGCGCCGTTTCATACGTTTATCCATGTCATGCACCACGAAAGAAGCTGGCCCGCCAGCGGCAAAGCCATCAATAAAATTGAACCGCGGCCGAGCATTTCGACACAAAGCGCCAAAGCCGATTCGCCGCAGTCGCTGCAAACGTTGGAAGCGACCTGCGCGACAATGCTGATTCCAAGCGCCTTTATAAGCAACAGCAGCATGGTTTCGTCGATTTGGGCCTGCGCGCTTAAGGCGCGAACCTCTTGTATGACCTGAAAAGCAAGCGCCGCGATTGGGACGCCCAAAAGCACCAGCACGGCGATTTTTACCGCAAACGCATATTCGGTTCGTATGTTTTTCAGCAGTATAATGGCCGCCAATGCGGCCAGGCAAATCCCAATATAGCGCAGCATATCAAAAGTTAAAGGTCGTACGGAATAGATCATACAATTCACCGAGCTGCGGCAGCAGCATAACGGCAATCAACGCGATTCCCGCCAAAACCGTCAGCATGGCGTATTCCTCCCGGCCGGAACGGGAAAGCACGGTGTTGAGTAAAGCCACAATCATGCCAATGGCGGCAATTTTCAAAATCAGTTCAATTTCCATAATTCCTCCGGCTGCGCTTTACAGGAAAAGCAGCGCAAGAAAAACGCCGCCTAAAACGCCAAGTATGCTATAAAGCCTGCTTTTGCTTCGTCCAGCCTCCGCCGCTCGTTCGCGCATAACCGTCAGCTGCGATATAAAATAGGCGCAATTTGCGCTTTGTTCCTCCGGGCCTGTGCTGCCGAAGCCGGCGCCAAAGGCTTGTATCAACGCGATTTCGTCCGGAAAAAGCAGCCGCTCTTTTTGAAGCGTCCTTACGCCCGCGCTCCAGGCGTCCTGCAGGGAAACCCCGCCGGAAAACTGCTTTCGGACAAATTGCAGAAACGAAAAATCGGAAAACTCGTCGCGCGCCGCTAACGATTCAAGAAGCGTGCCTGTCGGGCGGAGCGTAAACGCAATTTCGCTTTGGATTGCCGTAAGCAGCCGAACAAACCGGTTAAGCTCACGCGGTCGTGCGCGTACCCGGTGCGAAAAATACGCCCCCGTCCATGCGCAGGCGGTAAAAATCAGCAGAAGACTCATGGCTTTTAACATCCGACTCACCTGCCTGCAAAATTTGCACGGGCTTTCCGACCTGTGCGCCGGTTCCAAGAAATACGACGGCGGAAAAACAGCCGGCCGTAAGCAGGGCGCGTATCCCCTCCCGCCTAAAAAGCGACGCTTCGTTTTCCGCATGTACGGTTGCGGCAAAATGGACGCCGCAAAGCATACCCTGCGCGATGGCCTGCGCATCCTCGAGCGTTCCAATTTCGTCGCAGAAAACAATTTCCGGCGACAAGGTGCGGACGGCACGCGCGATGCCTTCCGCTTTCTCAAAGCCGCGCAGTACGTCGCCGAAAAAGCGTTCCGAAACCGGCGCGTCCTGATTCGGCGGAAAAATCTCATCGCGCGCGTCAATCACCGCGCAGGTGGCAAGCCGCCCGCAATACCCTTTTGCAATTTGCACGGCCATATCGCGCAGTACGGTTGTTTTTCCGCTCATGGGCGGACCGGCCAGCAAAACATTTTGCAGTCCGTTTTGAAAACACACCGAAAGCACGCGGTCTGCGGTGCCCGGGATTTGTCTTGCGATGCGCAGATTCAGCGCCGTCGGGTCGCGAAGCCCGGCAATTGCGCCGCCCTTGTGCACAGCCGTGCCGCAAACGCCGATGCGGTGCCCGCCGGGCAGCGTTACAAAGCCGTTGCACAGGTCCTGCTGGTGGCTGTAGACCGAGTAGCCGCAGGCGCGCGCCAGCGTTTCGGAAATTTCCTTTTCCTCTGCGCACGGCAGGTATTCCGAACAAAGCGCGGTTACCGTTCCGCATCCGGTCAAAAAGCCGGTGTGTTCGGAAAACACAAGCTGAATCGGCGCGTTTGCACGCAGGCGGATTTCCAGAAGCGTTTTTTTAAGCGGGTCCCCAATCGCATTCAGCAGTCTCTGCAGCCGCGGCGGCAATATGGAAACGACCTGCGAAAACGGGGTTTGCGGGCTTATGGGCATCTCGTTTCACCTCGCTACACATATATGGTTACTTGTCCCGAAATAGAACAAATTTGTTGCGCCGCCGGTGGCGCTGTGGTATACTGAGCAAGGGTATTTTTATGGAAAAGGATAAAGATATGGCAAATTTGACTGCAAAAGAAAAAAGCTCTGTTTTTTACCGGAATCGCTTTGTCTGGATTGCCGGACTGTGTGCGGCCGGAATCATGGCGCTGGTATATTTCTGCTATGATCTTGTGCCTTTCGGCGACATGACGATTTTGCGTATGGATCTGTACCACCAATACGGTCCGCTTTTTGCTGAACTGTATGACCGTATAACGGAGGGCGGCTCGCTTTTGTATTCCTGGCAGACCGGGCTTGGCGGAAACTTCCTCGGCAACTTTCTCAACTACCTTTCCAGCCCCTTTACGCTGTTGATTCTGGCATTTGGCCATGAAAATATCACAGAAGCGATTTCCCTGATGATTGCGCTGAAATCCGTCGCTTCCGCATGTACGTTTGCCTATTATTTGAAACAAGCTTTTCACCGTGAAGACGCCAGCATTGCGGCTTTTGGCGTTTTATATGCTTTTTGCGGCTATTTTATTGCGTATTACTGGAACATCATGTGGATCGACGCCATGTACTTGTTCCCGCTTGTTGTGCTTGGTATTGAGCGCATCATCCGCCGCGGCCGCCCCGCACTTTACTGCGTGTCGCTTGCGCTGTGCTTTGTTACGAACTATTACATGGCGTACATGGTCTGCATCTTTTCAGTCCTGTATTTCCTGACCACGTATTTTTCGCAGTATGCGCTTGGCGATACGTTTGAGGACGTGGACCCGTTTGCAAAAAAGCCCTCTCTTGTCAGAAGACTGAAAAATTCGAGATTTTTCTGCTCAGGATGGAAATTTGCCTTTTATTCCGTGCTCGCCGTTTCGCTGTGCTGCGTATTCCTCTTTCCGCTGATTGAAGTGCTTTCCGCAAGCTCGGCGACCTCCGGTAGCGCGCCGACGCAGCTGCAAAAATACTTTTCCGTCTTTGATTTTCTTGCCAATCATCTTGCGGCCTCCGACCCAACCATCCGCAGCAGCGGCACGGATGTTCTGCCAAACGTATACTGCGGAATTTTGACGCTTATATTGGTTCCGCTGTACCTTTTTTGCAAAACAATCCCCGCGCGGGAAAAGGCCGCTTACGTCTGCCTGCTCGGTGTGCTGTATCTGAGCTTTGACTTGAATTTCCTAAACTTTTTCTGGCACGGCCTGCACTTCCCGAACGATCTGCCGTACCGATTTTCCTTTATGTACTCCTTTGTGCTGCTGCGCATGGCCTATCGCGCCTTTACGCAGCTTCGCGCGTTCACGCGCGGGCAGATTCTCGGCGCAGGCGTCGGCCTTGTCGGGTTCATTATCCTGGTTGAGGAGCTCGGTTCTAAAAACATTGACGACCTTTCACTGCTTTTAAGCCTCTTATTTGCGGTCGGCTATGTTGTGATTCTGCACATTTTCAAAAACAAGCAGTTTGCCGCTTCCGCGGTTTCCGTATTGCTGCTCTGCACCGTCATTTCGGAGATTGCGCTGGCCGATACAAACAAGTATTCCATGAACCAGCCGAAAGATAATTACACGTCGGACTATGCGGATTTTCAGTCACTGAAAACCCAGCTGGACGAATACGACGGCGGCTTTTACCGCATGGAGCTTACAAACCTGCGCGCCAGAATGGACCCGAGCTGGTACGGCTATAACGGTGTTTCGGTCTTTTCCTCCATGGCGTATGAAAAAACTGCCAACCTCCAAAGCGAGGTCGGCCTGTTCGGCAATTTTATCAACAGCTACACCTACCATTTACAAACCCCGGTTTACAACGCCATGTTCGGCCTGAAGTACATTGTGGACAACGACGGCAGCGAAATGAGCGAGCAATATTATACGCCGCTGTTTTCTCAAGGCAATTTCTATGCCTATGAAAACCGGTACGCGCTGCCGGTTGCGTTCACCTGCAGCAGCGAAGCGGCCGATTGGGATTCCGGCGCGACAACCGACCCGTTTGCGTCGCAGGCGGAGTGGTTTTCCTTGGCCACCGGTTTTTCCGATGTTTTCCAAAGGCTTCCGGTCGAATATGTCAGCTACAACAACATTGAAGAATTCTTAGAGGGTGAAACGGAAAGCGGGACAATTTCCTACCGCAAAATTATGAACGATTCCGGCGCCAGCTTTACGCTGGAGATTACGCCGGAAACCGACGGAAACGTCTACGTTTACGCCAAATCCGACCAGGCGGATTCCATTCTGTTCTCCTCCAACCTGTTTTCAAAATCCGTAACGCCGTCGGACGGCTATATTCTCGATTTGGGCACGCGCAGCGCCGGAGAAACAATTTATGTGGATGTCGCCATGAAAAGCACGGAATCCAGCGGCACCTTGGAATTTTACGCCTACACAATGGATTTTGATACGTTTGAAGCCGGCTACAACACGCTCTCAGACGGCGCGCTTACGCTGGAGTCCTACGGCGATACCTATCTGCGCGGCACGCTGACGGCCGGCGAGGATGAGATGGTATACACCTCGATTCCCTATGACGACAACTGGAAGGTCTATGTGGATGGGCAAGCCGTATTTGAAGAAGACATCCTGTCGATTTCCGAAGGCCTTTTGGGCTTTCGCATCGGTCCCGGAAAGCATGAGATTACCCTGCGGTATGCATCCTCCGGATTGTATGTCGGTACGCTGTTTACCTGTATTACGATTCTGTTCGGCACTTTTCTGGTGATTTGCAGACGCCGCGAGTGGCTCTGGTATAAACCGAAATATATCCGCAAATGGGACCTGGATGCAACGCACGGACAAACGGCTGCAGCGCCGGACGAGCCGGTTCGCCACGAAGCGGACCGCCTGATTGCGGATTATCTCGATTTGGATATCATTGTGGAAGATAAGAAGCGCGGCGGCTCTGAGCGGGAGGAATAAAGTTTTGCGTATTTTTTGGAGACTTCTATGAGAAACACATATCCGATTGTTTTAATTCCAGAAGAGACGGGCTTTACCGTGTTTATTCCCGATTTTGACATCAACACCGAGGGCGGCAACTTGACAGAAGCCATTGAAATGGCGCGTGACGCGATTGGTCTGGTCGGCATCGATATGGAAGACGACGGAAAGACATTGCCTTCTCCGTCCCCAACGCAAAGCGTTCGCGTGCGCGATGGAGAAACTGTAGCATTTGTTGACATTGACTTTACGGAGTATCGACGCAAAAAGAGCGGCGCATAGGCAAAAAACAACACCATAACGATCATGAAAGGATGTATATTATGCCTGAAAACAAGTACGAACCACAAAAGGAATATTTGAAAAACAAGCGCAAGCAGCTACGTGTTTGGGTGGAGAATGAAAAGTATGCGCGCTTTTCCGAAAAGGTTAAGCAAAACAACACGAGCATTTATGCGCTAATCAACAGCTTTATTGACGACTACCTGGCCGAGGGGTAAGCCGCGGCATTTTCCTTGTCTAACGCATATCTATCCGCATACAAAAAACCGTCCCGCAGCGTAAAGCTGCGGGACGGTTTTTATCACTGTTACCCGATGGGGTGACCGAGCTTCAACTCGGCAAATTGGCGAATGGCTTTCGCCGTCTTTTCAAAGCCGAGCCGGCCGCTGTTGATGCACGCGGAATAGTTGCGCACGTCGTTCCAGTCGTGCCCCGTATAGTAGCGATAATACTCGCTTCTGTGCTTATCGATTTTGCGAATCTTGCGGTCCGCCTCTTTTTCGCTTAGGCCCTCAATATCCACAATGTTCTGCACGCAGACATCATGCGGCGCCCAAACCAGCACGTCCACAAGCCCGGGGTGCCCGCGCAGTACAAAATCGGCGCAGCGGCCTACGATGACGCAGGAGCGCGTCTGGGCAAGCTCCCGGATGATTTTGGCCTGGTAGTTGAACAGATTCTCATCCGAAACAAAATCATTGCTCTCCGGCGGAATCAGTTCCCCCGTATATTTCCGGGTAGCCGGCGTAAACAGGCCTTTTTTAACTTTTTCATCCACCTCTCCGAATAAGGACAGATTAATGCCGCTGTCCTCCGAGGCAAGATAAAACAGCTCGCGGTCATAAAACGGAATTTTCAGCTCTTCCGCCAGCATTTTACCGACGGTCCTGCCGCCGCTGCCGTACCCTCTTGCAATCGTAATTACAAAATTGTCGTTCATCAAAGCCACCGCCTTTGCTTATTCGCCGAGATATGCCTTTTGAACGGAAGGATCGTGCATCAAGTCGGACGCCTTGCCGGAAAGCGTGATGCTGCCGGTTTCCAAAACATACGCGCGATTGGCAATGGACAAAGCCTTTTTCGCGTTCTGTTCCACCAGCAGAACGGTCGTGCCGCCTTCGCTGATTACGCGGATAATATCAAAGATTTCCGAAACCAGAAGCGGAGAAAGACCCATGGAGGGTTCGTCCATCAAAATGATGCGCGGGTTGCTCATCAGCGCGCGGCCCATGGCCAGCATTTGCTGTTCGCCGCCGGAAAGTGTGCCGGCAATCTGGTTTTTGCGCTCCTCAAGCCGCGGAAAACGCGCATACACCCGTTCCAAGGAACTGCGAATCTCCGCCTTGTCCTTGCGCGTATAGGCGCCCAGCCGCAGGTTTTCCAGTACGCTCAGCTGCTGAAAAACACGTCTGCCCTCCGGGACGTGCGCAATTCCCATGGAAACAATTTTATGCGCGGGGGTTTTGGTCAATTCCTTGCCTTCAAAGGTGATGCTCCCGCTTTTTGCAGGAAGAAGCCCCGTAATTGTATGCAGGATTGTCGTTTTGCCGGCGCCGTTGGCGCCAATCAGCGCAATAACCTCGCCTTTTTCAACGGAAAAGGAAACGCCCTTGACCGCTCGGATAACGCCGTAGCAGACCTCTAAGTCCTTGACTTCGAGCATTGCCATGCCTTTCCCCTCCTTATTCGCCCAAGTACGCGGTAATGACTTCCGGATTTTTCAGAACTTCCGCGGTTTCGCCGCTTGCCAATACTTTACCGAAATTCAAAACCGTCAGTTTTTCACAAATGCCGGCGACCAGATGCATATCGTGCTCAATCAGCAAAATGGTCATGTGGAACTGCTCGCGGACAAAACGAATCGTTTCCATCAGCTCGGCCGTCTCGTTGGGGTTCATGCCGGCCGCCGGTTCGTCCAGCAGCAGCAGCTTTGGCTGTGTGGCCAAAGCCCGCGCGATTTCCAGCTTCCGCTGCTTGCCGTACGGCAAATTGGCCGCAAGCAGCTGTGCGTCGTCCTGCAGCCCGAAAACAGACAGCAGCTCCATGGCGCGGGCGTCCATTTCCCGCTCCTTTTTGAAGTAGGACGGCAGCTTCAATACGCCGGAAAAGGTGCTGTACTTAATCTGGTTGTGCAGTCCGACCTTTACGTTATCCAAAACAGACATCTGCCGAAACAGACGGATGTTTTGGAAGGTGCGCGCAATGCCGAGGCGGTTGATTTCAATTTGCTTTTTTCCGGCGATGCTCTTTCCGTCGAGGAAAATTTTCCCTTCCGTCGGCTTATAAACGCCCGTCAGCATATTGAAAATCGTTGTCTTGCCCGCGCCGTTCGGCCCGATAAGCCCGTAAAGCTCACCGGCTTCAATCGACATGGAAAAATTGTCCACCGCGCGCAGGCCGCCAAATTGGATACCGAGGTTGGTTACTTCCAGCAATGCCATCAGGAATGCGCCTCCTTATCCAATTTGTTGCCGCTGCTCTTATTTTGCAGCCAGTTCATAATCGAAATTTTTTCTTTGAAGACATTGATTTTTTCGTTGTTGTTTGCCAGCATCATGACAATCAGCAAAATGGAATAAATCAACATCCGGTAGTTGTCCATGCCGCGCAGCACCTCCGGCAGCGCCGTAAGGATAATGGCGGCGATAATCGAGCCGCGCGTGCTGCCAATCCCG
The DNA here is from genome assembly GCA_949299505.1 of uncultured Eubacteriales bacterium. Taxonomy (GTDB): domain Bacteria; phylum Bacillota; class Clostridia; order Oscillospirales; family Acutalibacteraceae; genus Fimenecus. The sequence continues at coordinate 10,866 of CASGAS010000014.1, forward strand.
CCGAGCACGACGAACACCAAAATCGTGATGGACATATTGTACCCGAAGTTTTTGGTCGTGGCGGTCAAGGACGTGAGGTTGTGCGCGTACAACACGCCCGCAATGCCCGCAAAGAATGCAGAAAGAGAAAAAACAATCAGCTTATATTTCGTAACGTTGATGCCAATGCTTTCCGCTGCAATGCGGTTATCCCGAATTGACATAACAGCGCGGCCGGTGCGGGAATGAATGAGATTCAGCGAAACAAACACGGTGATCAGCAGCATAATAAAGCCGATCAAAAAGGTCGAGTCCCGCGGCGTGCCCGTAATGCCAAGCGCACCCTTCATAATCACACGGCCGTTTTCCGAAAGGTTCAGTGCGCCGGTGTTCTGCATGGAAATATGCAGCCCGTTTTCATCGACGCCCACATACAGAATGTTGACGACGTTTTTGATGATTTCGCCAAAGGCCAAGGTGACAATAGCAAGGTAGTCGCCCTTCAGGCGAAGCACGGGGATGCCAATCAAAAGTCCGGCAAGGCCCGCGCAAATGCCGCCCAAAATAAGCGCTAACAGAAAGCGAAACCAATCCGGCTGGATAACGACTTCAAACGTCACCGAGAAAAAGGCGCTGACATAGGCGCCGACACACATGAACCCTGCATGGCCAAGGGAGAGGTCGCCCAAAATACCGACAACCAGGTTCAGCGAGACGGCCATAATGGAATAGGTGCAAAGCGGCACCAAAAGGCCCTCAAACAAGTTGGAAATGCTGCCTGCCGCCGTTAAAATCTGCACCACAACGAACATGACGGCGAGCATGGCGTATGTGATAAGGTCGTTTTTGGTCGACGCCTTGAGCGTTCTTTTTTGTGTAGCCACGGCGTTCACCTCAAACTTTCTCTCGAATCTTTTTGCCCAAAAGGCCGGTAGGCTTGATAAGGAGCACCAGAATAAGGACTGCGAATACAATAGCGTCGGACAGCTGGGTCGAAATGTAGCCCTTGCTCAAATTCTCAATCACACCCAGAAGCACGCCGCCGAGCATGGCCCCGGGGATGGACCCGATGCCGCCGAACACCGCGGCCGTAAACGCTTTGATGCCGGGCATGGCGCCGGTCGTCGGGGAGAGCGAAGGATACGCCGAGCAAAGCAGCGCGCCGGCAACCGCCGCAAGCGCCGAACCAATAGCAAAGGTTAGCGTGATGGTTGCGTTCACGTTGATGCCCATGAGCTGCGCCGCGCCCCTGTCCTCCGAAACCGCGCGCATGGCACGGCCGGGCTTCGTCTTGTTGATAAACAGCGTCAGTGCAATCATCAAAACGACAGAAACCACAATGGTCGCAATCGTTTCGCCGGAAATATGCAGCTGCCCGTCAAACAGAGAAAGCGGCGGTATGGAGATAACGGAGGAAAAGCTTTTCGTATCCGACCCGAAAATCAACAGCGCCGCGTTCTGCAGCAAGTAGCTCACGCCGATAGCGGTAATCAGAACCGCCAGCGACGACGCGTTGCGCAGCGGCTTATAAGCGACGCGTTCAATGACAACGCCGGCAACGGTGCAGACCAAAATCGCCGCCAGCACGCTGACGACCGCCGGGACGCCAAGCGTCGTGCTGCAGATAAATATGATATAGGCGCCGACCATAATCACGTCGCCGTGCGCAAAGTTCAGCATTTTGGCAATGCCGTACACCATGGTATAGCCCAAGGCAATCAGCGCGTATATGCTCCCCAGGCTGATGCCGGAAACGAGATAGGAAATAAACTCCATAACCATCCTCCCATATGTGCTTTGAAAAGGCGCAAAAGCTGCGATTTTTCAAAGCACACATGTAGTCGAAAATCCCAAAGTATGCCGTATGGAGGTAACTCCATACGGCATACCGAATGAACAGGTACAGCGAAAGACGTTACTGAAGAACCGTGTATTCGCCGTTTTCAATGCGGACAACAATCGGGGGTTTGGAGGGTTCGCCGTCTGCGCCCCAGGTGATGCCCTTACCGGTTACGCCGGTGTAGGTGATGGAAGTCATCGCGGCTTTCAGCGCTTCACAGGTGTCGGAAACCGACATATCCGGCGTAATGTTCGCCTTCTCGCACGCCTGCTTGATGATGTAGACCGCATCATACGCATCCGCAGCGAACTGGTTAAGCGTAGAAGCTTGGTCCGGATATTTCGCTTCATAGGCCTTGACGAAGTTCTGCGTGTATTCGTCCGTCGCGTTCGGCGTGAACGGAGTCAGAAGCATAACGCCCTCAACCAGGGAATAATCGAAGTTCTCAATGCGAAGAAGACCGTCCAGACCGTCGCAGCCGAACCATTGGACGTCCAAACCGGCGGTTGCGGCCTGCTGGATGATTTTGGAAGCTTCCGTGTAGTAGATGGGCAGGAACACAAGCTCCGCACCGGCCGATTTCACGGACTGAATCTGCGCCGAGAAGTCGGTATTGCTGTCAGCCGTAAACGACTCGTCCGCCACGATTTGCAGGCCCTTGGCCTTTGCTTCCGCAGAGAAGCTGTCACGGATACCGGAGGAATAGGTATCGGAAGCGTCATAAATGATGGCGACCTTGGTCGCAAGCTTGTTTTCCGTGATATAATCCGCCGCTTCAACGCCCTGCTGCGGGTCGGAGAAGCATACGCGGAACGCGTTGGCGCCCTCGATAGCGTCAACCGCCGTCGCAGACGGGGTCAGCAGGAACATATTGTCCTCAGCCGCACGGCCCTGGAACGCAACGCAGGCGGCAGAGGTCACGGTGCCCATGGAAATCTGCATGCCCCAGTCCATCAAAGAGGAATACGCGTTCGTGGCCTTTTCGGCGTCCGCTTCGTCGTCCGCCATTTTCAGCTCGACCTGGTAGCCGTTGATGCCGCCGGCGGCGTTGATTTCGTCCACCGCAAGCTGCGCGCCGTTTTGAACGCCGATGCCGTACTGCGCGTTGTTGCCGGTCAACGGGCCGCTCAGACCAATTTTAATGGTGTTCGCGCCGCTTGAACCGCCGGCCTCGCCACCGGTTTCGCCGCAGGCCGCAAAGCAAAATACGACCATTGTCAGTGCCAGGAGCGCGGCAAGAACCTTTTTCATTTTCATACCAAATGCCTCCCAAACTATTTTTGCAGGAGAGGAAACACTCCCCTGCATATTGGCTGTTTTGATAATGAGAACAGTATATAAAATTTTTCCTGTTTTGTCAAGGAAAAAAGGAGATTTGAAAAGAAAATTCTATGGAAGCTGTTCAAAAAGGGCAAGCAAATATTATGCAATTTGCCGAACTTCAGCCTGCGCGTCCGGATTCAGCATTTTCCAGAATATAACCGTTTTCATACAGCACGTCAAATCCGTCCACAACGCCGTCGCCGTTAAGGTCCATACGGAACTGCTGCTCCTCGCTCAGCGGCGCCCGGTCCACCGCCTGGCGCAGAATCGCATCCCGGTCTTTTGTGTTGACCAGCTCGTTTTCGTCCACGTCGCCTTTCCGGATAATCAGGACCGAGAACTCGGTTTGGTTCTTCCCGCTGTGCACCGTTACGATAGCCTGGCCCGGCACATCGGACTGAAACCCGCGAATGGCATAATCCGTCAACACGGCCTGCGCGCCGCCGGGATACGTCGCCGTAACCGCAAGGCCGCTTAAATCAAGCTGTTCGCCGCAAAAATAGAATTTCCGCAGCGGCGGGCTTGTAAGCGTCAAAGAAAGCTGTGTAACTTCCAGCGTAACCGGGTCCGCGCCAAGGCCGGACAACGGCGCGTTCGCCGTGTCAACCGCATCTTCCACAAGCAGCGAAAGCTCCGCCGTACCGACGGCACCGTCTACAATCTTGAACACGATTTCGCATGCCGCCTCGCCGCCGGTGTAGCCGGTGTCGGAAGCCGTTGCAAAGGCGATAGAAACCACGCCGCTTTTCTCGAGTCCGGCCGCTACGATTCCGTCGTGTTCATAACCCTGCGCGCTCTGAAAGCGAAGCAACGCGTCCGTATAGTGCAATTTTAAGACAAACCCGCCAAATCGCCTGGCTTCGTCTGCAAACACACGCACCCGCACAATGCCGTCGTTTTCAATAGAGCCGACGGAAATGGAAAATCCGTTGTCCGCTGCCCGAGCTGGCAGCAAAAACGAACCGGTAATGAGAATGAGACACAGCAGGAGCGCCACGGCCCCCCTGCCGATATGTTTATTGATCTGCCGCATATAAGTACTCCCGTCAACTGCTTTTTAATAGCCTTTCGCTCCGTCAAGGGACTCGTCGCTTTCAATCCATTTCTGCACGTTTACAATCCGATATTCGTCCTTTGTGTCGCGGATAATGACGTGCATGATGCCGGCGTTAATCACCAGGCGCTTGCACATGGGGCAGCTGCTTGCGCTTTGCACATATTCGCCCGTATCACACTCAATCCCCACCAAATACAAAGTGCTGCCGAGCATTTCTTTTCGGGAAGCGCTGATAATTGCATTCGCTTCGGCATGCACGCTGCGGCAAAGCTCGTACCGCTCACCGCGCGGGACATTGAGCTGCTGGCGCACGCAATAGTTTAGGTCCGTACAGTTCTGCCGGCCGCGCGGCGCGCCGTTGTAGCCGGTCGAAATGACCTCGTCGTTTTGTACGATTACCGCGCCGAAATGTCTGCGCAAACAGGTGCTTCGCTGCGCGACCATCTCCGCAAGGTCCAAATAATAATTGATCTTATCCCGTCTTTCCATGCGTTTCACTCCCCTGTGCTTTTTCTTATTGTAGCATATCCTTTCTTTGCATACAAGGCATTTTTTGAACAAAACCGGCGCTTCCGCAGAATGTACGGAAACGCCGGCTGCAATCAATCCAGATAGTCTTTCAGTTTCTTGCTGCGGCTCGGATGGCGCAGCTTACGAAGCGCCTTGGCTTCGATTTGACGGATGCGCTCACGCGTAACGCCGAAAGCGGAACCGACCTCTTCAAGCGTGCGCGGGTGTCCGTCCTCCAGACCAAAGCGCAGCGCAAGCACCTTTGCTTCCCGGCGCGTCAGGGTCTTGAGCACGTCGGAAAGCTGCTCCTTCAAAAGCGTCATAGAGGCCGCGTCTGCCGGGGCCAGCGCTTCTTCGTCCGGAATAAAGTCGCCGAGGTGGCTGTCTTCCTCTTCGCCAATAGGCGTTTGCAGGGATACCGGCTCCTGGGAAACGCGCAGAATCTCCCGGACCTTATCGACCGGCATATTTAATTCGGCGGCGATTTCCTCCGCCGTCGGGTCCCGGCCGTTCTTATGCAAAAGCTGCGTGTTGGTCTTTTTGACCTTGTTGATGGTCTCTACCATGTGCACGGGGATACGGATGGTGCGCGCCTGGTCCGCAATCGCACGGGTGATGGCCTGCCGAATCCACCAGGTCGCATAGGTCGAAAACTTGAAGCCCTTTGTATAATCAAATTTATCGACCGCCTTGATAAGGCCTAAGTTCCCCTCCTGAATCAAATCCAGGAACTGCATGCCGCGCCCGACATAGCGCTTGGCGATGCTGACAACCAGACGAAGATTCGCTTCGGCGAGCCGCTGCTTGGCCTGCTGGTCGTCGTCGCCGATGCGCATGGCAAGCTCGATTTCCTCCTCCGGCGTCAAAAGCGGCACACGGCCGATTTCTTTCAAATAGACCTTGACCGGATCGTCCATGGCGGCGGTGCGGCTTTCGCTTTCCGCAGCGGCGGATTCCTGGCCCTTCGGCATATCGCTTTCAAAGCTCAAGTCTTCGAGCGCGGAATCGCCCATATCGTCCACGATTTCGATATTTTGCGCCTCAATCGTCTCGTACAGCCGGTCGAGGTCCTCCATATCGACGTCGGACTCCATCATGACCGTATCGATGTCCTGCGTCGAAAGCTTGCCGGCGGCCTTGCCTTTTTCCAGCAGCGCCTGAATCGACGACTTCTTTTCGTTCTTTTCCATACTTTCTCCTTCACACTATGTAAATTTTAGTTTTGCAAAATCAGTCCGGCCGAAACAGCTTCAAAAAATCCGCGTCCGAAAGCGCAGACGGCGAAGCAAGACCGGCTTTTTCCTTTTCCTGCCGAATCACACGAATGCAGTCGCGGCACTCCTGCAGCGTATCCGCCAAATTCGGAACCAAAGCCAAAATCGCCGCGACCGCGCTGCATTCCGCCTGCGTAAAACGGCCCTCCAGCATGGAAAGAGAGAAATGCCCGTACGCGTGCATACATTCGTCTACCGCGGCATAAACGCGGCCGTTAAAGGCCGTAACAAAATCCCCCGGCTTGACTTCTTCCTTAATTTGACTGAAAATGTCCGGATTATGCATAAGGGACGCAAGCAGCGTCTCCTCTGCGCGTGCCGCCCGCAAATGCCGTGCGCGCTCCGGGTTTGCCGTATCAATCGCCTTTTGCGCGGGGGCGGCAGCCGTGCGCGCATCGCGCAGCAGGTCGCGTTCGCGGCGTTTGGCGCCGGCCTTTTGAAGCGACTTTACCTGCGCTAAAATCGCCGCTTTGGCAACGCCTGTTTCTTCGGCAAGCCGGGACGCGTATACATCCAGCTCCACGGGACTTTTTAAGTCGGCAAGGACCTTGCAGGCCTCCGTAAGAAAACCGGCTTTTCCGTCGGAGGTGGAGAGGTCGTATGCGCTGCGCGCTTGCAAAATCCGATATTCTATATCGTTCGCAGCGTCCTGCAGCAGAGCACGGAACCGCTCGGGGCCGTGGGTTTTGAGAATCTCGTCCGGGTCCTTTCCGCCCTGCATCTGAATAACCTTGACGTGCAGCGTCGTTTTCTCCAGAATGGAAAGCGCGCGCCGCACCGCCTTTCGCCCCGCCTCGTCATTGTCATAGCAAAGCAAAACCTCAGACGTATACCGGGCAAGCAGCGCAGCCTGCTGTTCCGTAAGCGCGGTTCCAAGGCCCGCCACCGCATTGTCAAAGCCCGCCTGGTGCAAGGCGACGACGTCCATGTTCCCTTCGCACAAAATCAAATTGCCCGCCTTGGACTTTCGCGCCAAATTCAAGGCGAACAGGTTTTCACCTTTTTTGTAAACCAGCGTATCGCTCGTATTGACGTACTTTCGCTGCGCGTCCTTTGTAATCGCACGGCCGCTGAACGCCAGCACATTGCCGCGCAGGTCCAGAACCGGGAACATGACCCGCTCGGAAAAAGCGTCATAATAGCTTTGCTTGCCGCCGCGGTCGCTTTTGCGAATCAAATTGGCCTCGTAAAGCTCCTGGTCGGAAAAGCCGCGTTCATGCAGATACCGGCGCAGGTTTTCCCATCCTTTCGGGGCAAACCCAAGCCCGAATTTCCGAATAATCTCGTCGGACAAGCCGCGGTCGTGGTAATACGAAAGCCCCGCTTTTCCGGCCTCGCTGTACAGCGTTTTATAAAAGTAGCGCGCCGCAAGTAGGTTTGCTTCAAACATGCGCCGCCGACGCTCATATAAGCCGGCGTCGTACCGATTGTCCTCGGGGACGGCAAGCCCGACCCGGTCGGCAAGCAGCCGAACAGCCTCGACATAATCGAGATTTTCTATGTTTTTTACAAAGGTGATGACATCGCCGCCGTTTCCGCAGCCGAAGCAATAGTAGGACTGTGTTTCGGGGTAGACCGTAAAAGACGGCGTTTTTTCATTGTGGAACGGGCAAAGCCCGGTCAGAATCCTGCCGCGGCGTTTCAGCGTAACATAGGAAGAAGCGACGCTCTCCATATCGGCGCGCGCACGCAGCTCGGACAGGAATTCTTCAGAAAAAGCCATGCGCGTCACCTCTCTTTCATTAGCACAGCTTAGGAACCGAGGCCTTTTTCCAGCCAGGCGGTCGGGATAAAGAGCTTTTGGTAAACGCTCAAAACGTAGCCGTCCGACATGCTGGCGACATAATCGCAGGCGGCGCGCGGCGCCCCCTCCTCAATCGAAATCTGCCAATAGGAGGACGGAAGCTGGTTAGGGTTCTCCGAAAAAAAGACAAACAGCTGACGAATCAGCGCCTCCGCCTTTTTCTCCTCCCCTTTGCACACGGGGTTTGTATATACATTTTTGAACATAAACCGGTTCAGCTCGGAAAGCGCCTGTTCAACATCGAGCGCCATCGCAATCGTATCGCCGCTGTTCTCGATAACGGAGCGGACCAGCGTGTCGATGCGCTTTGATTTGCTTGCGCCCAGTGTCTCACGGACATCCAGCGGAATATCGCTTTCCGCCATCACGCCCGCGCGCACGGCGTCGTCGATGTCGTGGTTCAGGTAGGCGATTTTGTCGGCAAGCCGAACAATGCGGCCCTCCAGCGTACAGGCTTGCTCGCCGGTCGTGTGGTGCAAAATGCCGTCGCGCACCTCATAGGTCAAATTAAGCCCTTTTCCGTTCTTTTCGAGCTTGTCCACTACACGAAGGCTGTGCGCATAGTGCTGAAACCCACCCTCATACGCTTCATCCAGCGCGCGCTCGCCCGCATGTCCGAACGGCGTGTGCCCCAGGTCATGACCGAGCGCGATAGCCTCCGTCAGATCCTCGTTGAGCCTGAGCGCCCGCGCAATGGTGCGCGCAATCTGCGCAACCTCCAGCGTATGGGTCAAACGCGTACGGTAATGGTCGCCCTCCGGCGAGAGAAACACCTGCGTTTTATGCTTCAGGCGGCGAAAGGCGCTGCAATGCAGAATCCGGTCGCGGTCACGCTGGTAAGCGGTCCGGATTTCACATTCCGGCTCTTGCGTCTGCCGGCCGCGCGTCGCGCTGCAAAGCATAGCGTGCGCAGACAAGGTTTGTTTTTCGAGCTCCAGCGTGCGTTCGCGGATGGTCTGCGCCATAACATGCCTCCTGCTGCTTTCTTAACACTATATACGGGCGTTTTTTGATTTTCCCTTTATTTTTCGGCAAATTTTTCGCCGATTTTCTCCGCTTTAATTTTCCCGGCCGAAAAGTCGTACAGCTGCGCGCAAAATGCGTCGCAAACCTGCAGGGGTATAACAAACCGCACGGTAACGTCCTGCGCAAATTCCGTGTCCGTCGCCTTTGCGCCAAAGCTTTCCGCAAACGACATCAATTTCCCGTGAAAGGGGTATGCGGCCCGCGCGCGTACCAGCGCCTGCTTTTCCATGACGGCGATTTCGGCCGCCGAGAGCGCAAGATGCGCTGTGTTGGAATACGCGCGCACAAGCCCTCCTGCGCCGAGCAAAACGCCGCCGAAATACCGCGTTACAACCAAAATCGCATTTGTAACGTCCGCTGTTTCGAGAACATGGAGCACGGGCGCGCCGCCCATCCCCTGCGGTTCGCCGTCGTCGCTGCAGCGTTTTGTGCCATCCAGCAGACGAAACGCATATACATTGTGGCGCGCGTCCCGGTTCTCCTTGCGCACGCGTCCTAAAAACGCAAGCGCTTCTTCTGCGTTTTGAACGGGCGCAACCGTGCCGATAAAGCGAGACCGCTTTTCCGTAAATTCTGCCCGGGCGGCTTGTTTGACCGTTAGATACATGTCCGGCATACACCGTATCCTCCAAAGAAAAAAGCGGCACATACGCTGCACCGCTTTCGTCTTATTTCTTTGCGTCCAGATTGAACCTTCTGTTGAAGCGGTCTACACGCCCGCCGGTATCGACCAGTTTTTGCTTGCCGGTGAAGAAAGGATGGCACTTGGAGCAAATATCCACACGCAGCTCCGACTTGGTGGAACGGGTCTCGAACTCGTTGCCGCACGCGCACTTGACGGTCGCGGTCTGATATTCGGGATGAATCCCCTGTTTCATATTCATTCACCTCTTTCAGATATCCTCAATTAGCATAGGGATTTTACCACAACGCTGCAAAAAATGCAAGTGTTTTTTTGAAAATGCCTAAATATTTACGGCGACGGCCTCGCCAAGCGCAAAGGAATACAGATAAACCTCATCTACCGGCCGCGAAAACAGCTCGGCCGCCGCCTTGGTGTAAACGCGCATTTGCGTTTGATAACGCTGCGCAAGCGCCTGCGGCGTACGGACGCGGTCCGTCTTATAATCTACCAGCACAAGCCGGTCGTTTTGCAGAAAGACGCAGTCCATGACGCCCTGCAAGAGCACGGATTCCTTTTCGTAGGCGTCCTTTGGAGCGTCCAGCATATCGTTTGCCGGCAAAAAGGTTGTAAACTTTTGCTCGCGGTAAATCGCCTGCGCCTGCTGCATCCGTCCAAAAAGCGCCGACGCGAAAAAGGTCTTCAGCGCCGCGCGGTCCAGAATCTCCGCCTGGGCCTGGGTTATTTTTCCGACAGCGCACAGACGTTTGATTTCCGTTTCCAAATCAGCGCTGGCAAGCGCAAAGTCGCAAAACTGCACAAACGCATGCGTCGCCGTTCCACGCATGGCGGGCGTCATGCCGCCCTCCCCGAGAAAGGCCGGGCGTGCTTGCGCGATGTGCTCGAGCGCCTCTTCGCGCGCATTGAGTCCGGACGCGCTTATTTTTGCGGGGCAGGACAGAAGCGCTGCATATGGATATTGATAAGCAAGGCGCGAACGGATTTCTTCTAAGAGCGCCTGGTCCGTAGCAGAGCCGCAGCCGCTGTTTTTTGTATCTGTTTGCGCCGGCGGGTCAATTTTATCCACATATTCGACCTTCAGCCGAAACGCGGCTTCTGCTTTTTGCGTTTTGCAGTCGCAAAGCGCGCGCAGCGAAGCCGCAGACGGATGCAGAATCCACGCGGCCACAATCCAGGAAAGATATGTGCTCGAACCGCGGACGTAGAAAGCCGGCAGCGGCTCGCCGGACTGTGCGGCATGGGCGCAAGCCGCCAAGAAATTGGACAATTTCATTCTTGGCGGCGCGCTGCCAACCAGAACCAGCCGTTCTTTGGCGCGCGTCATGGCAACATACAGGACGCGCAGCTCCTCCGCGCGGCCGTCTGCGCGTTTAACATGCCTTACGGCCTCATACGGCAAACAGGAATAGCTTCGTTCGCCGGCCGCGTCATAGACGCAGCAGCCTAGAAGCAGGTCCGGATGCAGCACAACGGGCTTTTTATATTCGTTTTCATTAAAACTTGCACCGCATTTGGCGAGGATAACGACCGGGAATTCCAACCCCTTGCTTTTGTGGATGCTGATGATGCGCACAACGTCGGCAAACTCGGAAACGCCGGACGGCGATTCCACACTGTGCACCGAAGCTCGAAGCCGGTCAAGGTAGCGAAGGAAACCGGAAAGACTGGTTTTCCCGTATGCGGCATACTCCTGCGCAAATTGCTGCAACAACAGAAGATTTCGCTTGCGGTTCTCCCCGCCCGGCATGGCGCCGACAAGGGAAAAGTATCCGGTTTCTTCGTAAATCGTCTGAAGCAGCGCCGATGGCGTCAAAACCGTCGCAAGCGCATGCAAGCGGTCAAAATCCGCTAAAAATCGTTCGCACTTTTTCGTCCCGGCAAGCAGAAGCTTTTGGTAAAACGGGAGCTTGTCCGCCGTCATTTTGATTTGGGCCAATTCATCCGGCGTAAAGCCCCATATCGGGGAGTACAAGGCCGCGCAGAGCGGTACGTCGGCGTACGGATTGTCAAGCGCCTGCAGCAGCGAAAGCATGGTGCGGATTTCCCGCATCTGAAAAAAGCCGCCGTTTTTCTGCGAGTACGCGGGTATGCCGTAAGCCTCCAGCGCCCGAACGTAGGCTTCGCTGTCGGACAGCGACCGCATCAGAATACAAATGTCGGAATAGCGAATATCGCGCATACCGCCCTTTCCGTCCGAGACCTGTGCGTTTTCCTGCACCAATTTTTGGATATAAGCGGCGACATGCACAGCCTCGGCGGAAAAAGCCGGGTCATCAAGCGCATTTCTTTCCAAAATGTGCAGCTCAACCGCCGGGTCTTCACCGGGATATTCCGCGCCGGGATACAGCTTTTCCGTTTCGCCGTATTCAATCCCGCAGCTTTTTTCCGTCATGATTTCCGCAAACAGGCTGTTGATGGCTTCGCACACCGTTTTTCTGGAGCGGAAGTTGCTGCCGAGCGTAATGCGCGCCGGAAAATGCGTCCCGTCGTATGCGCAGGCTGCGGCACGCCGGCGCAGAAAAATTTCCGGCATGGCCAGGCGAAAGCCGTAAATACTCTGTTTGACGTCGCCGACGCAAAACAGGTTGCTTTCGTCTGCGGAAAGCGCCGTAAACAGGAACTCCTGCTCCGCGTTCGTGTCCTGATACTCGTCTAACAGAATCTCGCAATACTGCGCGCGCAGGCTTTCGGCCAGCGGCGTGCGCACCACCGTGCCGGATTTCTCGTCAAGCCTGACAAGCAGCCGCAGTGCAAAATGCGAAATATCGCTGAAATCGTAGGCGTTTTCCGCTCTTTTTGCTTCCATGAGCAAATCGGAAAAATGCAGGACCGTGTCCACCAGCAGCTGAATCGCAGGCTGCATAACCGTCATATCCGCGCGATGCTGCTCGGAATTTGCCGGGAAGAGCTTCATAAGATCGCGCAGTCTTTTTGTGTTTTCGTTGCGCGTAGTATGGAAAAGCACTTTGGCCGGATGCGACTGAAACGCTTTCGGCGTGGTCGGCATTTTATCCGGCACATACGATGCAAGGGTTTTCATTACAAGGTCCCAGTCGTTCTTTTTAAGCGCCTTTTCCAGTCTGTCGAGATACGCAAAATCCGCAGAAATGACCAGCGCGCAGATATCGGCAAGCTCCGGCTCTGTTTGAATCTGCTTTACGGCATGCTCCAGCACGCTGCGGCACCCTTCGGCACAGCGTTTGACTTCGTTGAGCACGGCCTTTCCCCAGATGGTATCCTGCACTGCGATGGAAGCGTCATATGCGCTCGGAATGTGCCGCAGCCAGCGCTCCGGGTCCGGATATGCCTGCGCGCTTTTATACAGGTTCAGCAGCGTTTCACGCAGCGCTTTGTCGTTGGAGCCCTGGGTCAAAAGCCCCGTTAGAAAATCAAGGGCGGGATTTTCGGAAGCATACAGCGCCTGTAGGCAATCCTGTAGCGTTTTCTCGCGCAGCGCGTCGCTTTCCGCATTGCTCAGCACACGGAAATCCGGAGAAATATCCGCTTCATGAAAATGGGCTTTAACAAGCGAGCTGCAAAAGCTGTCAATCGTGCAGATTTCCGCAGAGGGCAAGAGCATTTGCTGGCGCAAAAGATACGCATCGTTCGGGTGCGCCGCCAACTCCTTTTCCAAAGCAAGCGCAATGCGCTCACGCATTTCAGCCGCCGCCGCATTGGTGAACGTCACGACAAGAAGCCGGTCAATCGGGCAGCCGTCCGCTGTGTCGCAGACCCGCCGAATCACACGTTCAACCAGAACCGCAGTTTTGCCAGAACCGGCCGCCGCCGAAACAAGCAGCCCGCCGCCGCGCGCTTCGATTGCGTTTTTCTGGTCGCCGGTCCAAACACGCTTTTTGCTCATGCTTCCTCCTCCTTCTCCTGTTGCAGCAGCTTGCGCACATCGTCAAACTTGCCAAAATCCGGAATCTCCCGCACCGGGTCTCCGGCTTCATACCCGCAGACGGCCGCGAAGTCGCAATACTTGCACGCGCCGCCGGTACCGTCCATTTGGGGACGCACGGGAATGTCTCCCGCATGCAGCAAGTCCGCCATATGCAGCAGGTTTTCATCCACTTTTTTCCAAAGCGTGTCAAACTCATGCAGACCGAGCAGATTGCCGGTATATACGCCCTTATCCTGCTTTATGGGTATAAAACGGCCGGACGCGCTGGAGTCCATGCCGAGAATCGCCTCCGGCTCATCCAGCACAACGCCGTCCATGCGGGTTTTCTTCAGCTTTGCATTCGCAACTTCTTCCGCCGTAGCCGTACGCGGCAAAACGCCGGCGGCATCGCGCGCCGGGAAATACAGCACGCCGGCCGGAACGAGATTGTCCCCGAATACAGGTTCGCCGTTTTCTAAGATTGCGTACAGATAGATAAGCATCTGCATGTTTAAGCCGGACAGGACCTCCGACAAATTAAAGTTCTTTGTACCGGACTTGTAATCGATGACGCGCAGATATGTTTTTCCGTCTTTTTCCATCGTATCCACGCGGTCAACAGACCCAATTATGCGCAGTGTCCCGCCGTTTGCAAGCGGAAGTTTATAAGGCTGAACGGCGCCGTCCGGCCGGATGGAAAGCTCAAACGCCGTCGGAATAAAGGCGCAGACGGAAAATTCTTCGATAAGGCGTTTTAGAATCTGCTGCACCGTATCGGCAAGCTGCGATAGCATCCGCTTAAACCGCGGGTCTTTGTCCTCTAAGCCCCCCAGCCGTTCCGCCGCATATGCCGCAATGGTCGTTTGCACGGTTTTGCGAAGCTGTGCCGAAGACATGTCGGACAGCATCGCCTTATCGTACTGCGCCAGGATTTGCTCCAAGCAAAAATGGATAATCGTGCCGCTCTGCGCCGGATCAAGCTCTGCTTTTTTCAGCGGACGCAGTTTAAGCCCGTAGCGGCAAAAATAACTGAACGGACATTTGTAGAACAATTCCGCTTGCGAAGCAGAAACCAGCATATCCCGCCCGAACAGGCGCAGAGAAACGTCCGTGTCCGAAAAAGCGGCCGGTGTATTCATAACGATGCGCTCCAAGGCGGACAACCTGTCGGCGTATGCCGGATTATCGGCAAAATAGGCGCGAAGCGTGGCGGCTCGATCGTCCGAACTCTGCATTAACTCGGCGAGCACCTCAAAAGCGGCATCGTCGCTCTGCACACGGGAAAAGGCGTCGCACAGCGCTTCTTCGGAAACCGAAATGTCCGGAAAAATCTCCGTAAGCTCGCGAACCAGCGCGGACGGGCGCATGGCGTCCCCCTGAAAATCCGAGGCGGACCAGGAGACAATGAGGTTTTCCCGCGCAAGCGTGACCGCATCATACGCAAAATCCCGTTCGTCCACCGCCTTGTACTCCGCCGTATCCGACAGCTCCAAGCCAAATTCCGCCAACATTCTGCGCTCCCGGTCACTGAGCACGCCCTCCGTCGGCGGGGTCTCCGGAAAAACTCCGTCGTTTGCGCCGACTAAGAAAACCGCGCGCGGCGCATCGATGCGAATCCGGTCCGCCGTACCGATGGTGACGGCGTCGAGTCCCTGCGGCAAATGCCCAAGGTCCACATGCTCCAAAAGGATTGTAAAAAGCGCATAAAACTGCGCCGGCTTTATTTCCTCTTCGCCGCAGGCGGCCGCCAACGCATCGAACATATCCATCAAAAGCGTCCACACGGCGTCCTGCTGGCTTGCAAGCTCGGGCTGCTGAGCCTTCAGAAGTGCTTCCGAAAGCTGGCGTAGCGACTGGGGAACGTCGATAGAAAGAAGGGTCTCCAGAAGCAGACGCGCCTTATCCGCACCGCTGCCGGCTGAAAACGCCTTGTAAAATTTAATGACGGGCCCTACCGCGCGGCGGCGAAGTGTGTTTAAGCGTACGAGCTCCTTTTTGTGCGCCTCCTGCAGCGCAACGCCCAGGCCTGCCGGGTTCGCGGTAAAGTCCTCGCGCCACTGTCCGCGCTCAACGCCCCAAAGCACCGCGTAGCTTTCCAAGGCGGCAATTTCTTCTGAGGAAAGGCCGAACAGCCCGGTTTTCAGACAGCGCAGCATCAGCTCCGTTGTGATGCCCTCTGTACCCATGCACAAAAGACTGTCCACGAGCTGCATAAGCGGCTGCGTTTTGACCGGCTGGCGCCTGTCCTCAAAAAACGGCACGCCGTATTTGCGAAACGCCGCGCGCAAATAAAAATCATAGGTATCTTTTCGCCGCTGTATTACCGCAATGTCGCGCGCGCGATACCCCGCGTCGCGCAAAAGCATACGGATTCTGCGCGCTACGAAATCGCATTCCTGCGCGCGGTTGGAGGCGGCGCACAGTTCAATGCACGCCGGCACGCCGGAAAAGGGCGTCTTTTCCGCGCAAAACAGCTCCTGTTCCAAATGCAAAAGCGCTTGCGGCTTCGAGCCCGGTTCCGACGAAAAGTATTTCGGCTTCGCAATCGGGGTTCCGGTTTCATTCGCCGCTTTTTTCAGCAGCTTCATTTCCTGCTCAATGTTATCAAACACGCCAAACGGCGTTTTTTCGCCTGCACCGACCTTTGGCAGCGTCAGCGTAATATAAACGTCCCGGCAAACCGGCATAAGCGCGCGCAAGACGTCGCGCTCCTGCGCGGTAAAGCCGGAGAACGCGTCCACGAACACCGTTGCATCTTGAAACGACGGGTCGCTTGCAATTTCCTTAGCAAGCAGCGTGAGGGCGTTTGTGTCATCGGAAAAGCGCGCATGCAAAAGCGTTTCATACATCTGCATAAGCAAGGCGAGCTCTGAGAGCTTTTCCTGCAGCACGCCTTTTTCAAGCTTGCCGCCGGTTTCTCCGAGCGCCTCGACCGTTACGTTGCACTGCTTCATTTCCTTGGCAAAGGAAACCAGCGTATCAAGAAGCTGCGGCCGCTTTGCATAGCGCTTAAAAATCTGCGTGTGCGTTCCGAGCGCCTCCAACGAAAGGCGCATCAAAACAGCGCGCATCCCCTCGCTGACCTGCGGCAGGCGCGAAGGCATTTTTTCGGCAAGCGTGAGCTCGGCAAGCCGTGAAAAGCTAACGATTTCGAGCCCCTGCAATAGGCGTGGACCGACCAGCGTGAGCATCGCGCGTTCCGAAGCATAGGAAAACTGCTCCGGCACCAGTAAGTAAAGTTTCTTTTCCCCGCCGCAAAGCCGTTCGGCCAGCGCGTTACGCACAAAAGCCGTCTTACCGCTGCCGACCCGGCCAAGCAAAAAATGCAGCATACGCTTCGCCCCTTTCTTTTCCGTCATTTTATCATAAGCCGTCTGGTTTGACAACCGCACCCGAAGCTAACACAGCATGGTTTTCGTCGGTTTTTGCCTACGCGGGCGACAACTTTCGGCATAAGTCCGAAAAAACGTACATATACATGCCGTTGAAACGAACGCAAAATCGTGGTACAATGCAAAAAACAACTTGTCCGCCGATTTTGGCGAATCAAAAAGGAGACAGCATGCCAAGGAGAGTAAGAAAAAGAAAGTGGCGCCGCGCCGCACTTTGCATATGCAGCGCGCTCTTAATTTTGTTTTGCATTGCGGCCGTCTTTTACTGGCAGTCCGCAAAGCGCGAAATCTCCGTTTGCCTGGACGCGGGACACGGCGGCAACGACGTCGGCGCAATACAGGGCGAGCGCTACGAAAAAGACGATAACCTCCGCCTTGCGCTTTTGGTGCGCGACGCGCTTGAGGAAAGAGGCGTTACCGTCTATATGACCCGGGACGACGACACGTTTTTGTCACTGGAGGAGCGGTGCAAATTTGCCAACCGCAAGCGCTGCACTTTGTTTGTTTCCCTACACCGCAACAGCGCCGAAAGCGGGAACGGCGTAGAAATCTGGGTGGAAAACACGCCGGGGAAAACGGACTGGGCGTTGGCGGAACATATTTTAGACGGTCTTTCCGAGGTCGGCATTTCCAAAGCGCGCGGCGTAAAAAGCGGATATGTACACAATGCGGACGGCAACTATTACGTCAATGCGCACACAAACATGCCAAGCTGTCTTGTGGAAAACGGATTTATCACCAGCGAAACGGACAACGAGTTGTTTGACGAGAATTTGGACGCATACGCAGAAGCGATAGCCCAGGCGATTTATTTGACTTTGCAGGAAACGCAGTCCGGCGTTTTGCCGGAGTCCGAGACAAAAACATAAGCTGCCGAAAACCGAACCCGACATGTCTAAAGCTATGTCACGTTCCATTCTCGACAGCTTAAGCCGGACGGTTCGTCCGGCTTTTTATTATATAGCGGCACACAAAGCCTGCATAAGCAAAAGGAGCACAACGCCGGGAATGCCGCCGAGCGCCGACAGCGCAAGCGACGGAATGTTCAGCGGCAGGCTTATGCCGAAAAACGAGCCGATAAAATTCACGGCAAAAAATGCGGCAATCCCCTGCAGCGCAGACAGCAGCAGCGTTCTGAAAAACTTTCGGCTTCCGGCCATAGCCGCCAATATCAACGCGCCGCCCAGCCCGAACCCCGTATAAATCCAACCCATCATACAGACCGACTCCCAAGCTTGTTTGTACAGTTTATAAAACAAACATTCGGAATATTCCGGATGTTTATTTCATTTTTTGGGGAATATACTTGTACCAAAGACTGTGGGAGGGTCACGATGGACAACGCAACCAGCGTAACGTATGAACAGTTCTGCACGCACAAGCGGCGGAACGTCTGGCTTGAGGAGCAGCACGATGCAAACGGGACGGTTACGATACTTTGCAGGCAGCGCGCAAACTGCTCGAAAACGGACTGCCTTTGCATTCGTCGCTTAATGAAAAGTTTGGAGATTTCTAAAACTTTTCAAAATTAAGGGCAAACGGTTGACCGAATATAAAAAATTTAGTAGAATAAATAAGAACTATACAAATTTCTACTTTTTTATATATTTCGGTGACGAGTTATGCAAAAAATACTGGATTTTGAAAAGGTCGAGATCATCGATTTGGTCCCCTTTTCCTGCGGCATCCTCTTTCCGCGAAAAGAAATTTTGCCGGATGACAAATGCAAGGTTACATTTTACGGGTTTGACATGGAAAAAATGCGCAGCGCGCCCGTGACGCGAAGCGTATACATGCTCAACAAGTTTGGGAACGGCTATCAGCGCATAGTGGACGAAATCGGAGACTACCTAAACTGCGACGCGGACGCGTTTGGCAGCAACAGCACCGTAATCGTATATCCTACAGGCGAAACCGGGTTGTTTGATTACGAGGGAAAGCCGGTTTGGGCGGGCGATTTGCTGTACCACGGCTGCCCGGTGCAGGACGTCGCTTCCGACGGCAATCAGATTTGGTGCACCGTACCGGAACAGAACGCCATCATCAGCTATTCTATTGCGCACAAAAAGTTTTATATGCGCATTGGCGGTGAAAATTCGACGGCGTTCAGCCGTCCGGTCTCCTTGTGCAAATTTGGCAGCGAGCTGTTTGTTTGCAACGCCGGTTCTTTCAAGATTCGCACGGTCAACTTGAAAAACTACGCCGTTCGCGATTTTCGGACGTTTGACGAGCCGGTCCGCCGGTATGTGCGCGCGTGCGGCAAGGAGATTGTGCAGCTCGACTCCGGCGTATATTTTCTTTGATTCGTATGTATAAAACACCCCCGGAAAGCTACCTTTCCGGGGGTTTCTTTATGCTTGCAGCGGAATGCCAAGCGTCAGAATTTCAAACGGCTTGTACGGGACCGCTTCCGCTTCGCCCTCTATATCTTCAAGCAAATTGAGCAGCTTGACTTTCTTGGGAAGCGTCAGCACGCCGCGGTGTCCCTCGGTCTCCGCCAACCGAACCACAACCATTTTGCCGTCCTCCGACAGCTTCATGGCCTGCAAAAACAGGCCGGGGAACGCGTTTTGGCAGGATACATCCGCTTTTACAATCGGGACATTGTACTCCAGCGCGATGCGATTGATCTGCGCGTCTACAGCGTCACCGGCGTGCGGCAGGATGAGGTAGGCGAAACGGTGCATCCCCATGTCGCTTGTCGGGTCCGGACGGACCGTCGCGCGAAGAAGGCTTAAAGAAATCTGGTTTTCTAAGAAGCCTACGCCGTATTTGCAGTCGTTGATCAGCGCAATACCGCCGTCCGTTTCCGCAAGATCGCACCATTTGTGGTGGCAGACCTCAAAGCGCGCTTGCTGCCAGCTTGTATTGCGATGGGTCTCCCGGCGAATGAACCCCGCGCCAAGGTCGCAAAGCGCCTCTCTTGCGAGCACGTTGCAGGTAAACTCCGCCTTGGCAAGGCGATGCTTTTCGCGCCAATCCACAACATTTTCCACTTCTATGCCGCGGGAAAGGCGGAACAAACGGATGCGCCGAATCCAGGTGCTTTGCCCCACGCGCAGTTCCGCCTCAAATGTCGCCGCCTCATCGCTGCACTCGGCAAGCGTTAATGGAGAAGCCACTTCAACACGAACCGGCTTTTCCCGGTAATTCGGCAAAATATCCCACGCGTCATAAACGCCGGGCTTGTCCTCGTACACACAAAGCTTGTTAAACGCGCCGGCGACCCATTCGCGGCCGAGCGTTTTGTCCCACAGGCTTTCCATGCTGCCGTCCGGCGCAAAGCGGATGGCATAAAACGGCGTTTCCACCGTTTCGCCGGGAACACACCAACGCGCCGACGTACCGACGCTGCGGCGAACCTCACCGTGGCTGAGCGCCGGCAAATTCGGCACGCACCAGTAGCCCTTTCTTCCGAACCGGGTGCTGTCGCCGTTTTCATTTTCAAAAAAGGTCAATTGCGTGCGCGCAAAGTTCAAAGAATTGAAGTATTGCGAGCCGGTGCCGATGATTTCATCAAGCGTCCGGTCAATTTCGGCGTAATCCGCCATGGCGTCCCGATACACCGGCGCAATATGGCTTCCGGGCAGGATGTCGTGGAACTGGTTGACCAAAAGCTTTTTCCAGCAGCGCTTTAACGCGTCCGCCGGATATGCAGCGCCGCCAAGCGCACGCAGCGTAGCGATGATTTCCGCTTCGCGCAGCTTGTATTCTAGCCGGCGGTTCGCTTTTTTAATTTCCGCCTTGGTGGTAAAGGTGCCGCGGTGCATCTCAAGATACAGCTCCCCGTCCCACTTGGCAAGTTCCCGATTGTCTTTTAAGTTGCGCTCTAAAAACTCCTGCGCGCCGACATGCTCGGTCTTCGGCATAACGGAAACCTTCGAAAACCGGCGCATAAGCTCGAGCATCTCCTCCGTGCAGCCGCTTCCGCCGTCGCCGTAGCCGAACATGGAAAGCGTCTGCCCGCCGACGTTTTTATCCTGATAGGCCTCCCAGTTCTCCTGAATTTGGGACGGCATGTTCCAGGTGATGAAATGCGTCGGCGGCACGCAGGCATAAACCTCGCTGCCGTCTATGCCGCGCCAGATGAAATTGTTGTGCGGAAAACGGTTCGTGTCGTTCCAGGTGGACATTTTGTTGGAAACAAAATAGTCCACGCCGCTCTTTTTAAGAATCTGCGGCAAAATCCAGCTGTTGCCGAAGACGTCGGGCAGCCAGCAGTTTTGGATGGTTTTGCCGAATTTTTCCCGGAAATACAGCTGCCCGTACAGGCACTGCCGAACCAGGCTTTCCGCCGAAGGAATGTTGCAGTCCGGCTCCACATACATGGCGCCGACCGGCTCAAATCGGCCCTCGGCAATGCGGGCCTTCAGCTCTTCAAAAACCTCAGGGTAATGCGTTTCCAGCGTTTCATAGGTATACGCCTGCGTGTGCGTATACTTAAATTCCGGGTACCGGTCCATTCGCCAATAATACGCCAAATCCAAATGCGAATGCGCCAGCAGCGCGACGTCGCCGCTGCCCTGATAATCGGTATTCGCATAAATTTTTTCTTCGATGTACCGCTTGGCGTCTGAAAGCCCGGGCAGACCGTCATCCTCAAAGTCGATGCAATCCAGCGCCCGGCTTAATTCCCGGTTGAGAAACGCGCGGTAATCCTCTGAAAACAGCTCGCTGCCGGCAATGTTCAAAAACAGCTCCAAATCATAGACCAGGTCGAGCACGTCGTGGTCCACAACGGAAAGATATGCGCCCTCAAAAATCTGGCGGCAGCCGCGCACGGAAAGCGATTCCGGATTGCGCTCGTCGTCGGGCTTGGAACGATTATAGCCCTGCATTTCAAAATGCAGCCGCTCTGTGCCGGGCGCAAGATACGGGGAAAGCAGCACGCGTTCACGGTTCGGGTCCACGCCGCCGACGTATACTCCATTGACTTTTACAATGATTTCCGCCGCCGTTTTGAGCGTCAGCCAAAGCTCCTCCTGGCGAAAATCCTCCGGTATTGCAAGGTCCCCGCAAATAAACGCCGTTCCGTCCGGCGTAAAGTACAAATCACCCTTGCACAGCGGCACAAACTCGTCGTCAAAAACGAATTCCATTTCCGAGACCTGGCGGGCGTTGCGAATCTGCAGGGTCTTAATTTCATATTGCTTCTTGTAAATATGCCGCTTCAGCCATCCAAAGCGCAGCTGCGTCCATTCCTCTGGGCGCATACTGCGGCGCACCACAGCGATATGTGCCATTAGCTGTCCCCTCCTTACACGTCCCAGAAATACGGTTTCTTGCGAACGGCGACGATATGCACCTGTTCGCCGAGGTCGTGCGCAATCTGCTGCTCAATCCAGGCGACGCAGCGCTCCAAAATCAGGCATTTGGAACACTCCCCTTGAAAGACCAGCGTCAAACGGTCCTCCTTCTGCTCCGCAAAGCGAACCTCGCCGCCGTCGCCCTGCAAGCGCGGACGAATTGCGGTCTCTACATATTGCTCGATATTCATTCGCCAATCGCCTCCCGAATTACCGTTTGAAGGTCAGAAAGTTTTTCCTCTGCCGCAGCAGGCCCGTCGGCGCAGATGGAATAATAGATTTTCAGCTTCGGCTCCGTTCCGGACGGGCGGATGGCAAGCCAGCTGCCGTCGGAAAACCGGAATTTCAGAACGTCGGCAAGCGGCAAATCCCCAACGCCTTCCGAAAAATCCAAGACCTCCTGCACATTCTCAAACGCCGCCGCCCCGGCCGAACGAAACGCGTGCATAATCTGCTGCATCCGCGCACGGCCGTCTGCGCCGCGCAGCGTGAAGGAATCCAGCGCGTCCAAATAAAAGCCGTACATATCGTAGAGCTTCTCAAGCGCATCCACAAGCGTTTCGCCGTTTGATTTATGGTACGCCGCCATTTCACATATCAGCATGGCGGCAACGACGGCGTCCTTGTCCCGCGCGTGCGTCCCGGCAAGGTACCCGTAGCTTTCCTCATACCCAAACACAAAATATCGCTCGGGGTCCTGTTCAAACCTTGTTATCTGCTCCCCGATGTATTTGAAGCCGGTCAGCGTTTCGACAACGGAAACCCCATAGTGCTCCGCAACCCTGGCACCAAGGTCGTTGGTCACAACCGTTTTGACAAGCGTCGCGCCGGGCCGCAGCGAGTCCTTTTGAAAGCGCAGAATAAAATCGGCAAGCAAAGCGCCGACCTGGTTCCCGGTAAGCTGCACATACGCACCGTTATGGAGAACGGCTATGCCCACGCGGTCACAGTCCGGGTCCGTGCCAAGCACCAGATGCGCGCATTCTTGTCTTGCCTGCGCTATGGCAAGCGTCAAAGCGTCGCGCTCCTCCGGATTCGGCGAACGCACAGTCGAAAAATCGCCGTCCGGGTTTTCCTGCTCCTTAACGACCGACACGCTGTACCGCTCTAAAATGCGGCGCACCGGGACGTTGCCCGTACCGTGCAAGGGCGTGTAGACAACTTTCAGCCCCGCGTTGTCTTGGAACAGGGACTGTTCGCGAACGGCAGAGAGGAACGCGTCGAGCACCTCCGCACTCACGAACCGCACCAGCCCGCTCGCTTTTGCCACTTCAAAATCCAACCGGTCAATGGCGCGCAAATCCGTAATTTCGCCGACGTACCGCGTCACTTCATCCGCAAGCGCCGGCACAAGCTGGCAGCCGTGCTCGTCATAGACCTTATAGCCGTTGTACGCTTTCGGATTATGGCTGGCCGTAATCACGATACCCGCAGACGCCTGCAGGTACCGCACGGCAAACGACAAGACGGGCGTAGGCGTAATCTCCCGGAACAGGTGCACGGTAATCCCCTTGGCCGCAAGCACCTGCGCCGCACACTGTGCAAACGCGCGGGAGTTGTTGCGCGAATCATAGGCGATTACGACATGTATTTCCGCATGGAAACGGTCAAGCAGATACTGCGCCAAACCGGCGGTAGCCCTTGCAACCGTATAGGCGTTCATGCGGTTCGGCCCCGCGCCCATAATCCCGCGCATGCCGCCGGTTCCGAACGCAAGGTCCGTATAAAACCGATCCTCCAGCTCTTTTTCGTCCGTGATTTTCAAAAGCTCCTGCTTTGTGTCGTCGTCGAATAGCAGCCATTCGTTGTAGCGGTCCGCGTAGCGCATAATGAACCTCCGCTGTTTTTTCCCATTTTACTGCATGAGCGCAACAAAATCAACAAAAAATTGAAATCAAATTTGGGTGCAATCCAGCAGAAAGTATGGTATACTGTGGGTACATTTCTCTTTTGGAGGTCAACATGGAAAAATTCAAGCTGTTTGTGGAGTATCAGGTGGCCAAAACCACCTATGTGACCAACTTGTTTGAGACGGAGCATTTCCGCATGCACTGCAAAGCGTTCCGCGACCATATCGCGCTGCGCATGCAAACGCCCGTTCCCGTGCGCATCCACAAGCTTTCGATTACCATCCCCTACACATTTCTTGCGGACGACCGGCTTTTCCTCAACGGGTTCCAGTCCTGGACGGACTGCCGCGAGCTGTTTATCGACGAAACGCCGTCTTATTTGCAGCTGCTTTATAAACCGTTTATTATGGCCTCGTCGGTCCGTTCTTCCGGTGACTACACCTTTGTGAAATACGGTACGAAGCCGGGCTATTTTCACGGCTTTTCCTATGCGTATGTGCGCCGCGGCGCGCAGTATGATCTGTTCGCCTCTCTAAACGAACGCACCGGCTACACGGTTTTCCGCTTCAACTGTCCGGAAAATACGGTCACGATTGAAAAAGACCTCGAGGGCATTGCCATTGACGGGGAATACGACGTTTTGGACATCGTGAACCTGCAGGGCGCCGAAGACGAAGTCTTTGACCGCTGGTTTGCGCTGCTGGGCATCCCCAAAGCGCAGTCCCCCGTCCAGAACGGTTACACGACCTGGTACAATTACTATCCGAACATCAACGAATCCATTGTTTCCAACGACCTGGAGGCGCTTTCCAAGGTGCAGGCGGATATCGATATTTTCCAGGTGGACGACGGCTATCAGACGAATGTCGGCGACTGGCTTTCAGTCGATGCCAAAAAATTCCCGGGCGGCATGAAGGTCGTTGCGGACCAAATTCACGCCAAAGGCATGAAAGCCGGTCTTTGGCTTGCGCCTTTCGGCGCGCAGTATGTTTCCGAAGTCGCCAAATCGCACCCGGACTGGATCATTCGCTACCCGAACGGGAAGCCGGTCCGCTGCGGCTTGAATTGGGGCGGATTTTACGCCCTGGACATTGAAAATCCGGAAGCGCGCGAATACATCCGTCATTTCTTTGACGTCATTTTGAACGACTGGGGCTACGACCTTGTCAAGCTGGACTTTTTGTACGCCGCCGCCATCATTCCGAATCACGGCAAGACCCGCGGACAGCTGATGTGCGAGGCCATGGACTTCTTGCGCGAGTGCGTCGGGGAAAAACAAATTCTCGGCTGCGGGGTGCCGCTGTTCCCGGCCTTTGGGAAAGTGGAATACTGCCGCATCGGCGCGGACATGGGGCTCAACTGGGGCCGGCATAAATTCAGCCACCGTGAAAATGTCTCGACGATAAACGCCCTCGGCAACTCCATCTTCCGCCGGCAGCTGGACGGCCGCGCGTTCCGCAACGACCCGGACGTGTTCCTGCTGCGGGAAAACAACATGCACTGCACGTTTGAACAGCGCGAGATCATTGCAACCGTCAACAAGCTGTTCGGCTCCGTGCTGTTTACCTCCGACAACGTCGGCGACTACAACGAACGGCAGATGCAGCTTTTGCTTAAAACCTTTGCAAAAGACGAAATCACCATTCAGAAAGCGGAGTTCCGCGCTTCCAAACGAGATATCCTGGATATCGCTTACACCGAGAACGGCGTGGAAAAGCAGTTCAGCTTTGATATGGAAAAAGGAAAAATCGTCTAAGCGGCAGCGCAAGACAGCCGTTCAAACGAACGCCCGGAAAGCTTTCTCTGAAGCTTTCCGGGCGTTTCTTTGCCTTTTTTATTCAAACAGCGTCCACCGATACGTTGCGAGTGAAACAAAGCC
>CASGAS010000015.1 GCA_949299505.1 uncultured Eubacteriales bacterium
CCGGACGTGTTCGGCTATTCCGCCGCGCTGCCGCAGATTCTTACTAAGAGCGGCGTCGACACGTTCGTTACCTCCAAAATCGGCTGGAACGAAACGAACCGGATGCCCTACGATATGTTCTGGTGGGAGGGCATAGACGGCACGTCCGTTTTTACCTTCTTCATGACGGCGCAGGATAAGCTGCGCGGCGTCGAGCCCGCCTGCAACGTGACCTATAACGCCAAGCTCAACCCGTCGCAGCTGCAGGGCGCGTACGACCGTTTCCAGCAGAAGGCGCTCAGCGACGAGGTGCTTATTACCTTTGGCTACGGCGACGGCGGCGGCGGCCCGACGCGCAAGGACCTGGAGTACTACGACGTCTTAAAAACGGGGCTGCCGGGCGTGCCGCAGGCCAAAATGGAATTTGCGGGTGAAATGCTTGCCCGCGCGCGCCAAAAGGCGCTGCAAAACCCCAAGACCCCGCATTGGCAGGGCGAGCTGTATCTCGAATACCACCGCGGGACCTATACGTCGCAGGCGAAAAACAAACGCTATAACCGCAAATCGGAATTTCTTTATGAAAAAGCGGAAACGCTGGCCCTCACGTCGTCGCTGCTCTGCGGCGCGGCCTACCCGAAAGCGGCGCTCCAAAGCGGGTGGGAGACCATCCTCTTAAACCAGTTCCACGACATCATTCCGGGCTCCTCCATCCACGAGGTCTACGAGGTGTCGCACAAGCAGTATGAGGAACTTCTCGAAAAGGGGAACAAAGCGGCCGGTGACGCGCTTGCGGCGCTTGCTTCCGGCGTCCGGACCGACGGCGGGCTTTTCGTCTATAATCCGAATTCCTTTACGGCGAGCGGCACCGTCACGGCGGACGGGCAGACCGTCTACGTCGAGGATATCCCCGCCAAGGGCTACCGCGTCGTCCAAAAAGGTGAGGTGCGCGGCGCCGTTTCGGTCGGGGAGGCGTACGTGGAAAACGATTTCTTCCGCCTCGAACTCGACGAAAGCGGCGCGCTGACGCGGATTTTCGACAAGCGCTGCGGCCGCGAGGTTCTGCGCGCGGGCGAGCGCGGCAACGTGATGACCGCGTACACCGACTTCCCGCGTGACTACGACAATTGGGAAATCAGCAATTACTACCGCGAGCAGGCCTGGGAGCTGTCGGACGCGGCGGCGCTCTCTCCCGTTTTCGACGGAACGCGCGCCGGGCTTCAGATTGTCAAGCGGTTTATGCACAGCACCATCACGCAAAAGCTCTGGCTGTATGACGACGTGGCGCGCATCGATTTTGACACCGAAATCGATTGGCACGAACACCACCTGGTGCTCAAAACCGCGTTTCCCGTCGACGTCCACGCCGACAAAGCGACGTACGATATCCAGTTCGGGTCTGTCGAACGCCCGACGCATACGAACACGAGCTGGGACGCCGCGCGCTTTGAGGTCTGCGCCCATAAATTCGCGGACCTTTCGGAGTACGGCTACGGCGTAAGTCTCTTAAACGACTGCAAATACGGCTATGACGTCCATGGCGGCGTATTGTCGCTGACCATGCTCAAGTGCGGGACCTATCCGGACGAGCAGGCGGACATCGGGTCGCATACGTTTACCTATGCGCTGTTCCCGCACGAGGGCGATTTCCGCGCGGCCGGTACGGTGCAGCAGGCGTATCTTCTGAATCAGCCGCTGACGGCGGTTTCGGTTCCGGCGCAGGACGGCGCGCTTCCCGAAAGCTTTTCGCTGTTCACGCTTGCGGGCGACGGCGTGTTTATGGAGACGGCCAAAATGACCGAGGACGGCGACGCGGCGCTGGTTCGGTTCTATGAAGCCTACAACGCCCATACGCGCGTGACCGTGACGGCGGGTTTTGAATTTACGCGCGCGGTGCTTTGCGATTTGCTTGAGCAGGAGACAGAGGAACTGCCCGTCTCCGGCCGCAGCGTAACGCTGCCTGTCAAGCCCTATGAAATCGTGACCGTCAAATTTGAACGCTGACGGCAAAATAAACCGAGAGCCGGCTGCTAAATGGCAGCCGGCTCTTCTTATGCCTTGGACTTTATGTACGCGAACAGATAAGCCTGTAATACCCGTCCATATCGAACGCGTCCAGCGCGCTGTCCTTTTTCAGATACAGCGGGTGGTGCGGATGGCCTTTTTTGGAAATTTTCCCCGCCGAGACCCACCGCACGCCGCGGCTTTGCCCCAGCTCAATCATCTCCCGCAGGCACAGGTGCAAAAACGGCCGCTTTTCCACAATGTTCCCCCACGCCGCCCAAACGACCGGCGTCCCCGGGCAAAGCGACAGCGCGTAAGAAAAGGCGCGCTTGTTTTCCTCGTGCAGATGCGCGTTAAAGTGGCGCTCCATATCGTCCGGGTCCGTGGCGCGCTGCGCGTAGAGGTTGAGCATGATAAAGCTGTCAAACCCGTTGTGCAGCGCGATGCGTTCGGCGGATTTCAGGGTGTTGTCCAAACGGTCGGGCGCGGCGGTCGACGGGTTGATGCCGAAGCAGATAAGCGGGCGCGCGCCGCGCGTGCCCAAAATGTACCGGTATTCGTCGTACCGGTTCGGCACAAACAGCCAGCGCACAGCGTCGTAGTCGTCCGACGGCTGCAAAGCGGCTTTCAGTGCGGGCTCAAAATCCAGAACCGAGACCTTTGTGGTCTCACAAAGCGGAATATGCATCGTTTCTCACCCCTCCGAAAAGGTCGCGTCCCACGAAAACGCGAACGTCTCCCCGGCGGAGAGCTTCACAATGCCGCGCTTTTTAGAAAAATCCGAAACGGGCGCATAGCCGTCGTTTACGCCGTACCAGGGTTCCAGGCACACGAACGGCGCGGCGGGCTTTGCCCAGACGGCAAGGTACGGCGCGTCGCCGAAGTGAAAACGGATTTGCACGCCGTCCTTACGCTGCAGCGTGACAAATTTGGACTGCACGCCCTCAAAAATCAACGCGTCGCGGTCAAACAGGTGCGCGGTAAGCACCAGCGTGCGGCTGTCCGTCAGGATGCGGTCGCGCCGGTCTGTAAGCAGGGAATCCGTATCGATGCGCAGGCTGTCGAGTGTTTGGGGAACTTCAAAGGTGAGCCGGTCGCCGAGCGCGCAGTTGAACGCCGGGTGCGCGCCGATGGAAAAATACATGTCTCGGCCGTTCGGGTTTTCCACCGTGTGCGTTACGGTCAGCCGGTTGTCGGAAAGCGCGAAGCGCACAAACAGCCGGTAGTCGTACGGATAGCTTTTTCGGGTTTCTTCGTCGCTTTCCTGTAAAAAGGTAAGCGACGTGTCCGTCTGCTCAGCTAACGCAAACGCACGGTGGCGCGCAAGGCCGTGCCGG
Organism: uncultured Eubacteriales bacterium; assembly: GCA_949299505.1. Lineage (GTDB taxonomy): Bacteria > Bacillota > Clostridia > Oscillospirales > Acutalibacteraceae > Fimenecus. The sequence goes on from CASGAS010000015.1 coordinate 3,318, forward strand.
ACAATGGAATAGGGCTTGCCGTCGATAAGGCAGGTGTCCGCCAAAAGCCGCCCGATGATGGGGAACAGAATGGGGGACTGGCCGTTCCAAATCTTCGGGTCGCCCTGCCAGAGGAATTCCCGGCCGGTCTTTTCGGAGCGAATACTCGTCAGCGTTGCGCCGAAGGGCTTGACCTTCACCGATAAGGATTTATTTAGGATACAGGGCAGCATCAAAACCACTCCTTTGCAAAATCAATATAAGGCGACGGGCGAAAAATACAGATAGAAAAGAAGCGCTATGTGCAGGCACGCAAACATCGGAAGCGTCAGCATAAAGCGCTTTTTCCGCGTTTTGTGGCGAATGGCGCGCATTGCGGCGTACATGGGCAGCGCGCCCCCGCAGAAGGCGACGGCAAGCAGCGCCTTTTCCGAAATGCGGCGGCGGTGCTTTTTGGCGGCGGATTTATCATATATCGTCATACAGACGCCGATAAGCCCCATACATATAAAGCAGACCAAAACGCCGGAAAACGCATCCATGGCTCGACCTCCAGGCTTTCTGGTTGTTACTTTACTGCATTTGCACGGCTTTGTCAATGAAAGGAGACGTTATGCGGCGGAAATGGATAGGCTTTCTGCTTTTAATTGCGGCGGCGGTGCTGGCGACGGTGCTCGGGGCGCATTTCCGTGCTTCGCAAACGCCGGAAAGTACGGAAAAGCAGACTATACCGGCGACGCAAACGGCAACGGACACCGGGGAAATACGCGCGGTCTGGATTTATTACAGCGAGCTTTCCATGCAGAGCGTCGGCGGCGGAACCAAGGCGGCGTTTGAAAGCAAGGCGAAGGAAATGACGAGAAACATCCGCGAAGCGGGGCTTAACACTGTCATTTTGCACGTCCGGCCGTTCTGCGACGCGTTCTATCCGTCCGAAATATTCCCCTGGACAGCCTATTTGACCGGTACGCAGGGGGCGGCGGTCGCGTATGACCCGCTGGCCGTTTTTCTGGAATGTGCGAAAGCGGAGGGCTTGTCCGTACAGGGCTGGTTCAACCCGTACCGCGTCCTGCTTTCCAAGGATTGGGACGCGCTTGCCGAAACGAATCCGGCCAAAATCTGGTACGAGGCGGGGGAGACGGAAAACCTGCTTTTAACGGACACCGGAATCTATCTCAACCCGGCGTCGGAAAAGGCGCAGGCTTTGATTTTAGACGGTGTGCGCGAGCTTTTGACGAAGTATGCGCTCGACGCGGTCCATATCGACGATTATTTTTACCCGACGACCGACCCGGCCGCGGACGAGGCGCAATATGCGGCTTACAGGGAAAACGGCGGCACGCTTTCGCTTGCGGACTGGCGGCGTGAAAACGTCAGCAATTTTGTAAGCGGGCTTTACAGTACGGTCAAAGCCGTGCGCCCCGAAGCCAAGGTCGTGATAAGCCCCGGCGGCGACATCCGAAAAAATTATGAGACGCTGTACGCCGACGTCGAGCGATGGGCGCGTGAGCCGGGGTTTCTCGACGTGCTGATGCCGCAGCTTTATTACGGCTTTGAAAATGCGTCGCGCCCGTTTTCCGACACGGCCGCGGCGTGGGCGGATTTGCCGTTGGCCGACGGCGTGGCGCTTTGCTTCGGTCTTGCCGCCTACAAGTGCGGAAAAGAGGACAAATATGCCGGGACGGGGAAGGCCGAGTGGCAGCAGCATACCGACATTTTAACGCGCCAGCTTACCCTCTGCCGAACGCTGCCGCACTACGCAGGCTTCGCGATTTATTCCTATTCTTCGGTTTTCTCTGAAAATTCCACGGAAAATGCAAAAAAAGAGTGGAAAAATCTAAAAAATATGATACAATAACTATGTATACATAGTGGTGGATTCTGTTTTGTTGTCTTGAGGAATACTAGATATGCCAAAACAAGTGCTATTGCGGGTGCTGTCTGCCGTGGTGCTGCTTGCCTTGACGGTTCCAATCGCGTTCGGCGCGGTATTTTGCAATTGGATGGCCGCGGTGCAGCCCGTGGACACGCCGGTTGAAACGCAGCCGGAATCGACGGCGGCGCCGGAAACGACCACCGAGCCGCCGGTAACGCTTACGGTTACGTCGCCGGAAAGCGCTTCGGTTACGGTGGACATGCCCTTTATTACGATTGTCGGAACCTGCGCGCCGGAATTTCCGCTGCGCATCAACGACGCGGCGGTCTCTGTAGCGGCGGACGGCAGCTTTTCGTATGACTGTCCTTTGACGCCGGGCGACAACACCGTTACGGTCACAAACACGCAGACAACTTTGACATACGCGGTGCGGTACGCGCTGGAGGTCATCCGCTCCGTAAGCCCCTCCAAGGCCACGGCGCTTGGCGGCGGGATGAAGCTTACCTTGACGGCGAACGCGCTGCAGGGCGCGTCCGTTTCGGCCAAGCTCAACGGCAAGACCGTTAAGCTTTCGCCTGTTGAAAATTCCGGCGACGGCTCCGGCTTTATTGAATATACCGGTACGTTCACCGCGCCCGCGGCGGCATACAATGTGCAAAAGCTCGGGAAAATCCGCTTTACCGGCACCTACCAGGGCTATTCCCAAACCGTGAACGGCGCCTCCGTTACGGTCAATAAGATAGAATATCCCAAAATTGAAATTGATTCGGGAGAGGGGGAGGTCAAGCCTCCGGTCGTGTCCGGCGACGGCTATGTCGAGCTGCTTTCCCCGTCGGTTGACCACGGCCTCGGAAAGGCGCGCGTGGTGCGCATGACGCAAGCCTATGTCGAGACCTGCCCGGGAGAGACGGCCGACGATAAGTCCTCGCCGCTGTGCTCGCCGTTTTTGAAGGATACGATTGACTACGTTTCTAGCACCGCGACATATGACGGCGACCTTTACTACATTACCCAGTCCGGCTATAAGGTCAAGGCGGAGGAAAGCGAGAGCTTCGACGGCTACGCCATGCCCGCCAACACGATTTCGGTGCACAAATGCACCACAAACGGCGACACCGACCTTGTGCTGACAATGAACTGGAAAGCGCCGTTTGTTTCCGAGTTAAAAGAGCAAAGCTACTACAAAGGGTACAGCGGACGCGTGTTCAATGTAACGGATTCGACCGCCCGCTATATCGACTTCAAATTCTACTATACAAACGCCTGCGAAGGCTCGTTTGATTTCTCCGGCAGCAATGTCGTTTCCTCAGCGGAGTGGGTCAACGTCGGGCAAAACGGCACGGCGACGCTGCGCGTGCACTTGAAAAACCGCGGCGATTTCTACGGCTATCGCGCCTACTACGCTTCGGACAACCGTCTGGTCTTAAGCTTTCGCAACCGTCCGTCCTCCGTCTCGGGCGCGGTCGTTGCGCTTGACCCGGGCCACGGCGGACGCGACCCCGGCGCGATAGGCGTCAACGGGATGCATGAAGCCGAGGTCAATCTGCGTATCTCCGCGCTTGTTAAGCAAAAGCTTGAGGCGGCCGGTGTGCGCGTTGTCATTTTCCGTACCGGCGACCAGACGCTGGAGCTGGAGGAACGGCAGGCCAAGGCACGGCAGGCGGGCGCAAATGTTTTTGTCTGTCTGCACAACAATTTTTCCTCCTCAAGCTCGGCAAGCGGCACGGAAGTGTATTATTACCGCGCGTTTTCCCAGCCTCTGGCGGCAAGCATTCATGCCCAGCTTGTGACGGCCTGGCAGGAGATTTATAAAAACGACGCGGACATGCGCAAGAAGATTGTCCCGAGCGACGGCGGCGTACGGTTTTACCCGTTCCAGGTCACCCGCATAGAGGAGTGCCCGGCGGTCCTTGTGGAATGCGGCTACCTTTCCAATGCAACGGAGTGCAGCGCGTTGGCGCTTCCCCAAAACCAGGACAGGCTTGCGAAAGCGGTCAGCGATGGAATTCTACGGTATTTGCAGGCGAATTGCGCCTGATGGTTTAGTGAATAGAGGAGTTACATAGCTTATGCGGTCAAAGAAAGTCATCGTTTCCCTGTGTCTTGCATTGCTGCTGCTCGTGCTGGCGCTGCTGCCGGTGCTGGCGGCCGGCTCCGGCACGGTCGCAACGCAGTCGGACCCTTTGCGCGTGCGCACCGGCCCCGGAACGTCGTACAGCGTGCTGTACAGCGGCAGGAAGGTCGTGCAGCTGCCAAAGGGCAGTCCCGTCTCCATTTTGGACGAGGTTCCCTGCGACGACGGCACCACAAGCTACGACTGGTACGAAATCGAAGCGACGTTTAACGGGAAGGTGGTCTCCGGCTATGTCGCGTCGACCTACATTGCCGTCTCTTCCGAGCCGGACGAGCCCTCCGGCACCATTGCCGAGGACATTTACGACGTGCCCGAAGCCTACCGGCCGTATCTCAACGACCTGATGGTCAAGCACCCGAACTGGACGTTTACGTTTTACGATACGGGGCTTGATTGGGATTATGTACAGCACAACGAATGTTATGCCGGCGCGGAGTTCCGCAACGTCGTCAGCCCCTCGACCAACGCGGCGTATCGGTATAAGGACAAAAACGGGAATTATCTGAAGTCCGCGGAAGGGTGGTACCAGGCCTCCGACCAGACCGTCGCCTATTATATGGACCCGCGCAACCACATGACGGAAGCGCGCATTTTCGAATTCGAGCTGCTTTCCTACAACGGCGACCTGCAAACGCTTGCCGGCGTAGAGGCGGCCATTTCGGGCACCTTTATGGACGGCAAAACCATCACGGCTACGGATGGCCGGCAGGTAACCTATGCCCAGGCAATCTTAGAGGCCGCGCAGCAGTCCGGCTCAAGCGCATATTTCCTTGCAAGCAAAATCATTCAGGAGGTCGGCCGCAACGGCAGCGGTTCGACAAGCGGCAACTATACCTGCAAGGACGGCTCCGTTATTAAAGGCTACTACAATTTCTATAACATTCAGGCGACCTCGGCGACGAACGACCCCGTCAAGCAGGGCCTTTTGTACGCCCAGGGCACGGACGCAGACGAGCTGCGGCCGTGGAACACGCCGTACAAGGCGATTGTCGGCGGCGCCAAGTGGATTACGAACGGCTATGTGCTGGAGGGGCAGGACACCATTTACCTGCAAAAATTCTGTGTGGTGAACAACGACCCGGACCGTCTGTTTTGGCACCAATATATGACGAACGTCTCCGCCGCGGTCAGCGAAGCCAACCTTTCCTACAATTCCTATCGGGACAACAATTTGCTGTCGCAGGACTTTGTGTTTGCGATTCCGCTGTATGACGGTCTGCCTGCGGAGCGCTGCCGCCTTGCCGGCGACACGTCGGTGGACCCGGCTCCGATTCCGGACCCGGAACCGGAGCCTGAACCCGAGCCCGAGCCAGAACCCGGACCGCTGCCGGAGCCGAGCGGCGTGATGGGCGACTTAAGCGGCGACGGCACGGTGGACGCGACGGATGCGCGTTTCACGCTGCAGGTCGCGGTCGGCCAGCGCACAATCAGCGAGGAACAAAAAAAGTTTGCGGACGTAAACCGCGACGGCGTAGTCAATTCCACGGACGTCCGGTATATTTTGCAAGCCGCGGTCGGGCTGCGGGAGCTGACCTGAGCCGTCCAAAACCATCTTGTATTGGATTTCGGCTTTTTCGTCCGACACACGGTTGTCGGCAGTTTTCAGAACAGGAGACCTTATGCGCGCGCCAACCCCCATTGCGCTTCAAATCCCAACCGATCGGCTGAAAATCGGCATTATTTCCGATGCGCAGCTGCCCGTTACGCGGCGGGAGCTCAACCAAAAGGATACATATTTGCAAAGCCTGCGCCGCGCACTGGCCTATTACCGGGAAATCGGCGCGCACATGGTGCTTTTTGCCGGCGACATCGGCGATCTTGGCTCCTGCTTTGCCTTTCGCACCTACGCCCGCGCCGTGCGCGAGGCGTTTTCCGGCAGCGAAACGGTCGTGCAGACCATCATGGGCAACCATGACTATTGGGGCAAGGGCCTTGTGGGCGCTTTGCCGCACCGGCTTATGTTCCGGCTGCTGGTCGGAGAAAAGCCCTGGTCGCATTATGTGGTCAACGGTTACCATTTCCTTGGCGTGTCGCCGAACTGCGGGAGCATGTCCGCCGGCTACAAAAGGGTGCTCCCGTGGCTTAAAACGGCGCTGGAAAAGGCCGCGGCTTCATCGGACGGCAAGCCGATTTTCGTAATGACCCACAACCAGCCGCGCAGCACCTGCTACGGGGCCGAGGACTGGGGCGACGATACGCTCGACACCCTGTTTTCCCAATATCCGAACCTCATAAGCTTCAGCGGCCACAGCCACTATTCCATTCTGGACGAGCGCTCGGTCTGGCAGGGGGCGTACACGGTTTTCAGCACGCAGTCGCTGTCCTATACGGAGCTCGAAGAGGGGAAGGTTAACGGCACGATTCCGCCCAACGCCGAGGAAGCGCCGATGGGCTTTTTGCTGGAGCTTTCCGAAGATACCTTCCGGCTTCGCCGCCTGTGCTTTCGGGAAGACGGCGTGACCGAGGAAAAGCCGGACTGCCCCTGGGAATTCCCTATGCCCTTTGTAAACGACCGGCGCTATGCGTTCGGACCGCGGCAGGCGAAAAACCGGCCGCCCGTCATGCCCGACCCGGCCGCGCACGCGCGGCTTTGCGGCGATGCGGTGCGCCTGACCTTCTGCGCGGGAACGGACGACGATTTTGTGCACAGCTATAAGGTCGTAACCGACACCGGGCGGGAATTTCTGTTTTTCAGTGATTTTTACAACGGCCTTACGCGTATGCAAAGTACGGTTGAATTGTCGCTGCCTGCGGCCGACTTGGCAAAGGCCGGGCGCGTGCGCATTTACGCCGTCGACAGCTGGGGCGCGCAAAGCGAAAGCTTTTCCGAAGCTTCGCTTGCAGAGCTTGCCGAATGAAAGGAACTGGAAAACCATGCCGCTGAAGCTGATTCGGGCTGATATTACAAAGCTCTCCTGCGACGCCATTGTCAACGCCGCCAATTCCACGCTTTTGGGCGGCGGCGGTGTGGACGGCGCAATCCACAAGGCGGCGGGCAGGGGGCTGCTGCTTGAGTGCATGAAGCTCGGCGGCTGCAAGCCGGGAGAGGCGAAAATCACGGACGGCTACAACCTGCCGTGCAAATATGTCATCCATACCGTCGGCCCCGTGTGGCGCGGCGGCACGCACGGGGAAAAGGAAACGCTGCAATCCTGCTATCGGGCTTCCCTGCGCCTTGCCGAAGAGAACGGGTGTAAGCGCGTTGCGTTCCCGCTCATTTCCGCCGGCGTGTACGGCTATCCGAAGGCGCAGGCGCTTTCTGTGGCGGTCAATACCATTACCGAATCCCTGCCGACTGACAGCATGGAGGTCTATCTTGTTTTGTTCGATGCGGAAATCCTCCGCATTGCAAAACAGCAGTTCGGAGAAATTCCGGCCGCTATGTAAGGCGAGAAACAAAAAAAGCGGCGAAAGGAAAATCCTTTCTTGCGCCGCTTTTTAACTTGTATGCAGAGCCGTCTGCGCGCTTTGGAATTTTCCCGCTCCAAAAGGCAAGAATATCGGCAAAAACGCAAATTTGTTGTTGCTTTTTCCTGAGAAATCCGGTATACTATATTCACGTCAAAAATGCCGGTGTGATGGAATTGGCAGACGTGCTGGACTCAAAATCCAGTGGTAGCGATACCGTACCGGTTCGACCCCGGTCACCGGCACCAGCCGAGAGCCTCGACACGCGATTCGCGTGCGGGGCTTTTCTTTTTTGAAAGTTTGATGCGCGCGTCAAAAGCCAATCAGATTTATAAAAGAAACGGCAGCTTTCGCAAAAGCTGCCGTTTCCTGTGAATGGTTTTGACTTTACTTAAACAGCATCAGCAAATACCCGGCCGCAACCGCGGAGCCGATGACCCCGGCCACATTCGGGCCCATGGCGTGCATCAAAAGGAAGTTGGTCGGATTGTATTTGCGCCCCTCGACCTGCGAAACACGCGCCGCCATCGGCACGGCGGAAACGCCGGCGGAGCCGATAAGCGGGTTGATTTTGCCCTTGGTGACCAGGTTCAAAAGCTTTGCAAACAGGACGCCGCCGGCCGTCGAAAAAGCAAAGGCAATCAGGCCAATGGCGATAATCAGCAGCGTTTTTACATCCAGGAAGGTCTTGCCCTCGGCCGTTGCGCCGACGGAAACGCCCAAAAGGATGGTCACAATGTTGCAAAGCGAGTTCTGCGCCGTATCGCTCAGGCGGTCGGTAACGCCGCTTTCCCGCAGGAGGTTGCCAAGCATCAGCATGCCGAGAAGCGGTGCGACGGACGGTAAAAAGAGGATGCAAAGCACGGTGACAACAATGGGGAAAATGATTTTTTCCGCCTTGCTGACCTTGCGCAGCTGCTCCATTTTAATCTCGCGCTCTTTCTTCGTCGTCAACAGGCGCATGATGGGCGGCTGAATCAGCGGAATCAGCGCCATATACGAATACGCCGCGACGGCGATGGGCCCCAGCAGATGCGGGGCGAGCTGCGAGGCGAGGAAAATGGCGGTCGGGCCGTCCGCCCCGCCGATAATGGCAATAGAGGCCGCTTCTTTCGCGTCAAAGCCCTCAAAGCCGGGAATGACCCCCGCGCAAATGGCGACCAGGAACGCAACATAAATACCAAGCTGTGCCGCTGCGCCGAGCAGCAGGCTCGACGGGTTTGCCAAAAGCGGCCCGAAATCGGTCATGGCGCCGACGGCAAGGAAGATAAGGCAGGGGAAGATGCTCGATTTTACGCCGGAATAAATCAGGCGCAAAAGCCCCGTATCATACCAGTGCGCGCCCTCTACAACCTCTCCTTCGTAGGAGGAAAGCATCAGCGGGTCGGCCATGATGTCCGGGTACACGTTGACAAGCAGCATCCCGAACGCAATGGGCAAAAGCAGCAGCGGTTCAAATTTTTTGACAATCGCAAGGTAAAGCAGGATGAACGAAACCCCGATCATGACCCAGTTTTGCCAGGAAAGAGCCAGGAAACCGGATTCCTGCAGGAGTTCCGAAAGAGCATGGAAGACGGACATGGCGGGATCGCCTCCTTATCCGATATACGCCAGTGCTTCGTCAGTCGCGACGGTGCTGCCCTTGGTTGCGGTTACGGCTGTAATCGTACCGCTTACGGGCGCGACAATCTCATTTTCCATTTTCATGGCTTCCAAAACGAACAGAACGTCGCCTTCGTGGACTGCCTGGCCGGCCGTCACATTGACGCTCAAAATGGTGCCGGGCATCGGCGCGTTGACAGCCGTCCCGGAAGCCGGTGCAGCCGCAGGCGCTGGAGCGGGAGTAGCGGCGGGAGCCGGTGCCGCGCCGGGCGCGGGGGCAGGCGTCGGAGCCGGTGCGGGTGCGGGCGCCGGAGCCGGTGTGGGCGCGGGGGCAGATGCAGGCGCGGCAGCGGTTGCCGTACCGCCAATGCTTGCAAGCAGCTCGTCGGTCGCGACGGTGCTGCCCTTGGTGGCAAGCACGGCAGTGATTTTGCCGCTTGTGGGCGCAACAATCTCATTTTCCATTTTCATGGCTTCCAAAACGAACAGAACGTCGCCCTCTTTGACCTCCTGGCCGACAGAAACGTTGACGCTCAGTACCGTGCCGGGCATCGGCGCGGTGATGTCCGTACCGCCCGTAACCGTCACGGCAGGCGCGGCGGCCGGAGTGGCAGGGGTAACCGGAGCGGCAGGGGCGGGTGCGGTTGCCGGAGCTGCCGGAGCCGGGACAGGCGCAGCCGCTACGGGGGCAGCGGGCGTGACCGCCGTCACAATGGCTTCGCTGCGTTCATCCACTTCGACTTCATAGTTTTTGCCGTTTAACGTAACAATGTATTTCATGTGGCTTCTCCCTTACTTCTCAATCGCTTTGATGGATTTGAATTCCAGCCGGTTGAGCGGCACGCCGCTTTCATTGGAAATAATCGCCATAATAACCGCCGCTTCCTTTTCCGTGCAGTCATACAGCTCCAGGGTACCGGCGGACTGGTTTTCCGGCAGGGGCGCCGCAGCGGTGGGAGCGGGGGCGGCGGACACGGCCGGTGCGGCAACCGGCGCGTCGCCGACCGTGGCGGCGCAGGTGGTTTCCTCTTCGGCCGATTTGCCCTGCGCGGCGCGCACAGCTTTTGAAATCAGCAGAACAAGCACCGCCAGGACCACAAGGACCACAAGGACGACGACCATGCCGTTGCCGGAAATGCTGAGCGCTTCGCCCAGCGGCATCTGCGTCGTGCCCTCTGCGGCAAGCTTCAAAAGACCCATGTTCGTTCCTCCTTATTCAACCTTCGTAATGGCGTAGGAGAAGGTGTTGTGCTTCTTCTCTTCCCGTTCTTTTAAGAAGGCCTCCGCCTGCGCCGGGAACGCGATGTAGGAAAGCACGTCTTCGTCGCTCTTTGCAAGCGCGCCGATTTCCTTCTTCGCCTTTTCAAACCCGGGCTCCAGCGTATCCGCAAAACGGCAGGTCATGGGCGCTTCGTCGCCGAGGACCTTCTTTTGCAGGTCCTTGTCAATTTCGCCCGGCGCGCGGCCGTATTCGCCGCGGATATAGGCCTTGACTTCTTTCGAGATATTCTTATACCGTTCGCCCAAAAGGACGTTCGTCGTAGCCTGAACGCCGACCATCTGGCTCATGGGCGTGACCAGCGGCGGGTACCCGAGGTCCTTGCGCACGCGCGGGGTCTCGGCAAGAACTTCCTCAAACTTATCCATCTTGTTCTGCGCGGTCAGCTGCGCAACCAGGTTGGAAAGCATGCCGCCGGGTACCTGATAATTGAGCGCGTCCGTATCGGTCGAAAGCACAACGGGGTTGAGCTGGCCGTTTTCAAGATATTTCGCCTTAATGGGCTTGAAGAAATCGTTGATTTCCCGCAGCACGTCCATATCGAGCGCAACGTCGTAGCCCTCCTGCTTGAGCGCATAGGCCATCGTTTCGGTCGGAACCTGCGAAGTGCCGCCGGAGAAGGAGGAAATGGCGGTGTCGATGACGTCGCAGCCCGCTTCCACGGCCTTTTGCAGCGTCAGCATGCCAAGACCGGTCGTCGAGTGGGTGTGCAGCACGATGGGAACCTTGACGTTTTCCTTGAGCGCCTTGACGGTGTCGTAGGCTTCCTGCGGACCCATGATGCCGGCCATGTCTTTGATGCAGATGGTCTGGCAGCCGAGCGATTCCATCTCTTTGGCGAGCTTGACGTACGCCTCCAGATTGTGGATGGGGCTTTTCGTATAGCTGATTGCACCCGACGCAATCGCGCCGTTTTTGAGCGTTTCGTCAACGGCGACCTCAATGTTGCGCACGTCGTTGAGCGCGTCGAAAATGCGGATGATGTCGATGCCGTTTTGGACCGACTTCTGCACGAATTTACGGACGACGTCGTCCGGGTAGTGCTTGTAGCCGAGCAGGTTCTGCCCGCGCAGCAGCATCTGCAATTTTGTGTTCGGGCACTTTTCGCGGATTTTCCGAAGCCGCTCCCACGGGTCCTCGTCGAGATACCGCAGGCACGAGTCAAACGTCGCGCCGCCCCAGCACTCCAGAGAATAATAGCCGGCGCGATCCATGGTTTCCAAAATGCCCTCAAACTCCTTGTAGGGCAGGCGCGTCGCAATCAGGGACTGGTTGGCGTCGCGCAGGACCGTTTCGGTGAATTGTACTTTCATACAGCGTTCCTCCAAAAGAAAATTACAAAACAAATGCCGAAATTTTCCGATTGTCAAAAATTATACCGTATATAGTGTATAGATTCAATAGCGAAAACATAAGTTGTGAATTTTTGGAAAAAAGCCAAAAAATTTGCCGAAAAGCACGCTCGTTTTTGTTAATCTATTAACGAAAAAGAAACGGGCGTGCAGAGCATAAACCTGCACGCCCGTATTCGTATTCCGTTTGGGTTACCGCAGCGCTTTGGCGGCCTCATATCCGGCGCGCGTCGCGTCTGCGATTCGGCCGGGTTTGTTTGCGTCTCCCAAAAGGACGACGCGCGAAAAACGGCTGCGGATTTGCGCATACAGCCGGCAGTCGGCGCGCACGCCGAGGGAGAGGACGGTATGGTCCGCCGGCAAAAATACCTTTTCGCCGGTTTCCGTTTTTTCCAGCTCCACTTCTTCGGCGCCAATAGAACAGAGCTTGTGCCCGGTCAAAATGCGCACGCCGTGCTCGCGCAGACGCGGCATGCAGTCGTCAATGTGCTGCATCCAGGTTCCCGGCGCAACGGTGTTCGCCATTTCGACCAAAGTGACGCGATTGCCCGTTTCACAGAGATACTCGGCGGTCTCCAGGCCCGTCATGCCGGAGCCGATAAGCGCGACCGTCTTGTTTTTCAGCTTGACCCTGCCGCGCAGGACCTCCTCGGCAGTGCATACGTTTTTGCGTTCCGTGCCCGGAATAGAGGCCGGGCGTATCGCCTGCGCGCCGGTCGCGACAAAGACGGCGTACGGCGAAAAAGACGCAAGGATTTCCGGGGTTGCTTCCGTGCTGCAATGAATCTGTGCGCCGTGCTTTTCTGCCGCGTGCACAAGGTCCTCGATGCACCAGTTGATTTTCTCTTTGTGCGGCGGCTTGGCTGCCAACAGCAGCTGTCCGCCGGGCGCGCTTTCCTTTTCCAGCACAACGGGCGTAAACCCGCGCTTGCCAAGCGTTTCGGCAGCGGTCAGACCGGCGACGCCCGCCCCGACAATGACGACCGTGCGCCCGTTGCCGTCGCAGTTGAGAATATCGGTTTCGTGCCCGAGCTGCGGGTTGACAGAGCAGCCGGCGTGCCCGCCGTAAAAGGCGTTGTGCTGCATGCTTTCCATGCAGTACAAGCAGCAGATGCACCGTTTGATATCTGCGGGCTTTCCGGCTTTCGCCTTGTTTGCCCACTGCGGGTCGGCAATATGCGGTCGGCCGAGGCACACAAAGTCCTGTATGCCCTCCTGAAGCTGCGCCTCCGCCTGTTCGGGGGAACGGATGAGGTTCGCCGCAAGCACCGGTACGCGCACCGCCTTTTTGACGGCCGCCGCCATGTATTTGCGCCAGCCCGGTTCAAAGGAAGTCGGCTCAAGCCAATAGTTGTAAGTGTCGTACCCGGCCGAAGAAACGTCAATCGCGTCCGCGCCCGCCTGCTCTAAGCGTTTGGCCATCTCCACGCCCTCTTCGAGCGTATAGCCGACGCCCTCGCGCCCAATCATGCGGTAGCATTCGTCTACGCTCAGGCGTACAATTACCGGGAAGCTGCTGCCGCAGGAGGCCTTAATGCCGGTCAGCACCTCCAAAAGGAAGCGCATCCGGTTTTCCAGCGAGCCGCCGTATTCGTCGGCGCGGCGGTTGGTATAGGGGCTTAAAAACTGCTGGAACAAATACCCGTGCGCCGCGTGCAGCATCACGCCGTCCGCACCGGCCTTTTGTACGCGGACTGCACCGGCGATGAACTGCTGTACCAGCTTGTGGATTTCCTTGACCGTAAGCGCGCGGTTGGCGCTGTCGGCGGAATATGCGCGCTCGCACGCGGAAGGGGAGACGGTTTTTAGAAAAATGTCCTTTTTCATAAAGGGCATCAGGTGCGGCGCGGCCTTGTAGAACAGCTTGTCAAAGGTCTTTCCGAGCACGCGTTCGGCGGCGATGCTTACCGGCACAGTCCCCATCATCAGCCCCAGGTTCTGGCGGCCCGGGTGGTGGAGCTGCACGAAAAACTTTGCGCCGTGGCGGTGCAGGCGCGCCGTCATTTCCGCAAGCGGCTTGATGTGATAGTCGTGGCTCACGGCGAGCTGCGCAAAGGCGGAGGCGCCGCTGCAGTCGTTGACGCGGGTAATTTCGGAAACGATAAGGCCCGTCCCGCCGCGGGCGCGCGCTTCGTAATACTCCATCATCGCCTCTGTCGGCGTGCCGTCAAATTGCCCGAAGCCGAGCATCATCGGCGGCATAACGATGCGGTTCTTGATGTCGACGTTCCCGATTTTTCCCGGGGTAAACAGGTGTTCGTAAGGCATGGTTTCCTCCTGCGGCGGTCAGCCGTTTTGCATTAGCGGGGCGACGGTCACTTCCGCGATGCGCGGCGCGGCGGTCACGCGGCCGTTAAAGCGGTAGGAGCCGTCGTTTTGCATGGTGATGATGTTCGTGCCCTGCTTGAGATATACGGTCACGGTTTTGGTCTTGTACGCTTCCCAGCTGTAGGTGCTGCGGAAGTAGGTGTTCCCCAGCTTTTCCCCGTTGACGGAAAGGGTGATGTACCGTTCGACCAGGTCGACGTTGTAATCGTGCACGCCGCCCTCCTCGTTATTGCTGTAGAGGAAGGTGAGCTGATAATATCCGTCGGCGGGCGTCAGACAGGTGATTTGCGCCGAAGCGCCGTTTTCACAGGTGATGTTGTCGATATAGGGCAGGTCGTTCGTTTTCCCGGCTGTCTGCGTGCTGTCGGCTTCTGGAATCTTTCGCTCGGCCCCACCGGCTATGCCGAGGGAATCCGCGGAAAACACCGTCAGCCCGGTGGCGGCGTCTTCGGTTTTGGCAACCTGAATGTCCTGCGCGTTTGGCACGTTGACGGCAAGGTAGCTTAAGCCGCGGCGCAGATAGAGCTTGCAGCTGTAGACGGGCGCGGCAGACGTTTGGAAAGCGGCGTTTTCGACCGTTGTGCCGTTTAAGGTCAGGGCGGTCGGCGCCGACTGCGCCGTGAAGCGGATGTCGTGATACCCGTCCTCTTTTGCAAGAATCAAAAAGCTTGTCTGCGTGTCGCTTGTGGTCATTTCATCTGCGACGGCGTACAGGAACCCGTCCGCCGCCTGTTCGCTTTGCAGCGTGACGTCCAAGAAGTCAAAGGTGAGCGTTTCGGAAATGGCCTCGTTCTTTGCTAAGACAAAGCGAATCTCGTGGTCGCCCTGGGGCAGGGTTACGTCGACCGAGCAGCAGCCGGTGAAATCGTCCTTAATTGTGGAATCCAGCGTCAGCGTACCGGCCTCCCGGTCGTCGAGAAACAAAGTGACTTCGACAGGGGAACGCACGCCTTTGTCCGTTACGGCGCCGTCCTTATCGGTCTGCACGCCGTTCGCGCCGTTCCCGTAGACAAGATCCAGTGTGTATGTACCGGCCGTATGCGCCGTTATGTCAAATTCCACACCGCTTTCCCGACCGCTATTCATGCGCACAAGCTGCTTGCCGGATGCGGCGTAGGCGGAATCCGACGCCTTCTTTGCCGTGCCGAAAAGGTCGGCGTCCTCGGCTTCGTACCGCTGCATGACCGTTAAATCGCGCGGCGTCCCCGCAACGGACAAAATACCGCTTTCAAATTCATCCCAGACGATGTCCGTCGGCGTTACGGTCAGGTGCCAGCACTGCGTATAGAGAATGTCGTTCATTTCGATTTGGACTTCGCCGTCTTTTACGGGTAAATAGGTTTCAAAGCCGAATGTCGGCTCTAAAACCGCGCCGCCGAGCCCCTTGTAGTCCACATATTCCGCCGTTACCTTGACCGTTTCTACCTCGGAAAATGTTTCGGTCTTGTCCAGGTTTTGCAAAACGATGTCGGAATCGCGGTCGCTGCCGCCGGCAAGCAGCTGCATTTCGCCTTTTTCCTCGTCCAGCGCCGCCAGCGCCGTGAAGCCCTTGTATTCCAGGTGCTTTGACTGCCGCGTCAGGAATTTGCCCATATTGCTTTGGAACAGGTCCTTGGATTCGACCGCCAGCGTCTCGCCGGTCATTTCCGCATACCAGCGGTACGCCCACCAGTTGCTGTTCGGCGTCACGTCGTCCGCCACGGTGTCCGACATGTTGTTTGCAAGCCGCCAGTAGGCGACGCAGGCCTCCGCCTTGCTGTTTTCAATGCGGGAAATCCACTTGAGCGATTCGCCGGGAATGCCGTTCGTCTCCATCAGGCCGTATTCCGAGATGCAGACCGGGAGCTTTTCGATACCGAGCTCGGCGCAGAGTTCCGCATAGTCCTCAAAATGCTCGTCCCAGAGATACAGGGAGTTCGAGCCGAGCTCATGCCAGATCATCGTGTCCGGCAGGCAGTTTTCGGCGATGCAGTATTCCAGAAATTCCCGGATGTTGTCCGCGTCGAAATTGCAGTAGCCCGGGCCGCCGATTTTCGCGTCCGGGTCAATGGAGCGCACAAGCGCGTAGGTTTCTTTCCAGGCTTCATAGGTTTTCTGCCGGTTTTCCGGAACGGAAAAGTCCCCAAACCATGCGCCGTTGTCCATTTCGTTGTAAATGCAGTAGGTCACGCGGTCGGCGTAATCTGCCTGCGCCGTCGCTGTCACGGTTTCCCGGACGCGCTCGAGATAGGCTTCCATGCTGTCAAACTGATAGTACCAGGTGTCGTACATATCCTGCGTGTAGACGATAATTTCCTCGCCGCCCGCCGCAAGGAACGTGTCGGCGACCTGGTTCACATCGCCGATGGGGTGCTGCAGACCGCCGTATGTTTTGGTCGAGAGGGTGGAAACGTCAATGCTCTTCGCAATTTCCACCGTGGGAATATCCGGCTCCGCAAAGCCGTACAAAAAGCCGGACGCGCCGTTTGTAACCGCACCGGTCTTTTGCGCGACGTCCACAGCGGCACACGGGCGGTTCGTGCTGTAAACGCCCAGGTACGCGCCGCCGCCGACCACGCCGAGTCCAAGGGCGGCGCAGACGGTTATAAGGAGCGCTTTTTTGAGCTTTGCTTTCGTTTGGGGCGACAATTTTTTCATGGGAAACACCTCACAGGAAAGTCGGAATACTGCCATATGCTTTTAGGTGTATTTTACCATATTCCACTGCGACGTTCAAGCATTATTGTGCCTTTTCCCGGCGAAAAACCGTAAACAGACCAGCGGCAATCATCAGGCACGCGAAGCCGACGGTCAGCGCGCGGGAGCTTACGTTTTGCAGAAAAAGGCTGCCCGCGCCGACGCCCAAAGCGCCGCCTGCGGCCATCGGCAGAACCGTTTTCCATTGCAGAAGCCCGCGTCGCGCGTAAATAACGACCGCTGTAACGGCGCACGGCAGGAAAAAGAGGAGGTTGACGCCCTGCGATGCAAGCTGCGGCATGTTTTTGACGAGCGTCAGGTACAAAATCAAAACGCCCCCGCCGCCGAGCCCCATGGCGCCGATGCAGGCGCTCAGCAGCACCGCAAGCGCGTCTAAAATTCCTATCCCTTCCACAGAAGCCGCACCCCCGCCCAAATCATGAAAAGCCCGAATATCCGCCGCATCGCCTTGCCGGAGAGCTTTCGGAATACCAGCGTCCCGAGCAGGGCGCCGGCGGCGGCAACCGGTAAAATCCAGAGACTTCCGGTCAAATTGACATATTCGCTTTTTGCATATATAATAAAGCTCAAAGCCGTCAGCGGCAGTATGACCGCGACGGCGTTTGCCTGCGCCTGCTTCTGGTCAAGGCCGGTCCGCTTTAAGACCGGCACGGCCAAAATACCGCCGCCCGCGCCGATGAGGACGTTTACAAGACCCACGGCGCCGCCGGCCAAAGCGAGCAAAACGGTTTGCATAGCATCACCCGTATTAGGGTGTGACGGCGCGGTGGATTTATACCGCGCTTTGATTTGAACGGCGCGCCCTGCGGCAACGGCGCGTTTGCACGGAGTGAAAACGGATGCGATACATCGTTATGGATATGGAGTGGAACAACGCCTACTGCAAGCAGCTGGGCGGGTTCTTTAATGAAGTTATCGAAATCGGTGCGGTGTGGCTGGACGAGGACTTGACGGAGCGCGGCGAATTTTCCGTAATCATCCACCCCGTTATCGGCAAGCGCCTGCAAAGCCGCGTCAAAAACCTGACCCACCTGACCAATGAAGACGTCTCCCGCGGCGTGCCGTTTCGCGAAGCGGTCGAGCGGTTTGCGGCCTGGCTCGGGGAGGAGGACAACACCTTCCTGACCTGGGGCGACGGCGACGTGCGCACGCTTATCAAAAACTGCGAGTTTTTCCTGGATGCGCCGCAGCTTTCTTTCATGGACAATTACGCCGATTTGCAAAGCTATTGCCAGGGCTTTACGGATGCGGCCGGCAGCGGCCAGCAGCTCGGGCTTTCGGCGGCGGCCGAAAAGCTCGGCGTGGACCCGGACGCCTTTCCGCACCACCGCGCGCTCGACGACAGCCGCCTGGCGGCCGTGTGCCTGCGCAGGACCTTCGACCGGGACAAGCTTTCCGGCTTTGTGCGCAAGTGCGACGATTCGTTTTACGAGCGCCTGCGCTTTAAGCCGTATTACATCACCGACCTGCACAGCCCGCTTGTGGACCCGGCGCTGTTCCAATGCGTCTGCGACCGCTGCGGCGGGCGGCTCAAAAAGGTTAAGAAGTGGAAGTTTAACAACACCGCCTTCCGCGCGGAATTTTACTGTAAGCGCTGCGACCGCCGCCTGCGGTTTTCCGTGCGGTACCGGCAGCTTTACGACCGGCTGGACGTGCGCAAGACCTGCGCGGAGATTGTGCCCAAGCCGCCGAAAGAATCAGAAGTACCCACAGAGGAATCCCAAATTTCTCAGCAAAAAAGCGAAGCGTAAGAACTACGCTTCGCTTTTTCTTCTTGGATAAAGTTGTATGTATTCGGCTTTTTAGCTTTCCATTGGCATAATATCAAAGAATTTCAGGATTATCCACAAAATCGGCGCTTCCTCGGGTGAGGGGATTCGATAGGCCTTTTGCTCCCGTTCCATGTAAAAACAGGGGACGCCGTTTGTGGTCCGCGTAAAATATCCGATTGAGCCGGTCAACAGGTACTCCCGAAAATGCAGCGCCAGCGGAACCTTTACCGCATCGGCAAGCGGTTCGACGACCTCGTTTGTCGGAGTCGAAACCGCTTCCAGCAGCAGTCGGAGTTCGGTTTCCTCCTGCCAGCGGGTTTCCCCGTAGCCCGTGTTATCCGTTGCAGAACCGACCGTGCAGTACTCTATATTTTCCACAACGAGCGCAAGGCTTTGCAGCGCAACATCCGTACGACAGAAGAGCAGTTCCTGCTCGCGACCGGGGACGGAAATAAAAAAAGGCTGATCCTCCAGCGTGTGCAGATATACCGTTTCATAAGATGCGCTGCGTCCCTCTTCAAAGCCGTGCTTTCTGGCATTGTCGGGCAGAACGGCACCTGCATAGGGCTTGTAATACCAACCATTGTAGAAAATGCTGGACAGTTCCACATCGGAAAGCGAGCTGTTGTGTCGGCTGTGCAGATAGGGAACCAGCACCGCGGAAAGAAATAGAGACAGAACGCACGCGACGCAAAGGGAAGCGATTACACAGGCAGTTACCCGTTTGCGTTTCTGCCCGGCTTGGATTTCGACAATCTTTTTTTGCAGTTCATCGCGTTCTTTTGTAATTTGTTCGATTCGGTCCAAGTATTCTTTTTCATCCGAACGGCTGATGAGCATCAATTCATCAAAGGAACAGTGGAAAATTTCCGAAAGCTTACGCAGCGTCTGGGTCTTGGGAAACGCCTCGCCGGTTTCCCATTTGGAGACGGCTTTGTTGGAAACGCCCACAAGTACGCCAAGCTCTTTTTGGGATAAATGCATCTCTTTGCGAAGCGTATAAAGAAAATTGCCGAATTGGTATTTGTCTGCCATAATGATGCCTCCGTTTCCTGCTTGTCTGTTCCCGTTATAACAGATTATACGGTAGATTGCAATCGAACGGCAGTCGAATCACGGTAGAACTTTCAAAAATAGATTTCCTTTTGAATTTTTTGGCGATTTTTTAGGAGGAACCCGCTGTTCTACTTAAAAAACAAGAGACACGAAATGCAATGTCTGCGTTTCGTGTCCCTGTGTTTAGTGTTGTTCTGTAAAGTTCAGATTACCCGCACGCGGACGATTTCCTCGACCGCGCTGATGGCTTCAATGGCTTCGGCGGAAACGTCCGCGTCGGTGTCGAGCATCGTGTAGGCGTATTCGCCGCGGGACTTGTTGACCATGTTGTCGATGTTGATGTTTTCCTCGGCAACGGTCGACGTAATCTTGCTGATAACGTTCGGGACGTTTTTGTGGATAATTGTAATGCGCGCGCGGCCGGTGCGCGGGACGTTTACGTCTGGGAGGTTCACGGAATGTGTGATGTTGCCGTTCTCTAAGAAATCGCGGATTTCATCCACGGCCATGACCGCGCAGTTCTCCTCGGATTCCGGGGTGGAAGCGCCAAGGTGCGGCAGCACAAGCACGCCGGGAACGTCCAGCAGCTCCTCAGAGCCGAAGTCGGTCGCATAAGCCGCAATCTTGCCGCTCGAAAGCGCATCGACGACGTCCGCCGTGTTGACCAAGTCCCCGCGCGCAAAGTTCATGATGCGCACGTTGTCCTTCATAGCGGCAATGCTGTCCTTGTTGACCATTTCCTTGGTGTCGGGCGTCAGCGGGACGTGCAGGGTGATGTAGTCGCAGTTTGCGTAAATCTCGTCGAGCGTCGCGGAATGGTGCACCCCGCGCGACAGCGCCCAGGCGGCGTCGACGGAAAGGAAGGGGTCGTAGCCGTAAACGGTCATGCCCAGCGCCTTGGCCGCGTTCGCCACCAGCACGCCGATGGCGCCGAGTCCCACAACGCCGAGCGCCTTGCCCTTAAGCTCGGGGCCCGCAAAGGCGGATTTGCCCTTTTCCACGGCCTTGGACATTTCCGCGCCCGTGCCCTTTAAGGTCTTGACCCAGTCGATGGCGGCGGGAATTTTGCGGGAGGAAAGCAGCATGGCGCACAGCACCAGCTCTTTCACGGCGTTCGCATTTGCGCCCGGCGTGTTAAACACGACGATGCCGTTTTCGCTGCAGCGGTCAATCGGGATGTTGTTGACGCCCGCGCCCGCGCGCGCAATGGCCTTGAGACTTTCGGGCAGCTCCATGTCGTGCATGGAGGCCGAACGGACGAGCACCGCGTCGGGGGCGGTCTCCTCGCCGGAGCAGACGTAGCCGTCCGGGAAGTTCTGCAGCCCCTTTTGCGAAATTTTATTTAAGGTTAAGATACGATACATACCGGTTTCTCCTTACGCGTTCTCTTTTTCGAATTTCGCCATGAAGTCCACAAGCGCCTGCACGCCTTCATACGGCATGGCGTTGTAGATGGAGGCGCGCATCCCGCCGACGGTGCGGTGCCCTTTCAGGTTCACAAGCCCGGCCTCGGCCGCCTCCTTGACGAATTTCGCGTTGAGCTCGTCGCTGTCCGTCACAAACGGGACGTTCATAAGCGAACGGTCCTCCGGCACGACGGTGCCACGGAACAGCTTGCTGTTGTCCAGATAGTCGTAAAGCAGCTTTGCCTTTTTGACGTTGCGTTCCCGCATCGCCTCCAGCCCGCCGTTTTCCTTCAGCCAGTCAAGCACCAGCTTGCAGATATAGATGGTGTAGCAGGGCGGGGTGTTGTACAGCGAATCGGCGTCCGCGTGCGTCTTGTAATCCAGCATGGTCGGCGTGATGTCGCGCGCGTGGCCGAGCAGGTCCTCGCGGATGATGCAGATGGTAAGCCCCGCGGGCGCAACGTTTTTCTGCGCGCCGCCGTACAGCATGCCGAACTTGGAGACGTCCAGCGGCTCCGAAAGGAAGCACGAGGAAATGTCCGCAATAAGCGGCACCTTGCCCGTGCCGGGCAGCTCGTGGTAGACCGTGCCGTAAATGGTGTTGTTCATGCAGATGTAGAAATAGTCCGCATCCGGCGTGAAGGCGGCCTTATCAAGCTTCGGAATATACGAGAACGTCTTGTCGGCGGAGGAGGCGACGATGTTTACCTCGCCGTACTTTTTCGCTTCCGCCGCGGCTTTTTTCGCCCATTGGCCGGTGACGACGTAATCCGCCTTGCCGCTGCCGTTCATGAAGTTGAGCGGAATGGCGGCAAACTGCGTCGAGGCGCCGCCCTGCAAAAACAGGACCTTGTAGTTGTCGGGGATGCGCATAAGCTCGCGAAGCGAAGCTTCCGCGCTCTTGATGATGTCGTCAAACACCTTGGAGCGATGGCTCATCTCCATCACGGACTGGCCGCAGCCGTGGTAATCGAGCATTTCCGCCGCAGCAATTTTGAGGACTTCCTCCGGCAGCATGGACGGGCCGGCGGAGAAATTGTACACTCTGGACATGGTTATAACCTCCCGGTATTTTTTGCCTTGGTTGCCATTATAGCAAAGGCGGGAAAGAAAAGTCAATAAATTGACAAAAGATTAACAATAAATTTTACTGTTTTTCTGCGAAACAGCACAACTTGTGCAAATTTTTAACAAAACAGGCAGGCGTTTTTCACGCCGCGACAATATTTTCCGTCCCGCGGCAGGTTTCGGTTGCAGGAAACGAAAAAATACAGTATAATATGGTCTCAACCGTAATCTGCGGTATTCTGACTTTTTGCATTTTCGGAGTGAATCAAGGATGAATCCTTTAACGCGTGAAGAGTTTTCCCTGCCCGCCGTCGCGCTGCGTGGGCTTGTGGTGTTCCCCGATATGTCTCTGCATTTTGACGTTGGCCGCAAGCAGTCCATCGCCGCCGTTAAGCATGCGATGCTGACAAAGCAAAACCTGTTTTTGGTTGCGCAAACCGACCTTTCCGAAAAGCTGCAGGACGAAAGCGGGCTTTACAAAATCGGCGTTGTCTGTGAGGTTAAGCAGGTTGCGCGCCTGCCCTCCGGCGATTTCTATCGCGTGATTGCGGAGGGGCGGTTCCGCGCGCGCATGCTGGAGCTTTCCGCTATGAAGCCGCACCTTGTCGCGCGGCTTCGCCCGCTTGCCGACCGGGACCCGCGTACCGCGTCTCCGGCGGAGACCGAAGCGCTTGTACGCTATGCGAAGACGCTGTTTGAAGAATATGCCATGCTGCACCAGAAGCTGCCCGGCGACCTTTTGCCCGCCGTGATGCGAATCCAGTCTCCCGGCCGTCTGGCCGACTGTATCGCGGGCAATCTGCCGCTGGAGTTTGCCGACAAGCAAAAGATTCTCGAAGAATTGCAGGTTCAGCGCCGGCTCGAGAAGCTCTGCGTGCTGCTTGTGCGTGAGATTGAGATGCTCGAAGCGATGGAGGAAATTGACGAGCGCGTGCAGGAGCAGATTGACGACAACCAGCGGGAATACTATCTGCGCGAGCAGATGAAGGTCATTTCCGAAGAGCTCGGCGACGCGGAGTCCGCCGCGGGTGAGGCGGAAAAGTATCGCGCGCGCATTTTGGCGCTGCACCTTGAAAAAGACAGCGAGGAAAAGCTTCTGCAGGAGTGCGACCGCATGGCCCGTATGCAGCCGACAAGCCCGGAAAGCGCCGTTTCCCGGTCTTATCTTGACGCGGTGCTTGCGCTGCCGTGGGGGCAGTTTTCCCGGGAAAATCTGGACCTCAAGCGTGCGCGCAGGGTGCTCGACCAGGATCATTATGGCCTTACGCGCGTCAAGGAGCGCATCTTGGAGTTCCTGGCGGTGCGCAGCCTTGCGGGCAGCCAGGTAAAAGGGCAGATTATCTGCCTTGCCGGTCCTCCCGGCGTCGGCAAAACGTCCATTGCGCGGTCGCTGGCCCGCGCGATGAACCGGAAGTACGAGCGAATTTCCCTGGGCGGCGTGAACGACGAGTCCGAAATCCGCGGGCACCGCAAGACCTATATCGGTTCCATGCCCGGGAGCATTGTCGCGGCGCTGACGCGCGCCAAAACGTCGAATCCGTTGATTTTGCTCGACGAAATCGACAAGCTTTCCCGCGATTATAAGGGCGACCCGGCCTCTGCGCTTTTGGAAGCGCTCGACCCGGAGCAGAACAACGCCTTCCGCGACCATTATATTGAAGTTCCCTTCGATTTGAGCCGCGTTTTGTTTATCACGACGGCAAACGATACCTCTACCATTCCCGCGCCGCTCTATGACCGCATGGAGGTCATTGAGCTTTACAGCTATACGGCCGAGGAAAAATTTCAGATTGCCAAACGCCATCTTGTGCGCAAGCAGCGCGCCGAAAACGGCTTGACGGCAAAGCAGCTGCGCATTACCGACGACGCGCTGCGGCTGATGATTGACGGCTATACGCGCGAAGCCGGCGTGCGCGAGCTGGAGCGCACCATTGCAAAGGTGATGCGCAAGGCGGCGCTTAAGATCGTCAGCGGCGAGACCGAAAACATGACGGTACGCGCAAAGGATTTGGAGGGGCTTCTCGGGCCGCGTAAATTTAAGCCCGACGACCTGACAACGGCCGACGCCGTCGGCGTCGTAAACGGCCTTGCGTGGACGTCGGTCGGCGGCGAGCTTTTGAAGGTTGAGGCCGCCGTGATGGAGGGAACGGGCAAGCTTGAGCTCACCGGTTCTTTGGGCGACGTGATGAAAGAGTCCGCGCGCGCGGCATGCAGCTATATCCGCTGCCACGCCCAGGCTTGGAATATCGACCCGGATTTCTATAAAAATAAGGATATCCACATCCATTTCCCGGAGGGCGCCGTGCCGAAGGACGGCCCGTCTGCGGGTGTTGCCGTCACGACGGCCGTTACGTCCGCTTTGTGCGGGTGCGCCGTGCGCGCCGACGTCGCCATGACGGGCGAGGTTACGCTTACGGGCCGCGTGCTGCCCATAGGCGGCCTGCGGGAAAAGACAATGGCCGCTTATAAGTCGGGGATTCGGACCGTGTATATTCCGAAGCTGAATGTACCCGACCTTTCCGAAATCGACAAAACCGTTGCCGACGCACTGGAATTCGTCCCGGTCACCGACGTGTCCGAGGTGCTGTCCGGCGCGCTGGTGCAGGGGCAAACGGCGCAGCCTCCTGCGCCGGAAATTGCGCCGAAGCGCGCGATTCTGCCGCGCGAGCCTGCCCGGCGGCGTTCGGAAAGGGGAGAGGAGCTCTCGTGAATTTCCGTACCGTAGAGTTTGAGGCCGCGTTCGGCACTGCGGCGCAGCTGCCGCGCTCATCCTGCCCCGAAATTGCGTTTTCCGGCCGTTCCAACGTCGGCAAATCGTCGCTGCTCAACCGCCTGTGCGCGCGAAAGGCTTTGGCGCGCGTCAGCGCAAAGCCCGGAAAAACCGTGACCGTCAATTTCTTCAGAACCGGCAACGTCCGGCTTGTCGATTTGCCCGGCTACGGCTATGCCAAGGTTTCCAAATCGGAAAAGCGACGCTGGGCAGAGCTTCTTGAGGGCTATTTTCAAAGCGGGCGCGACATCCGGCTGGTCGTACAGCTTCTGGATATGCGCCACGCGCCCTCCGCGGACGATGAAACGATGCTTGCTTTCCTGCGGGAAACGGGGCTTCCCTATGTGGTGGTGCTTACAAAATGCGACAAGCTCAACAAAACGGAATACGCCGAACGGCTTGCCGCGTTTCGCGCGTATTTCCAGGACCTGCCGGCCGAACGCGTGCTGCCGTTTTCGGCTGTGCGCGGCGAGGGCGCGGACGCACTGATGACTTTGATTGCACAAAGCGCTGAAAAATAATTTGGAGGAAAACATGCTCAAACAACCGTTTACGACTAAGGAAAAATTAGAGGAAATCGCCGCGCAGTATCCGACGCCGTTTCATCTGTATGACGAGGCCGGCATCCGCAAGAACGCGCAGGCGCTCAAGGATGCGTTTGCATGGAACAAAGGGTTTAAGGAGTATTTTGCCGTCAAGGCGACGCCGAACCCGTTTCTCATCCAAATTCTTCGGGAATATGGCTGCGGGTGCGACTGTTCCTCCAAAACCGAGCTCATGCTGTCCAAGGCCGTGGGCGCAACGGGCACGGACGTCATGTTTTCGTCCAACGACACGCCCAACGACGAGTTCCGGTACGCCGCCGATATGGGCGCCATCATCAACCTGGACGACATTACCCATATCGAGTCGGTTGAAGCGGCGCTCGGCGGCCGCCTGCCGGAGCGCATCTGCTGCCGGTACAACCCCGGCGGGCAGTTCAAAATTACGACGGACATTATGGACAACCCCGGCGAAGCGAAATACGGGATGACGACGGAGCAGATTTTTGAAGCGTTCCGCATTTTGAAAAGCAAGGGCGTCAAGGAGTTCGGCCTGCACGCTTTCCTGGCAAGCAATACCGTCACAAACGCCTATTATCCGGTTCTTGCGGGCGTACTGTTTTCGCTTGCGGTCCGCCTGAAAGAAGAGACGGGCGCAAATATCCGGTTTATTAACCTCTCCGGCGGCGTCGGTATTCCCTACCGCCCGGACCAGGAGCCAAACGACATTGCCGCCATAGGGCAAGGCGTCAAGGAGGTCTACGACCGCGTGCTTGTGCCGGCCGGCATGGGCGACGTGGCCATCTTTACGGAGCTCGGCCGGTTCATGATGGGCCCGTACGGGGCGCTGGTGACGCGCGCCATCCACGAAAAACATACCTATAAGGAATACATCGGCGTTGACGCGTGCGCGGCAAACCTGATGCGGCCCGCCATGTATGGCGCTTACCACCACATCACCGTCATGGGCAAGGAGACGGCGCCCGCAGACCATATCTACGACGTGACCGGCTCTCTTTGTGAAAACAACGATAAATTTGCCGTGGACCGCCGTTTGCCGAAAATTGACCGGGGCGACCTGCTGTTTATTCACGATGCCGGCGCGCACGGCTTTTCAATGGGGTATAACTATAACGGAAAGCTGCGTTCCGCCGAAATCCTCTTGAAGCCGGACGGCTCCTTCCAGATGATTCGCCGCGCGGAAACACCGAAGGATTATTTTGCGACGTTTGACTGCTTCCCGGCGTTCTATGACAAGGTTCTGAACGCGTAAGCGGACGGGATTCGCCGCCGGTATTTTGCGGAAAAGGGGGCGTCCTCGTGGCGTTTGCACATCTGCATCTGCATACCCAGTACAGCCTTCTCGACGGCGCCTGCCGGCTCGGGGAGCTTTGTGCTGCCGCAAAAGAACTCGGCATGTCGTCGCTTGCCATGACCGACCACGGCAATATGTACGGCGCCGTTGAGTTTTATAAGGCCGCAAAAGAAGCCGGTATAAAACCGATTCTCGGCTGCGAGGTTTATGTGGCGCCGCGCCGCCTTACAGATAAGGTGCACGGGCCGGATTCCGAACGGTATCATCTGGTCCTGCTCTGCGAAAACGAGACCGGGTACAAAAATCTCATCCACATCGTTTCGCGTGCCTGGGTTGACGGCTTTTATGTGCGCCCGCGCGTTGATAAAGCGCTGCTCGAGGCGCATCACGAGGGGCTCATTGCGCTTTCCGCCTGCCTGGCCGGCGAAATCCCGCGGCTTTTGTCTGCCGGCGATTACGAAGGCGCAAAGCAGACGGCGCTCTGGTACGACCGCGTGTTCGGACGCGGGAATTTCTATTTGGAGCTGCAGGACCACGGCCTTCCCGAGCAGCAGGCGATTTTGCCGAAGCTCATGCAGCTCGCCCGGGAGACCGGGATTCCGACCGTAGCGACGAACGACGTGCACTACATTCAGCGGTCGGACGCGAAAACGCAGAAGGTCCTTATCTGCATCCAGACGAACCACACGATTGACGAAGATACGGGCCTGGAATTTTCCACGGATGAGTTTTATTTGAAATCCGAAGCGGAAATGCGCGCGCGTTTCGCCTTTGCGCCGGAAGCGATTGACAATACCGCGAAAATCGCCGAACGCTGCAACGTGACGTTTGAATTCGGAAAAACCAAGCTGCCGCATTTCGAC
>CASGAS010000016.1 GCA_949299505.1 uncultured Eubacteriales bacterium
CGGGCGGTGCGCGAGGTGTTCTGCAACCTCTATGAAAGCGGCCTGATTTACCGCGGCGAACGCATCATCAACTGGTGCCCGCATTGTCTGACCTCCATTTCCGACGCGGAGGTGGAGTATGAGGAGCAGGCAGGGCATTTCTGGCACCTGCGCTATCCCTTTAAGGACGGCAGCGGCTATCTGGAGCTTGCAACCACGCGGCCCGAAACGCTGCTGGGCGACACGGCCGTCGCCGTCAACCCGAAGGACGAACGCTACCGCGACGCGGTGGGCAAGACGCTTATTTTGCCGCTTGTACGCCGGGAAATCCCGGTCGTCGCCGACGAGTACGTCGAAATGGATTTCGGTACCGGCGTTGTGAAAATTACGCCCGCGCACGACCCGAACGACTTTGAGGTCGGCCGGCGCCACAATCTGCCGGTTCTCAACGTCTTAACGCCCGACGCGAAAATCACCGACGACTATCCCGCCTATGCCGGGATGGACCGCTACGAAGCGCGCAAGGCGATTGTCCGCGATTTGGAAAAAGAGGGCGCGCTTGTCAAGGTGGAGGATTATACCCACAACGTCGGCACCTGCTACCGCTGCGGCACGACGGTCGAGCCGCGCGTCTCGAAGCAGTGGTTCGTCAAAATGAAGCCGCTTGCGGGTCCCGCGATTGACGCGGTCAAAAACGGCGAAACGAAATTCGTCCCGCAGCGCTTTGAAAAAGTCTATTTCCACTGGCTCGAAAACATCCGCGACTGGTGCATTTCCCGCCAGCTGTGGTGGGGGCACCGCATCCCCGCGTGGTACTGCGCCGACTGCGGCGAAATTACGGTTTCGCGCGAAACGCCCGGCGCTTGCGCGCATTGCGGCAGCCAAAAAATCGAGCAGGACCCCGACACGCTCGACACCTGGTTCTCTTCGGCGCTGTGGCCGTTCTCGACGCTCGGCTGGCCGGAACAGACCGAGGACTTCAAGCACTATTACCCGACCAACACGCTTGTCACGGGCTACGACATCATCCCGTTCTGGGTCATGCGCATGATGTTCTCCGGCCTGCGGCAGACCGGGCGCGTGCCGTTCGACACGGTGCTCATTCACGGGCTTGTGCGCGACGCGCAGGGCCGCAAAATGTCGAAATCCCTGGGCAACGGGATTGACCCGCTGGAAATTATCGACCGCTACGGCGCGGACGCGCTGCGCTTTACGCTGGCTACGGGCAACAGCCCCGGCAACGATATGCGCTTTTCCGACACGCGCGTCGAGGCTAGCCGCAATTTCGCCAACAAGATTTGGAACGCTGCGCGCTTTGTGCTGATGAACCTGTCCGACGACGAGCCCGCGCCGCATGTGCCCGACGGCCTTGCGCTGGAGGACAAGTGGATTTTGAGCCGCTACAATGCGCTCGCCGCCGGCGTCAAGGACGCGCTCGAAAAATATGAGCTCGGCATGGCGGTCCAGAAGCTCTACGACTTCATTTGGGACGAGTTCTGCGACTGGTATATTGAGATTGCGAAAATCCGCCTCAACGGCGCGGACGCCGCGAAAAAGGCGACCGCCAAAGCGGTGCTGGTGTTCGTGCTGTCCAACACCTTAAAGCTTCTGCATCCGTTCATGCCTTTCATCACCGAGGAAATCTGGCAGGCGCTTCCGCACGAGGGCGAAAGCATTATGGTTTCCGCCTGGCCGTGCGCGTCAAACGCGCTTTGCTTCGCCGAGGAGGAAGCGCAGATGGAGCGTATTATGACCGCGATTAAGGCGGTGCGCAACCGCCGCGCGGAAATGAACGTCGCCCCGTCGAAAAAGGCGAAGATTTTTATCGAGACCGCCTACGCGGATACGTTCCGAAAGGGCGAGGTCTTCTTTGAACGGCTCGCGTCGGCAAGCGCGGTCGAGGTGGGGGAAGCGTTCGGCGAAATGGACGGCGCGGTCTCCATCATCACGGAAAGCGCGCGCATGTATATCCCCATGCAGGAGCTGGTGGATTTTGAAGCCGAAACGGCGCGCCTGAAAAAGGAGCTTGCCGGCGTGGAAAAGGAGCTTTCCATGGTGGAGGGCAAGCTTTCCAACGAAAACTTCGTCAGCAAAGCCCCCGCCGCCGTTGTGGAGGGGCAGCGCCAGCAGCAAGCGCAGCTGCTCGAAAAGAAAAAGCTGCTTTTGGAAAGCCTTGCGTCGCTTGAAAAACGGGCGTAAGGCGCCATAAAAAAGACGTTCGGCCGCTTGTCGCTTCCATTGACAAGCGGCCGAAAGTATACTACAATACAAAGCGTGAGTAGGCTGAGCAGTTGCGCGCGCAGACTCTGCGCGTGAGGAAAGTCCGAGCATCATACAGCAGGGTAACGGCTAACAGCCGCCGAGGGCGACCTTAGGGAAAGTGCATAGAGAGATACCGCCGCACGCTGTGCGGTAAGGGTGGAAAGGCGAGGTAAGAGCTCACCGGCGTACCGGTAACGGTGCGGCCAAGTAAACCCTACCCGATGCAACATCGACCGAAGTTGTCAGCTGGGCAGATCCTTCGACAGATGGCTTCAGCGTACCGGCAACGGTGCGCGCAGATAGATAACTGCTTTCAACGACAGAACTCGGCTTACAGGCCTACTCACGTTTTCTTTTCCGCCTCATACAATGCTATGGGGTGATTTTCATGTTGGATACCTTTTTCGGCGCGGTGTTCGTGGGACTTGTGGTGTTCGGGCTGCTGGCGCTTTGCTATGCGATTCTCTTAAAGGTCCTGCTGCCGCGGCGAAGGCGCGGCTATTACATAATCGTTCCGGCGCGCCGGTGCGACAGGGACGTGGCCGCGGCGGCGTATGCGGCGCGCATGAAGCTGCAGTTTATCGGCGACGAGACCTACGGCAGCGTCGTGGTGCTCGACTGCGGTATGGATGAACGCCAGCGCCTAAGCTGCCTGAATATCTGCCGGGAGACAAACGGCATTTATCTTTGTACGCCCGCCGAATTCGAGGAAATGGTCAAATGAGCGAAGAACAGGGCGCTGCGCGCCTGGACGGAACCGTGGAGGACATCCGCTTCCGCAACGAGCAAAACGGCTATACGGTGCTGGAAATCGGCTGTGACGACGAGCTTGTCACGGCCGTCGGCACGTTCAACGACATTTCGGTCGGCGAAATGGTCCGGCTTTCGGGCGAATGGGTCTTTCACCCGACGTTCGGCCGCCAGTTCAAGGTCGCGGCGTTTGAACGCGAGCTGCCCGCCACGACCGAGCAGCTTTACAACTATCTTGCCGCCGGCGCGGTCAAGGGCATCGGCCCTGTTACCGCGGAAAAAATCGTCAAGGCCTTTGGCGAACGCACCTTCAACGTGCTCGAAAACGAGCCGGACAAGCTCGCGACAATCAAGGGTATTTCCAAGGATAAGGCACGGCAGATTCAGAAAAACTTTCAAAAGCAGTTCGCCGTGCGCACCGTCATGCTTGCGCTTGAGGGCTACGGCATGACCCCGCGCGAGTGCATTGCCGCCTATGACGCATTCGGCTCGAACGCCGTCGAGCGTGTCGTGCAAAACCCGTTTTCGCTGTGCGGCGAGGAGGCGGGCGTCGACTTTGAACGCGCCGAGGCCATCGCCGCCGCGCTGCCCCAGCCGCCCGCGCCGCAGCTGCGCCTGCAGGCGGGGATTGTGCACATCCTGCAAAAAAACCTGAACGACAACGGCCACACCTGCATCCCGCGCAGCAAGGTCGTCTCCATTGCCGCGGCGTATCTGGAGGTGTCCGCGGACGACGTCGAACGCGAGCTTGACGGGCTGCTAGCCTCGCACCGGTTGGAAACCGCCGAGCTTGCCGGACGGGACTTTATTTTTCTGCCGTCCGCCTACCGCGACGAAAAGACCATCAGCGACCGCATCCGGGTGCTTCTGCGCTTTCCTCCGCCGCAAAGCGAAACGCTCGAGCAGGACATCGCCGCGCTGGAGCGCGAAAACGGCATTTCCTACGCCGAAACGCAGCGCACCGCCATTCGCACGGCGGTTGAGCGCGGGCTTCTGATTTTGACCGGCGGCCCCGGCACCGGCAAAACGACGACGCTAAAGGGCATTTTGCAGCTGTTTGAACGCCAGGGGCTCGACATTGCGCTGGCCGCGCCGACGGGACGCGCCGCCAAGCGCATGACCGAGCTGACGGGCCGCGACGCAAAGACCATCCACCGGCTTTTGGAGGTCGAATGGGACGACCACGACCGCGCCGTGTTCAAGCGGGGGCTTCGCAACCCGCTGGAATGCGAGGCGCTCATTTTGGACGAGCTTTCCATGGTGGACATCCACCTGTTCGCAAGCCTTCTGCAGGCGCTGCCGTTCGGCTGCCGGCTCATTTTGGTCGGCGATGCGGACCAGCTGCCGCCCGTGGGCGCAGGCAACGTACTTGCGGACCTTATCGCAAGCGGGCTTTTGCCCACAGTGTGTCTGACCGAGGTGTTCCGACAGGCGATGGGCAGCCTGATTGTCACCAACGCCCACCGCATCGTGCGCGGGGAAATGCCGGTGCTCGACCGCAGGGACGGCGACTTTTTCCTTTTGGAACGGCCAAATCCGTATCATGCGGCGCGCACCGTTGTGCAGCTTGTAACCACGCGTCTGCCGCAGGCGTACGGGCTGTCGCCTACGGCGGACATCCAGGTGCTGTGCCCCTCCAAAAAAGGGGAGACGGGCACGGTCCATCTCAATACACTGCTGCAAAACGCCGTCAACCCGCCCGACGGCAAAAAGGCCGAGCTTACCGTCGGCTTTCGCACCTTCCGCGTGGGCGACAAGGTCATGCAGACCAAAAACAATTATGATATGCTTTGGGAAAAGCCGGACGGCGAGACCGGCGAGGGCGTTTTCAACGGCGACATCGGCATCGTGGAGCAAATCGACCTGCGCGACGGCGTTGCCCGCGTCCGTTTTGACGACCGCACCGTTTTGGCCGCCAAGGAGCAGCTGACCGACATGGAGCTTGCTTACGCTGTGACGGTGCACAAAAGCCAGGGCAGCGAATTTCCCGCCGTTATTCTGCCGGTCGTCGGGGTGCTGCCGAACCTGCGATACCGCAATTTGCTGTACACCGCCGTTACCCGCGCCAAGCAGCTGCTCATTCTTGTCGGCACCGCCGAAGAGACGGCGGCCATGGTACAGAACGATAAAAAAACGCGGCGCTATTCCGCGCTGCAATGGTTTTTACAAGCGCAATAAAGGAGGACGCTTATGCCCACCCGAACCCTGCTTATGGACAACTGGGAATTCTGCCTTGCAAACGAGCCGTCGCCCGACCAATACGCGCCGGTCTGCCTGCCGCACACCTGGAACGCGCTCGACGGCCAGGACGGCGGCGGGGACTACTACCGCGGAAAAGGCTGGTACCGCCGGGTGTTTTCGTTTGCGCCTGCGGCGGACAAACGGTATTTTCTGGAGTTTCTCGGCGTCAATTCCGTTGCGGATATTTTTCTCAACGGCACGCACTTGGGGCAGCACCGCGGCGGGTACACCTGCTTTCGGTTTGAGCTGACAAAGGCGCTTGTGCACGGCGAAAACACGCTGCTTGTCTGCGCGGACAATTCCCCGTTCCCCGACGTGATTCCGCTCGAGGCCGATTTCACGTTTTTCGGCGGCATTTACCGCGAGGTCTATTTCCTGGAGACGGAGCCCACGCATTTTTCGCTTTCCGATTTCGGTTCGGACGGCGTGCGGCTGTCCTACCCGAATACCCCGGAGGTGGCAAGCGCCGCCGCGCTTTCCGTGGAAGCGCGTGTGGAAGCGGCGGGGGAGGCGGCGCAGGTTCAAGTGCGCGTTCTTTCTCCCGCGCCGTTTGCCCCTTGCCCCGGCATTGCGCACCCGGACTTTACGCCGCCGGCGGAGGCCCCGCAAACCGTTGCCGAGGCGGTTTTCCCCGTCCGGGACGGCCGGGCGTCCGGCGTTGTGCGCGTTTCGCCCGTGCACCTGTGGGACGGCCGCCGCGACCCCTACCGCTACCGCGTCGTCTGCACGCTTACCCAAAACGGCCGCGCGGTCGACGAGGTGGTAAAGGACGTCGGCTTCCGGTATGTGCATATCGACCCGAAAAAGGGCTTTTTCTTAAACGGCCGCGCCTATCCGCTGCGCGGCGTCAACCGGCACCAGGACCGAGAAAATATGGGCTGGGCCATTACCGAAGCCGAGCACGACGAGGACTTCGCGCTGCTTTATGAAATGGGCGCGAATGCCGTCCGGCTGGCGCACTATCCGCACCACCCGCATTTTTACGACCTGTGCGACCGGTACGGCCTGCCCGTCTGGGCGGAAATTCCCTTTGTCGACCACATCGGCGGCCTTAAGCGCTCGCCGCTGCCGACGGATACGGTCAAGGACCCGGCCGTGACTGCGCGCCAGCTCGAAAACGCCGAGCAGCAGCTGACCGAGCTCATTTTGCAGCAAGGGCACCGCCCGTCGATTTTCTGCTGGAGTATGGCCAACGAGGTGCAGTTCTACTACGGCAAAACGGCGGCCGCCATGCTGGAAAAGCTGCACGCGCTCGCCAAAAAACTGGACCCGACGCGCTATTCCGCGCTCGCCACGAACCATTATCTCGGTGACAAATGGCAAAGCGACATAAAGGGCTGCAACATCTATCCCGGCTGGTACATCGGCTCGCCGCGGCATTTTTACACGCAGGCGGCGGCCCATGTGCGCGCAAACCGCCGCCGGGGCGTGGCGGTTTCGGAATACGGCGCGGGGTCGAATACGCTGCACCACACCGAAACGCCCAAAAAGCCGCGGGACACGACCTGCGAATTCCACCCCGAGGAATGGGCGAACATCGTCCACGAGCACGCCCTGCGCTATTTTATGTCCAAACGCGCCGAAAAGCTCTGGGGCACGTTTGTGTGGAACATGTTTGATTTCGCGATTGACAGCCGCCATGAGGGCGGGCAGCCCGGCCGCAACGACAAGGGCCTTGTGACCTATGACCGCCGCACGAAAAAGGACGCGTATTTCCTGTACCAGGCGTATTGGCGCACGCTGCCCGTGACCTATATCACGTCGCGCCGGTTTGCGGTGCGCCAGAAGGAAACCATTAACGTCAAGGTGTATTCCAACGCTTCGCGCGTTTCCCTTTCTGTCAACGGCGCGCCGGTCGGCGAAAAAAGCGCGGCGCAGTGCCGGCAGGCGCACGTGTTCGTGTTCCGCAACGTCCGGCTCAAGGCGGGCGAGAACACCGTCGAGGCGCGCGGCGACAACGGCGCTGCGGACACGGTCGTCTGGCAGCTGGAAAGATAAGGAAAGCGTTGACAAGACTTTTCTGTTCTGCTACAATACCCACGGAATGACAACAAGGGAGATGAAAGGATGCGCAACTTTTCCTGCTGAACGCTTGGCACACAACACTTGGGCGTATGCCCGTGGTTCGGTGTGCCTTCTCGCAGGAAAAACGCCGCGTCCGCCCGCATAAAAGCGGGAGCTTGCCCCTTTGTGCGCAATTTCGGGCCGCAGAGCGTTTGCCTGCGGCCCGATTTTTTTGCGAAAGGGGATCGTTTTATGTCTCAAATCGATGTGCGGCATTTGACCTTTTCTTACGACGGCGCGCTTGCGCCCGTCTTTTCCGACGTGTCTTTCCGGCTGGATACCGATTGGCGGCTTGGGCTTGTCGGCCGTAACGGCCGCGGGAAAACCACGTATCTGAAGCTGCTGACGGGCGAGCTTCCGGCGGGAAATGCCATCCAAAGCAGCGTGCCGTTTGTGCGGTTTCCCCTTGACATTCCCGACCCGCACAGGGCTGTCCGCGCGTTATATACCCTGGCGCCCGGCGCGCAAATGTGGGAGCTCGAGCGGGAGCTGCGGCTTCTGGGCATGGCCGAGGAGGCGTTTGCGCGCCCGTACCACACGCTTTCCGGCGGGGAACGCACCAAGGTGCAGGTTGCGCTTTTGTTTTTGCACGCGGGCTGCTTTTGCCTGCTCGACGAGCCGACCAATCACCTGGACCGTGCCGGGCGGGAGAAGCTCGGCGCCTATCTGCGCGGCAAAAGCGGCTTTATCCTGGTTTCGCACGACCGCGCGCTGCTGGATTGCTGCACCGACCATACGCTTTCCATCAACAAAACCGGCATCGAGGTGCAAAAGGGCAGCTTTTCGGTGTGGTTCGCGCAAAAAGAACAGCGCGACCGCCGAGAGGCGGCGGAAAACGAAAAGCTGACGCATGAGATTGCGCGGCTTCACGACGCCGCAAGGCGCGCGGCGGGCTGGTCGGCACAGGTGGAGAAAAGCAAAAAGGGAACGCGCAATTCCGGCGTGCGGCCCGACCGCGGCTACATCGGCCACAAGTCCGCCAAAATGATGCAGCGCGCAAAATCCATCCAAAGCCGCAGGGATGCGGCGGCGCAGGAAAAGGCGGCGCTGCTGCACGATGTGGAGACCGCCGAAGCGCTGCGGCAGCATGTGCTGCCGTTTCCGAAGGCGGATTTCGCGCAGTTCGACCGCGTGGCGGTGCAATACGGGGAGCAGCCCGTGTTCTCCCCCGTGCGCTTTTCGGTGCGGCGCAGCGACAAGATAGCTCTGGAGGGCGGCAACGGCGCAGGCAAAAGCAGTCTCCTTAAGCTGTTAATGGGGGAGGCGGTTCCGCACAGCGGGCGGGTCTTTGTCGCGGCTGGCTTGCAGATTGCGTACCTCCCGCAGGAGAGCGAGGGGCTGTCCGGCACGCTTTCCGATTATATCGCCGCCGCCGGCGCGGACGAAACGCTTTGCAAAACGATTTTGCGCAAGCTGGATTTTTCGCGCGAGCAGTTTTCCGTCCGGTTGGAAAACGCTTCCGCGGGGCAGAAAAAGAAGGTGCAGCTTGCCGTCTGCCTGGCGCTGCCCGCGCACCTGTTTGTTTTGGACGAACCGCTCAATTATATCGATATCTGGTCGCGCATGCAGATGGAAACGCTTTTTCGCGAAAGCGAAGCGACCGTGCTGTTCGTGGAGCACGACGCGGCGTTTTGCGCTGCGGTCGCCACAAAAACGGTCCGCCTGACGCCAACGGAAAAAACCTGACGGGGCTGCGCGAAAAAACGGTTGCCCGAACGCCGGAAACATGGTACAATAATTTGAAACAGTATGGTATGCAATTTTACATAAGGGGATAGGGTTATGGATTCCGAACGCATTTTCAAGACCTGCATATTCGGCGGCTTTAAGCGCGAGGACGTGCTCGCCTACGTCGACGAGCTCAAGGGACAAATCGCGTCGCTTTCCGGCGACCTTCAGAAAAAAGGCGACGAGCTTTCCGCGCTGCAAGCCAAAGCGGACGAGCTTTCCGCGCTTTGCAAGGCGGGGGAAGAGGCGAAGCGCACGCTTTCGGAAACGTCCGAGGCGCTGTCGGCGGCAACGGCGCAGAACACGGCGCTGCAAGCGGAAAACGACGCGCTTAAAGCACAGCTTTCCGCCATGGACGACGAAAAGCGAAAGATGGAAGAAAAGGCCGAGGAACTGCGCGAAACGCAGGCGCAGCTGGGCGCGGCGTTTTTGGACGCGCGCAAATATTCTGACGAGATTGTTTCCGCCGCGAACCGCAAGGCGAACGACGCGCAGCTTGACGCCGCGCAGAGCATCCGCGACCGGGCCGGCGACATTGCGCGGCTGACGGCGGACGTCGACGCCATCGCCGCCAATTTTACGCGGTCGGTGGAGGAACTGCGCGCGGAAATCGCCGCCCTGTCTTCAAAGCTGACGCAGTCGGCGCAGGCGCTGTCCGTGCGGCGGGAGGAAAAATTCGTCCCGGACGTCATTGTACGCGTGGCCGAAAAGCTCGATGCCGAGCCGGCCGCGGACGCGAACATCTACCGGCTGGATACGCCGAAAGAGGG
The DNA here is from genome assembly GCA_949299505.1 of uncultured Eubacteriales bacterium. Taxonomy (GTDB): domain Bacteria; phylum Bacillota; class Clostridia; order Oscillospirales; family Acutalibacteraceae; genus Fimenecus. The sequence continues at coordinate 9,795 of CASGAS010000016.1, forward strand.
CTGAGCCGTGCGCGAATGGAAGCTCGATACGCGCGACCTCCCGGCGCGCGCCAAGGATTTGTCGGCGGGCGACACCGTCCTGTTAAGCGGGACGGTCTACACGTCGCGCGACGCGGCGCACAAGCGCATTTTTGAATTGCTCGAAAAAGGCGAGCAGACGCCGTACCCCATACGGGGCGCCGTCGTCTATTACGCCGGGCCTACGCCCACGCCGCCGGGCCTTTCCATCGGCGCGTGCGGGCCGACGACCTCAAGCCGCATGGACGTCTACGCCCCGCGGATGCTTGACATGGGGCTTGCCGCCATGGTCGGCAAGGGGCCGCGAAGCCGGGCCGTCTGCGACGCCATCGTCCGCAACGGCGCGGTGTATTTCTGCGCCGTGGGCGGCGCGGGGGCGCTTGCCAGCAAGTGCATTACAAGCTGCGAGGTCATTGCGTTCGACGACCTCGGCTGCGAATCCGTCAAGCGCCTGACCTTTCAGGATTTCCCGCTGACCGTGGCGATTGACTGCCGCGGCGGCAATCTGTTTATCTGATTCCCGGAGTACGACATGGACACACAAAAGCTTTTGGCGCTGCGCCGCTCGATTATTGAGCAGACGTTTCGGCGCATGAACGATATGCAAAAAAAAGCGGTCTTTCAGGTGAACGGGCCGCTTTTAATTCTTGCGGGTGCGGGAAGCGGCAAAACGACGGTGCTGGTCAACCGCATCGCGAACCTTATCCGGTTCGGCAACGCCTACCACTCGACGGACTTTGACCGCACGCCCGACGAAGCGGACGAGGCGCTTTTGCAGCGCTATCTCGACGGCGACCATTCCGTTTTGCCGCAGATTGCCGGCGTGCTTTCGGTCGACGCGCCGAAGCCCTGGCAGATTCTGGCCATCACCTTTACGAACAAGGCGGCCAATGAGCTCAAGACGCGCTTGGCCGCCATGCTCGGCAAGGACGCGGACGACCTGTGGGCGAGCACGTTCCATTCGGCGTGCGTGCGCATTTTGCGGCGCAACGCCGACCGGCTCGGGTTTACGTCGCGCTTTACGATTTACGACACCGACGACACCCGCCGCGTGATGAAGGAATGCCAGCGTCTGTTGAACATAGAGGACCGCTTCCTGCCGCACAAAATGATTCTCGGCGAGATAAGCCGCGCCAAGGACGCGCTTATTTCCCCGGCGGAATTTCAAAAGACGGCGGGCGACGACGTGCGGCTGCAAAAAATCGGCGCATGCTACGCGAAATACCAGCAGCTTCTGAAAAACGCCGACGCCATGGATTTTGACGACCTCATTTTCCACACCGTCCGCCTTTTGGAGGAAAACGAGGATATCGCCGAGCACTACCGGCGGCAGTTCCGGTATGTGATGGTCGACGAGTATCAGGATACGAACCACGCGCAGTACCGCCTGACTGAGCTTCTGGCGGGAGGCTGGCGCAACATCTGCGTCGTCGGCGACGACGACCAGAGCATCTACCGGTTCCGCGGCGCGACCATTGAAAATATTTTGAGCTTTGAATCGCGCTACCCGGACGCCGCCGTAATCCGGCTGGAGCAGAATTACCGTTCCACGCAGAATATTCTGGACGCGGCAAACGCCGTCATTGCGAACAACAGCCAGCGCAAGGGCAAAAACCTCTGGACGGCGAACGGCACGGGCGCGCGCATCACGCTTGAGACCGCCGAGGACGAGACGGCGGAGGCCGCCGGCATTGCCGCGGCCATTACCGATTCCGTCGCCAAGGGCCGCGCGTTTTCGGACCACGCCGTGCTGTACCGCATGAACGCCATGTCCGGTCCCATTGAACGCGCGCTGGTCAAAAACGCCATTCCCTACCGCATCATCGGCGGCCACAAGTTCTATGACCGCATGGAAATCCGCGACGCGCTCGCGTATCTGTCCGTTATCCAGAACCCGTCGGACCGCGTGCGCCTGCAGCGCATCATCAACGTTCCCAAGCGCGGCATCGGCGACACGACCGTCCAGCGCGCCAACGAGATTGCCGATTTGCTGGGCGTTTCGCTGTTCGATGTGTTCAAAACGGCCGACGAGTACGAGGTGCTCAAGCGCGCGGCGGGCAAGCTCAAGACGTTCGCCGACATGATGGAGCGGCTGTCCGATTTTGCGCAGACCGTTCCGCCCGCCGAAACGCTCAGCCGCGTGCTTGAGGAGACGGGGTACGTCGAATCCTTAAAAGCGGAGCCTGAGCGCTTCGACGACCGGGTGCAGAACCTCAACGAATTGTCCGCGACGCTGGTGCGCTTCACCGAGGAGAACCCCGAGGGGACCCTGGGCGATTACCTCGAAGAGGTCGCGCTGCTGACGGATATTGACAACTACAACGCGGACACCGACGCCGTCGTCTTAATGACCCTGCACGCCGCCAAGGGGCTGGAGTTTCCGGTCGTCTTTATCCCCGGCATGGAGGAGGGCGTGTTCCCCGGCCAGCAGAGCATGTATGTGGAGTCCGAGGTCGAGGAGGAACGGCGCCTGATGTATGTCGGCGTGACGCGCGCCAAAGAGCAGCTGTATTTGAGCCACGCGCGTTCGCGCATGATTTACGGCTCTACGAACTTCTACCGCCCCTCCCGTTTCTTGGAGGAAATCCCGGACGAATTGCTCGACCGCCGCGGCCGCACAACGAATTTCCGCGAACGCGCCGGCCTTTCCGGCAGCAGCTTCCTGTACGGCCGTGCAGCCCCGCGCGCAGCGGGGGAGGGGACGGTCAACCGCGGCTTTTCCAAGCCCGCCGCCCGCAGCAGCGCGCCGCTTCCGGAGTTCCGGCCCGGCGACACCGTCGAGCACAAGGCGTTCGGCGTCGGCGTGGTCGCCAGTACGCGCCCAATGGGCAACGACGTGCTTTTGGAAATCGCTTTCCAGAAAACCGGCACGAAAAAGCTCATGGCGCGCATGGCGAACCTGAAAAAACTGTAACGTGCAAAAAAAGCCCCTGCCTTTTGAAACAGGCAGGGGGTTTTTATATCGTTCAGATTCTCGCCGCGCCGCTTTCCCGCGCGGCCTTTGCCACCGCTTCGGCGACGGTTTTCCCGACGCGCTCGTCAAACGCCTTCGGCAAAATATAGTCGGCGCGCAGCTCCTCGTCGGAAACCAGCGACGCAATCGCCGCGGCGGCGGCGACCTTCATTTCCTCGTTGATGTCCCGCGCACGGCAGTCGAGCGCCCCGCGGAAAATGCCGGGGAACGCCAGCACGTTGTTAATCTGGTTCGGGAAATCGCTTCTGCCCGTGCCGACCACCGCCGCGCCCGCATTCTTTGCAAGGTCTGGCATGATTTCGGGCACGGGGTTCGCCATCGGCAGCACAATGGCGCCTTGGTTCATCGAGCGCACCATGTCTTCTGTCACAATGCCCGGTGCGGAAACGCCGATGAAAATGTCCGCGCCGACCATCGCGTCTCGGAGCGTTCCCGTTTTCTTTTGCCGGTTCGTGACGCGCGCCATTTCCGCCTGCGCCGGGTTCAGATGCTCGTCGCCCTCACAGAGGATGCCCTTGGAGTTGCACAGCAGCACCTCGCCGACGCCCTGCTTCATCAAAAGCTTCGCAATGGCGATGCCCGCCGCCCCCGCGCCGCTGAATACGGCGGTGCAGTCCGAAAGCTTCTTGCCGACCACGCGCAGCGCGTTGAGCACCGCCGCAAGCACAACCACCGCCGTGCCGTGCTGGTCGTCGTGGAAAATCGGGATGTCGGTCTTTTCCTTGAGCTTTTGCTCAATTTCAAAGCAGCGCGGCGCGGCGATGTCCTCTAAATTCACCCCGCCGAACGACCCCCCGAGCAGGGCGATGCAGTTGACGATTTCGTCCACGTCTTTCGAGCGTACGCAAAGCGGGATTGCGTCCACGCCGCCGAACGCCTTGAAGAGCACGCACTTGCCCTCCATGACGGGCATACCCGCCTCGGGACCTATGTCCCCGAGCCCCAAAACGGCGGTGCCGTCCGTCACGACCGCCACCGTGTTCCAGCGGCGCGTCAGGTCGTAGGATTTATTGACATCCTTTTGAATTTCCAGACACGGCTGCGCCACGCCCGGCGTGTAGGCGAGCGACAACGCGTCCGTGCTGTCGACGCTTGCGCGCGGTGTGATTTCAATCTTGCCGCGCCATTGGTAATGCAGCTTTAACGATTCGGTTTTGTAGTCCATGCTTTTCGTTCCTTACTTTCAGTGTTCTATCCAGTCGCGCGCCCGTTCCACCGCGCGCAGCCAGCCCTTATAGAGCTTGTTGCGGTCCTCCAGAATCATTTTCGGCTCAAAGATGCGGTCCACCTGGCGGATTTTCTCAATCTCTTCCTTGCTTTCCCAAAAGCCGACCGCAAGCCCCGCCAGGTACGCTGCGCCCAGCGCCGTCGTCTCGACCACGACGGGGCGGTTGACCTTGGTGCGGATGAGGTTCGCCTGAATCTGCATCATGATGTCGCTGACGGAAGCGCCGCCGTCCACGCGCAGCTCCGAAAGCGCAATGCCCGAATCCGCCTTCATCGCCTCCAAAAGGTCCGTCATCTGAAAGGCGATCGCCTCGAGAACCGCGCGCGCAATGTGCTCGCACTTGACCCCGCGCGTCAGGCCCACAATGGTTCCGCGGGCGTACATGTCCCAGTACGGCGCGCCAAGCCCCGTAAACGCGGGGACAAAATAAATGCCGTTCGCATCCTCCACGCTTTCGGCCAGCTCGTCGCAGCGGTGCGCCGTGTCGATAAGGCGCAAATCGTCGCGCAGCCACTTAATAACCGAGCCCGCGTTGAACGCCGAACCCTCAATGGCGTATTCGACCTCGTCGCCGATGCCCCACGCCACGCCCGTGACCAGGTTGTTCTTGGATTCCACGCGCTTTTTGCCGGTGTTCATCAGCAAAAAGCAGCCGGTGCCGTATGTATTCTTCGCCTGCCCGACCGTAAAGCAGCCCTGCCCGAACAGCGCGGCGGGCTGGTCGCCTATGGCGCCGGCAATGGGTACGCCGACAATGTCCTCAAAGCCCAAAAGCCCCGGCGCGACCTCGCCGTAAACGCAGCTCGAGGGGACGGGCTTCGGTAAAATGCTCATCGGAATCCCCAGCCGTTCGCACAGGTATTCGTCCCAGCAGAGCTTGTCGACGTCGAACAGCATCGTCCGCGACGCGTTGGAATAGTCGGTAATGTGCACCTTGCCGCCGGTCAGGTTCCAAATCAGCCACGTCTCCACCGTGCCGAACAGCAGCTGCCCCGCGTCCGCCAAAATCCGCGCGCCGGGGACGTTGTCTAAGACCCATTTGATTTTCGTCGCCGAAAAATACGCGTCCACCACAAGCCCGGTGTGCTTTTGAATGTAGTCGGTCAGCGCCTTGTCCTTCTTGATTTCCTCACACAGCTCGGCGGTGCGCCGGCACTGCCAGACGATGGCGTTGTAGATAGGCTTGCCCGTGCCCTTGTCCCACAAAATCGTGGTTTCGCGCTGGTTGGTAATGCCGATGGAGGCGATGTCCGAGGTGTAGATGCGGTTTGCGGAAATGACCTCGGTGACCGCCTGGAACTGGGAGTAGAGAATTTCCATCGGGTTGTGTTCCACCCAGCCGGGCTGCGGATAGATTTGGTTGAATTCGTGCTGCGCTTTGGCGACGATGTTCCCGCGGTGATCAAACAGAATGGCGCGGGAGCTGGTCGTGCCCTGGTCGAGTGCGAGCACATACCTTGCCTTGGACATAGGTAGCACCTCTTTCCTTCGTTGAAAAGCTTTCGCTTTATTTCCGATCGTTTTTGTGCGCGGCTTCCACCCGCGCGTCGTCTATCAGGTTGTGCAGCCCCTGCCAGTGCAGCACGCGGCGGTTGAACCACAGCGACTGCGCCTTGCCGCGCAGCTTGCCGGGCAGCGCCTGCTTTAAGGTCGCGTAGTGCACATGGTAGGCGTTGAGCAAGTCGAAGTATTCCGGCAGCCCCTCTTCAAACCGGTCGTAGCTGCGGTCCTCCGGCGCGGACCAGGCGGCCTCCGCAATGGCGGCGAGCCGCGGGAAAATCCGCTTGTCCGCCGTTTTCTGGTCCGGGACATATTCGGTCCACAGCGGCGCTTCGACGCCTAAGATATTCTCCGAAATGCCGGGCTCGTATTCATAGGCGCGCCGCAGGTCCACCCAGCCGTAGGGGAAGTCGAGATAATACGGGAACGCCGAGGCGTTGATCATCTTGCGCCCGGCGGCAAGCTCTTTTCTGACAATGCCGTTTTCCTCATTCGCCCCGCACATCTGCCAGACAATCCGCCGGTCGAGCTTGTCTACGCTTTCCACGCCGTCGTAGTTCCACATAATCGGCGTAAAGCCGTGCTCGTACACATATCGCGCGACGCGGCTCATAAAATACTGCTGCAATTCCTCTTCGTTTTTTAAGCCCTTTGCGCGGATCACGTCCTGGCAGTGCCCGCAGAGCTTCCAGCGCATCTTGACCGCCTCGTCGCCGCCCAGGTGCATCCATTTGTCCGGGAACAGGGAGAACAGCTCGTCAAGCACGTCGAACACGAACCGGTAGGTTGATTCCTTTCCGGCGCACAGAATGTCGTGCTTGACGCCCCAGTGCGTCGCAACCTTGAGCTTGCGCGAAAAGCAGGAAAGCTCCGGGTAACAGGCAATGGCGGCGACACAGTGGCCGGGCACGTCAAATTCCGGCACGACCTCAATAAAGCGCCGGTGGCAGTAGTCCACAATTTCACGCACGTCGTCCTTTGTGTAAAAGCCGCCCTCCGGGCGCAGCCCGAAGTTCGTGTGGCTGCGGTGCGAGCCGATTTCCGTCAAAAGCGGGTATTTGTCGATTTGGATGCGCCAGCCCTGATCCTCCGTCAAATGCCAGTGGAAGCGGTTGAGCTTGTGCAGCGCCAGCAGGTCGATAAGGCGCTTGATTTCCGAGACGGGCTGAAAATACCGCCCCGAGTCGAGCATGAAGCCGCGGTACGGAAAGCGCGGCTTGTCGTCTATGTACAGGTCGGGCACAACGCCGTTGCCCTGCAAAAGAAGCTGCTTTAAGGTTTGCAGCCCGTAAAACAGCCCGTTTTCGGCGCGCGCATAGATATAGATGCACCCGTCGCGGGAAACAAGCCGGTAGCCCTCGTCTGAATCGGCTTCGTCCGTCAGCTCCAGACGGATGGCGTTCTCCGTCGCCTGGGAGTCCCGGTGGATACGGATGTCGAACTGCTGCTTGATAAAGTGGCGGAATTCGTCAATAAACGGCATCTTGGTGATGACGGTTTCTTCATCCAGTACAAAACGCGTTTTGCCGCCGGTGATGATGAGCTCGTTGGGTTGCGGAACAATGTTGAACATGGCTTTCCTCACAGACAAAAGCAAAGGTTACCCGATTTTCTTTATTATAGCAAACCCTGCGCAAAATAACAACCGGAAAAACACACGGAAAAAACCTGGCCTCTCCCTCTTGCTTTTCGCGCCGGAGTATAGTACAATAAATACACCTTAATTGGGTCGTGTACCGTGTGGGTCCTGTGCGACCACGCTCCGCGAACCATGTCAGGCGGGGAACCGAGCAGCATTAAGCGGGCAGCGAGGTGCGCCGCAGTCCGCCTGCACGGTGCATGACCGAGTTAAGGTATATTCTTTTTGCGGGGAAGGTGTGCGTTGTGTATCAGGTGCTTTACCGGAAATGGCGGCCGAAAACCTTTGACGATGTCGTCGGGCAGCCGGCGGTCACGGCGTCGCTTTCGGGCGCGGTCAAAAGCGGACGGCTTTCACACGCCTATCTGTTTACGGGGTCGCGCGGCACGGGCAAGACCTCCTGTGCAAAAATCCTGGCGAAAGCCGTCAACTGCGAACACCCCGTGGACGGCAACCCCTGCAACGCCTGCGCCATGTGCCGCGGGATTGACGACGGCTCCGTGCTGGACGTCATCGAAATCGACGCCGCCTCCAACAACGGCGTGGACAATATCCGCGATTTGCGCGAGGAGGCGAATTACACCCCCGCCGCCGCAAAATACCGCGTGTACATCATCGACGAGGTCCATATGCTTTCGGTCGGCGCATTCAACGCGCTGCTTAAGACGCTCGAAGAACCGCCCGAGCATGTGAAATTCATCCTGGCGACCACCGAGGTGCACAAGCTGCCCGCGACCATTCTGTCGCGCTGCCAGCGGTTCGATTTCAAGCGGATTGAGCCGGCGGATATTGTCGGGCGGCTTCTGTACGTCGCAAAAGAGGAGCAGATTCCGCTGACGGAAGCGGGCGCGATGCTGATCGCCCGCAATTCCGACGGCGCCATGCGCGACGCGCTGTCGCTTTTGGACCGCTGCGCCGCCTTTGACGGAGAGATTGACGAAGCGCTTGTCAGCGAGGCGGCCGGGCTTGCCGGGCGGCAATACCTGTTTTCCCTGTGCGACGCCGTCGCCGACCGCGACGGGGCGCATGCGCTTGAGCTTGTGGACGGCCTTTACCGAAACGCCTGCGGCATGGACCGCCTGCTTTCCGAGCTGCTTTCGCATTTCCGCAACCTGATGCTGGCGCGCAGCGTGCCGAATTACGGCGACCTCATCGTCTGCCCCAAAAGCGAGCTTGCCGCGATTCGCACCCAGGCGGAACGGTTTACCCTGGCGCGCATTTTGAACGCGATGGACGTCTTGCAGGAAGCGCTTGCCGGGCTGAAGACCGGCGCAAACGCACGCGCCGCCGCGGAAATGGCGCTGCTGCGGCTTTCCGACCCGACGCTCGACACGGACGTGCGTGCGCTTGCCTCCCGCATTTCGGAGCTGGAACGCCGGCTCGACACCGGCGCGTTTGCCGCACCGGCGCCTGTACGCGCTACCAAAGCGGACACGCCGGAGCCGGAACGCGCGGCGCCACCCCCTGAAACGCCGCCGCAGGCACAGCCGCCCGCACCGGCAGAACCGCAGCCGGAACCGGAGCCGGAGCCTGCAAAAGAGGCGAAGCCCGCGCCGAACCCCGGCGCGCAGCAGCCGAAGCCGTTCCCGAAGTGGAACGAAGCGCTCGAGCGCCTTGCCGTTATTGACCGCCCGCTTACGCCGCACATGCGCGGTTCAAAAGCGGTGGTGCGCGGCGATTTGCTGCTCATCCAAAGCGAAAATCCGCTGCTCGAGCAGTTTCTGCAAAGCGGTTCGCACGCGACCTGCATCCAGCGCGCGGTGTACGACGTGACCGGCACGAAATACCGTATCGGCATTTTCCATACGGCAAAACCCGTCGACACGCCGAAAAAAGACCCCTTGGAAAACCTGCTGAGCCGGGCGCAGTCGCTTGGCGTGCAGATTGTAGACCAATAAACGGACCGAAAGGGAGAACGATATGAAAGCCAGAATTCCGAATCAGGGCCCGACGGGCGCGACCATGATGAAAAAGCTGCAGGAAATGCAGGCGAATATGGAGTCGCTGCAAGGCGAGCTTGCCGTGGCCGAGTATTCCGCCAGCTCCGGCGGCGGCGCGGTGGACGTGACCGTCACCGGCTCGCATGAGGTCAAGGCGATACACATCAAGCCCGAGGTGCTCGACCCCGAGGAACCCGAAATGCTCGAGGACCTGCTTTTGGCAGCGATTAACGAGGCCATGCGCAAGGCGGACGAGACCGCCGAACGCGAAATGGGCAAAATCACGGGCGGCCTGTCCGGCGTGCCCGGTATGGGCGGTATGTTCTGATGGCGTATTCCATTCCGGCGCTGGATTCGCTGGTCGACGAGTTTCGCAAAATGCCCTCCGTCGGGCAAAAATCCGCCGAGCGCATGGCGTTTTATGTGCTCGGCCTTACCGACACGGAGGCCAAAACGCTCTCAAACGCCATTTTGGAAGCGCACGACCGAATTCACCGCTGCAAAATCTGCTGCAATCTGACCGGAGACGAGGTCTGCTCCGTCTGCCAAAGCGCCGAGCGAGACCGCACCACGGTCTGCGTGGTCGAAAGCCCGCGCGACGTGCTCGCCTTTGAGCGCACGCACGAGTACCACGGGCTCTACCACGTCCTGCACGGTGCGATTTCTCCGATGAACGGCGTCGGCCCCGACGACCTCACCGTCAAGGAATTGCTTGCGCGGTTGCAGGACGACGCCGTCGAAGAGGTCATTATGGCGACGAACCCGACCGTCGAGGGCGAAGCGACCGCCATGTATATAAGCCGGCTGTTGAAGCCGCTGGGCGTCCGGGTCACACGCCTTGCCTACGGCGTGCCGGTAGGCGCTGATTTGGAATATGCCGACGAGGTAACGCTCACCCGCGCGCTTGCGGGCAGAAGCCTTTTGTAACACGCAAAAAAGGAGGGCAGGGCTGTGGCCAGGGAAAACAACGCGCCGCGCAGTGTGGCGCAGAATAAAAAAGCCCTGCACGACTATTTTGTGCTGGAGTCGTTTGAAGCGGGCATTGCGCTTTGCGGGACTGAGGTCAAAAGCATCCGAGAAGGGCGCGTGAACCTCAAGGACGCGTGGTGCAGCATCGTCGAAGGCGAGCTGTTCGTCAACGGGATGCACATCAGCCCTTACGGCCACGGCAATATCTTTAACCGCGACCCGATGCGCGTGCGCAAGCTTCTGATGCATAAGCGCGAAATCATGCGCCTTTTGGGTACGACCAAGCAGCAGGGGCTGACGCTTATTCCGCTGTCTGTCTATTTCAAAAACGGCAGGGCCAAGGTGCAGGTCGGGCTTTGTAAAGGTAAAAAGCTTTACGACAAGCGCGACGTCGCCGCCAAAAAAGAGGCCGACCGCCGCATTGAGCGCGAAATGAAGGAACGTTCGCGGTAAATCTTCGTTCAGCCGGAACGCATGGGCCGCTTCGTGTTTTTACTTGTAAAACGGAATTTTTGTGATACAATAGTATTCCCGCGGGGATGAAAGGATTTCGACGGGGATGCTGCACCGTGGTAAGCGAGCAGCGGTGGGGTACCGCTTAAAACAGCCTCAGTTTATGAAAATAAACGACAAAGATCAAAAAGTACTTCTTGCTGCTTAATTAAGCGGCGAGCGTCCCTCCCGGAGGACCGCGGCCGGGGCAGGGGCGTCATCAGCGGTAAATGTGCACGGGCAAGCGCCTCGTAACCCGTCACACAAAACGAGGCTACCGAAGAACGCCGCCTGCCGTGCGGTGACGTTCCAAGGGAATCTGTAACGTACGGCTACGCTCGTAGAAAGCTGCGGGAACGCGTTTTCGGACGCGGGTTCGACTCCCGCCATCTCCACCAAATGTGTATTGGACGAACACCTATTTCTTTAGCGGCGGCTTCGCCGTGAAATGTTCGCTCTGATACCAAAGCAGAAAACGCCGCCTTGGAACAAATCCAAGACGGCGTTTTACTATATCTGCAATCGGCACATTCGTGTTATTCTTTGTCCTCCTGTAAAATGAAAGTACAATAAAAGACAGGAGGATAAACACAATGGAAAAAACATTATTTGAGCAAATGGGCGGTACATACACACAGCAAGGAGATTATATTTTGCCCAATTTAACATTACCTGCCGAAGAAAAACAGTCTATCGGTATTTGGGGACAGCGGCACGCAAGGCACTTAAAACAACACCACAAAATCTTATATTATAACCTGTTGACAAGCGGGAAACTGAACGCTCATCTTGCCGAAATCGACCGGCAGGCTGAGGATATGTTTTTTCGGCTGGTAAAACAAATGGCTGAGCGTGAGGGCGTAACTGAACAACTCAAAGAACAAAATCAAATGGAGTGGGTTGGACGGATGAACAACATCCGTAACGGCGTAGCGGAAATCATATATGCTGAGATAATATTTTCACTTTAAGGGACTGACTAAAAAATGGCGAACTATTTTTCGGATAAGTTATAAAGACAACAACTGCTATTATGCAAAAAGACTGCGCCCGGCAGCATAAAACTGTCGGGCGCAGGAACGCACTAACACATAGGATAGATTTCAAGCATTATCTTATTATTTATCCAATTTATAGGTCCATACTTCTTCATTAGCCGCTAAACTGATATTATCGACTTTATAATTGCAATAGGGACAGCAATAATAGCTTTTTCGCTTATCATCCATTTTTGATGGAAGTGTCTCTATTTTAAGAATAAATGTTTTTTTGCAGTTTGGGCATGCTTGTTTACTTTGCATAACTTTATCATCCTTTCGAGCAGCACACCTGCCACCATCCAATTCCTGATGTTTAGTTTGCTATTAGAGTTCAGCTCAACTTATTCAACTACATACCACGCATACTTATAAAGAGAAACTATTTTGGATTTCCAATCTCTTCCAACCATATACGATGTCTCACTATCACCAATTAACAATTCAGCGATAATTCCTTCTTGATCAAACCATCTATATACATCCCCAGTTCGAGTAACTCCATTTGAATCTTTTTCATTATAACTAAAAAGGAATATTGCATTCGAAGAAATTTTGCTCGGTGCATTAGAAGTTACCCAATTATTAGGTTGCTCAAAAGTTGCTGTGCTCAGCAAATTACATCCATAGAAGGCGCATTCCCCAATATAGGTTGTTGCAGCCGGAATAGTAATTTCATTTATGTTAATACAATTTGAAAATGCATATTTTTGAATAGATTGTAAAGTGCTAGGAAGTTTAATGTTCGTAAGCGAGCTGCAATTAAGAAAAGCTCTTTCGCCAATATTTACAATGCCTTCAGGTATGACAACAGAATTAAGATTACCTAGGCCCGAAAAAGCGTTATCAACAATTTGCGTTACTGCTTTCCCATTGTACGTGTCGGGAATTTCGATCACAGCAACGTCTTTGGCTCCTTCTCCGGCTTTTACCCCATATGTACCATCGGACAATTCAACATATATCAAAATGTCTTCGCTGCTATCAGCATCGCTTCCAACGCTTCCCAAATTCTGATTTGTGCCGTCGGTATAATACACCCACAGCTCACCGTCGATGATTTCCATATGGTCAATGCCTCGTCCGGCCGCACCGGTATCACCCTTGTCTCCTTTGTCGCCCTTATCGCCTTTTTCCCCTTTTTTACCGGGTTCTCCCTGCGGGCCTTGCTCGCCGGTGTCGCCCTTTTCCCCCTTCAGGGAAGCCAGCCACTCGGTTTCCGTTCCGCTGTATCCGTTATCAACAGCCAGCTCGTAGGCCGATTTACCGTCCGCGCCCTTTAAGCTCAGCAGCCATTCCTGCACCGTACCCTTGTAGCCGCCGTCGCAGGCCAGCTCATATGCGGACTTTCCGTCGGAACCGGCTTCGCCGGTATCGCCTTTATCGCCCTTATCACCTTTATCGCCTTTCTGACCTACCAGAGAAGCAAGCCATTCCTCCAAAGTACCGGTGTATTCGGGGTTGGATTCTTTGTAAAGCTCAAAAGCCGATTTGCCGTTTGCACCGTCCGCGCCCTTTTTGCCGTCTTTTCCGTCCTCACCGTGCAAAGAGGTCAGCCACGCCGCCAAATCGCCGCCAAAGCCGTTTTCCTGCGCCAATTCAAAGGCGGATTTGCCGGTTTCGCCCTGCTCTCCGGCGATCCCTTTAAGCGATGCCAGCCATTCTTCCTCGGTGCCGTCAAAGCCTTTTTCTACCGCAAGGTCATAGGCCGACTGTCCGTCAGCACCGGTGTCTCCTTTATCGCCTTTTTCACCTTTTTCGCCTTGCTCGCCGGCATCGCCCTTTTCTCCGGTTTTTCCAATCAGAGAATCCAGCCATTCATCCAGCGTTCCGGTATAGCCTTCTTCCACAGCGAGGTCATAGGCGGATTTGCCGTCAGCACCTGTCGCGCCGGTATCACCTTTCTCGCCTTTCTCGCCTTTCTCGCCTTTCTCACCCTGTGCGCCTGTGTCTCCTTTATCTCCTTTTTCACCGGGATTGCCGACAAGAGAAGCCAGCCATTGCTCTACTGTGCCTTGATAGCCCTTTTCCACCGCTAAATCATAAGCAGATTTACCGTCGGCCCCGGTTGCTCCGGTGTCGCCTTTGTCACCCTTTTCGCCTTGTGCGCCGTCAGCCCCGTTCAGGGAATCGAGCCATTCTTCTTCGGTGCCTTCAAAGCCTTGTTCTACTGCAAGTTCATAGGCAGATTTGCCGTCAGCACCAGCCGCGCCGGTATCACCTTTGTCACCTTTTTCACCCTTCGCACCTACCAGAGAAGCAAGCCAGGACTGCATATCGCCGTCATAACCGGCCAGCACCGCCAATTCATAGGCAGACTTGCCGTCGGCTCCGGCCGCACCGGTATCGCCCTTGTCACCTTTATCTCCCTTTTCGCCGGCTGCACCCGCTTCACCTACAAGGGAAGCCAGCCACTGTTCAACGGTTCCCAGATAGCCATTCTCTACAGCCAAATCATAGGCCGATTTTCCTACCAGAGTAGAGAGCCATTCTTCCTGTGTACCGGTATAGCCGTTTTCCTGTGCCAGTTCAAACGCCGATTTCCCATCTGCGCCGGTCGCACCTGTTGCGCCAGTGTCACCCTTATCTCCTTTATCACCTTTGGCACCGGTGTCGCCTTTTTCACCCTGTTTGCCTACCAAAGAGGCCAGCCATTCGCTTTCCGTACCTTCAAAACCGTTGGCCTGTGCAATTTCATAGGCAGATTTGCCGTCCGCACCAGTAGCCCCGACCAGAGAGGTCAGCCAATCGGACAGGGAACCGGTGTAACCGTTTTCCTGCGCCAGTTCAAAAGCCGACTTGCCATCTGCACCAGTCGCACCGGTATCGCCCTTGTCGCCCTTTTCTCCTGTAATGGAAGTGAGCCATTCTTCTTCGCTACCGGTGTAACCGTTTTCCTGTGCCAATTCAAAAGCCGACTTGCCGTCAGCACCAGTTGCGCCGGTTTCTCCTTTGTCTCCTTTTTCGCCTTTGGAGCCGACAAGAGACAACAGCCATTCGCTTTCGGTGCCGTTGTAGCCGTTTTCTACAGCCAAATCGTAGGCTGATTTGCCGTTGTCGCCTTTACTTCCGGCAATTCCTACCAGCGAGGAAAGCCATTCATTTTCCGTGCCCACGTACCCGTTTTTGACCGCAATTTCATAGGCTGACAGGCCGTCCTTGCCTGTCAGTGTGGTAAGCCAGTCGGAAAGGGAGCCGGTATAACCGCTTTCCTGCGCCAGTTCAAAGGCCGACTTGCCGTCCGCTCCCTTTGCGCCGTCCTTGCCGACAATAGCCGTCAGCCAGTCATCCAGCGTTCCTTTGTAGCCGTTATCCACAGCTAATTCATATGCTGATTTGCCGGCGGAACCGGTTTCCCCCGTTTTGCCGGGCGCACCGATCAAAGAACCGAGCCATTCTTCGATACTGCCGGTATAGCCATTCTCGACCGCCAATTCATACGCGGATTTTCCGACCTTTCCTTCGGGCCCGGTTTCACCCGCAAGGGACATCAGCCACTGTTCCAAATCGCCGGTATAGCCGTTTTGCACAGCCAGCTCATAGGCCGACATACCTCCCGCCTGCGTGGACGCAGGGACGGCGCGGTCTGTCTTATGTACAATCAGCGCCGCTGCAAAAGCAATGGCAACCATCAGCAAAATTGCCACGATGCTTTTTACGGCTTTCGCGGCCGTCTTTCTTTTTGTCGGTTTTGTTGCAGCCTGTGTGTTTTCCATTTTTCTTACCTGCTTTCACTGTGATGCAATGCGCAACATAAACAGTATTATGTTGCAAATACAGTCTGAAATTTGCTGCTTAAGACTGGCGAATTTACATAAGCCGCAAGACTAAACTTAAAAATGAGCGCAGAAAGCCAAGCCTTTTCAAATTTTCTGTTGAAAAGGCTTATTCGTGCTGCTTCTTTTTGACAATATCCCGTAAAAATCATACTTTTCTTCGCTGAATTGCTTGTAATTTCTTCGCAGTCATGATATAATAACATCAATAAAATGAGTTTGGTATACCCATTTGCAACATAATACTGTTTATGTACTCAGCCGCCGATTCGGGCGGCTTTTTTCATATTATCAGCCGCATATGTTCCATCTGTCTGCGGTGTTCGTCGCTGGTGGAAATGATATAAATTCTTGTGGTGTTGATACTGCTATGACCGAGAATATCGGCCAGCTTTGCAATGTCCTTTTCGATCCCGTAAAATGTGCGGGCAAATAGATGCCGCAGGTTATGCGGAAATACCTTCTGCGGATTTACCCCTGCCTGCTCGCAAAGACCTTTCATCTCCCGCCAGATGTTGGTGCGGCTGATCGGCCTGCCTGTGCGGGTTATGAATATTGCCCCCGATGGAATTTCCTGTTCTGCTGCATAGCGGAGCAGCTTCTGTCGCAATTCCTTAACGATAAATACCGTTCTTGTTTTACCCTTGAGGGAAACAACCGTCTCGCCTCGTTTGACCGCTTCAACGGTTATGTATTGCAGTTCGCTCACTCGAATCCCAGTTCCGCATATTGTCTGCAAAATCAGGCTTAGCCGCTTGTTACCTTTCTGCTTTGCTGTATTTACCAGTCGCATATATTCGGCTTTGGTCAGTTCTTTTTCTTCGGGGCAGTAAATCTGCCGCTGGAGCTTGATTGACTTCACTCGGCAATCCATCCAGCCTAAAAACACAAACAGGCTGTTCAGACTTGCCAGCATGGAGTTAATGCTGCGCACAGCATAGTTTTCAGAGATCAAGTTGCTTTTATAAGCGATAACCGATTCTTTTGTGATTTCCGTACCATTCATGTATGTAGTAAATGCCCATGCATCTCGCATATACTTCTCGATTGTATTTTCGCTTTTTTCCTCCTCTCTCAGATATTTTTTGAAGTGTTCTATCACTTCACTTGTTAAAATTCGTTCTTTCATTCTGATGTACCTCCGGATATATTTTACCCGAAAAGTATGATTCAAGAATTGTCTTCTTTATTTTAGGAAAAGACAGCCATTTCATCGAATGTGCCAATTTTAGATATAAAGACAGCCCCGTTAGCTTAGCGGTACAACCTGCTCTCCTGGCGGGGCTTTTTGTGTTTATGGGCAATTTGAGAGTTTCTTTTAATTTTACTCAAAATGTTATATAATATTTTTGATTTCATAGGAACAATATATTGATTTTGTGTCGTTTAATAAACAGAGAGAATATCTCTGGAAAGGAGGCGCAAAATATGCCGATACTATTAAAAAGAAAAAACGGTGAAATCACATCGTTTCGCAATGCAGACTTTATTCCCGCATTCTACTTTATTCCGAAATCCATATTGGACAAGTGTGGTTCTGAACTGAACAGCATCCCACGCAATCCGCATAGGCTGCTCCATGACTGGGATGCAATCGCTATGGTGGAAAGCGATTTGTTTCTGCTTGCCATTATCGACGCTTATGCATTTATGGTCTGGCCCTTTATGGGACTGGGTGCAAAGCGTGAAATCTATTCCGGTTATGAACCATCTTGGTTTTACGCCCACGCAGCACCATATTGGATTCAGGAATTGCAGGATGAAAAGATTCTTCCGGCAGCACAGGAACTGCTAAAGGACGGAGGTGTAGATGAAACCTTCGGCTATGTGTCGGAAGAAGAAATCTCCGATCTGTTCAGCTGGCTTGTTCCGCAGACAATGGCGCACCATAATATGAAAGTTGTCATTGATACCGCAAAGGAGTTCCGCTGCTTTGAAGATTTTGATTATCGGAACAGCCGGCAAAAAATTGATTTTTACCGCAAGTGGTATCACACCCGTGCAAAGAATGTTACGGTCGAATCTCTTGATGAACTCAAGGAACGGTATGCTGAAAATAATGATGGTATGGACTGGGACATCCCCGATGAAGACAGCGATATGAGCCATACTGTTTTAGAGCCGATGGCGGTAAGCGAGTTTTTGGCTTCGCTCGGCGAAACAGACAGGCAGATCCTTACCATGCGCATGGAGGGCATAACGCTTGAGAAAATCGCCGAAAAGCTCGGATTCAAAACGCACAGCGCCGTTCACAAGCGCATCCGAAAAATCGGGCTGGCTTACGAAAAGTTCACCGGCGAAGATTTGGGATTCAGCAATAAGAAAATTATCTGATAACACCTGTTGATGTAAAAATCGGCAGGTGTTATTTTTTCGCCCAAAAACGGAAAAGGAGGACTTTATGACACAGTACCATCTAATAAAATCGGAACAAATCAAAATTAAGAACACCCTATGTATGCAGTGCGGACACCAAAACTGTTTGATGATAACCGACAGTGTCTGTCCTGTTTTTGCAGAAATCAAACAAGAAATTCCTAAAATCAAGGAGGAAAATTAAATGCGAGCATATTCATCATTAAGACAAACGCAGAATTTAGACATATGTGTTGACGAATATTTGACAAATGAGCGTGAAGGAGTATTTAAAGCACGGCTTGACTGCAAACGTTGGGGCAAAAAGCGAAATGTTCTTGCGTACTTCACTTTTGAGGACGGCAGTAAAGTTATGGCTTCCGCTTGGCAGAACACCGGTTATCTCGGTATCCCTGAAATTGAAGAAGGAGCAATGCTGACGCTCACCTTTGAGAGAGCGAAGAACGGCATTTCCTATTTAAGAAAGGTTGAGAGAAACGACAGACAGTAATGCGTGTCGCATACTGTAACAAGCAGGGAACTTGTACGGCAAGTTCCAACTCAAAATCGGCTGTTTAGCCGATTTATTCTTTAGGGGATACCCCTAATACCCCGAATACAGAAAGAAGGAATTTTATGAACAGAAATCCAAAAGAGAAATTTGCCCGAATTGATATTCGGATAAAGCCAAAAGATAAAGAAAAAATAAAGCGGATTGCCGAGAAATGTAATTTATCCGTCAGCGAATATGTTGTGCAAAGGGCATTGGGCTACGCACCGCAAACGGTGCAGCCTGATGCCTTTTTTGATTTCTACAACAAATTGTGCGAGCTGTGTAATTCCTCAGAAATCACACCTGAAACAGAAAACAAACTTCTTGCGCTGATTGATGAAATTCATTCGGAGCTTTTACTGCCCGAAAAAGAAACCGTAAAACAAATTAAGAAAGGGATTGAGGGTAAATCGTCGGGGTCCCCGCAAAGCCTGCTTTGTGGGGAAAAGGAGCATCCACGAAGTGATGAGTCTTTCGGCATTTATGACGAAAGCGATAAACGGAGTGTGATGTGACGTGGCTACCACCGGATTCTGGCCTGTCAAAAACAGGTTAAAAGAAGTAATTGACTATGCCTGTAATCCTGATAAGACCACCGATAAGAAATATCTTGACGAGGATTTGTATAACGCTCTCCGCTATGTCGAAAACGATGACAAAACCGACCAGCGGTTGTATGTCAGCGGTATCAACTGCCCGAAGCAGAGAGCCTACCAATGTATGATGGCAACTAAACGGCGGTACGGAAAGCTCGGCGGGAATGTTGCCTATCACGGTTATCAGAGTTTTGTCAGCGGCGAGGTTACTCCCGAAGAAGCGCATCAAATTGGATTGGAAACGGCAAGGCGGATGTGGGGCAAGGATTATGAGATAGTCGTTACCACCCACCTGAACACGGATAATATTCACAATCATATTGTGGTAAATTCAGTATCGTTCAGAACGGGCAGGAAGTTTGAAAACCATATCTCCGACCATTACAGGCTGCGGGAAATTTCCGATGAGATATGCCGTGAGCGTGGAAAGGCTGTGCTTGCG
>CASGAS010000017.1 GCA_949299505.1 uncultured Eubacteriales bacterium
CCTCGTTTTCGTGCGATTTGCGCTTCTTGCTCTGCGCGTCCGAATCGTAAAGCGCCGCCGCACGACGGGCCTTCAGGTCCACAAAGTTGCGCACAACCGCGTGCTGAATCGGCTGGCCGCCGCCGTTGATGCAGCCGCCCGGGCAGCCCATGATTTCAATGAACTGGTAATCCGCCGTGCCGTCCTTGATTTTGTCCAAAAGCACCTTGGCGTTCTTTGTGCCGCTGGCGACGGCAACCTTGATTTTGGTCCCCGCCACGTCGTATTCGGCTTCCTTAATCGCCTGCATGCCGCGGACTTCCTTGAAATCGACGCTCGGCAGCTCCTGGCCGGTCAGCGTTTCGACCGCGGTGCGCAGCGCCGCCTCCATCACGCCGCCGGTTGCGCCGAAAATGGTGCCCGCGCCGGTGGATTCGCCGAACGGGATGTCAAAGCTCTCGTCGGGCAGGTGCTTGAAAAAGATGCCCGCGCTTTCAATCATGCGCGCAAGCTCGCGCGTGGTAATGGCGATGTCCACGTCCGGATAGCCGGAGGCCGCCTGGTCCGGACGCTTGGTCTCGAACTTTTTGGCGGTGCAGGGCATAACGCCGACGACAACCATGTTTTTCGGGTCCATGCCCATTTTCTGCGCGTAATAGGTTTTCATCGTCGCGCCGAACATCTGCTGCGGCGACTTGCAGGTGGACAGGTGCGGGATAAGCTCCGGATAATAGTGCTCGCAGTACTTAATCCAGCCCGGCGAGCAGGAGGTAATCATCGGCAGCACGCCGCCGTTCTGAACGCGGTCGAGGAATTCGTGCGCCTCCTCCATAATGGTGAGGTCGGCGGCAAAGTCCGTGTCAAAGACGCGGTCAAAGCCGAGACGGCGCAGCGCCGCGACCATTTTGCCCTCGACGTTTGTGCCGATGTGCATCCCGAACGCCTCGCCGAGCGTCGCGCGGATAGAGGGCGCGGTGTTGACAATCACGAATTTGTCGGGATCGTTGATGGCGGCCAAGACCTTGTCGGTGTCGTCCTTTTCCACAATGGCGCCGGTCGGGCAGTTGACAATGCACTGGCCGCAGGAAATGCAGGAGACCTCCGCCAAGTCCTTGTCGAACGCCGAGCTGATGTGCGTATCAAACCCGCGCGCGTTCGCGCCGATGACCGAAATGCCCTGCGCGTCGCAGGCGGCGACGCAGCGGCGGCAGAGGATGCACTTGTTGTTGTCGCGCACCATATGCGCGGCGGAGTCGTCGAAATCGTAGTGGATGGTTTCGCCCGCAAACGCGTTTTCGTCGTCCACGCCGAATTCCTTGCACAGCGCCTGCAGCTCGCACGTCCCGCTGCGCACGCAGGACAGACACTTCTTGTCGTGCGTCGAAAGAATGAGCTCCAGCGTCGTTTTGCGCGAATGGCGCACGCGCTCGGTGTTGGTAAAGACCTCCATGCCCTCGTTTACGGGATAGACGCACGCGGTGACCAGGTTGCGCGCGCCCTTGACCTCGACCATGCAGATGCGGCAGGCGCCGATCTCGTTCATCCCCTTGAGGTAGCAGAGCGTCGGGATCTCAATGCCGGCGAAGCGCGCGGCCTCCAAAATGGAGATCCCCTTCGGCACGCTTAAGGGCATGCCGTTGATTTTAATGTTAACGGTTTCCATGGGGCACCTCCTTATCTTTTCACGACCGCGCCGAATTTGCACGTATCCATGCAAACGCCGCATTTGATGCACTTGTTCGGGTCAATCGAATGGACCTCCTTGACCTTGCCGGAAATGGCGCCGACCGGGCATTTGCGCGCGCAGGCGGTGCAGCCGCGGCACTTGTCCGCGTCAATGGCGTACACCAGAAGCGCCTTGCACACCCCGGCGGGGCAATGCTTGTCGCGGATGTGCGCGACATACTCCTCACGGAAGAATTTGAGCGTGGCGAGCACCGGGTTGGGCGCCGTCTGCCCAAGGCCGCAAAGGGAGTTTGCCTTGATGTAATTGCAAAGGTCCTCGAGCTTGTCGAGATCCTCCATCGTCGCCTTGCCGTCGGTGATTTTGTTGAGCATTTCCAAAAGGCGCTTCGTGCCGACGCGGCAGGGCGTGCATTTGCCGCAGGATTCGTCCACCGTGAAGTTCAAAAAGAACTTCGCAATGTCCACCATGCAGTTGTCCTCGTCCATGACAATAAGGCCGCCCGAACCCATCATACAGCCGATAGCGGTCAGGTTGTCGTAGTCAATGGGCGTGTCCATCAGCGACGCCGGGATGCAGCCGCCGGAGGGGCCGCCCGTCTGCGCCGCCTTGAATTTTTTGCCGTGCGGGATACC
This sequence comes from uncultured Eubacteriales bacterium, assembly GCA_949299505.1. GTDB lineage: Bacteria > Bacillota > Clostridia > Oscillospirales > Acutalibacteraceae > Fimenecus. The sequence continues at coordinate 2,299 of CASGAS010000017.1, forward strand.
GCCGCCGATTTCTTCAATAATTTCCCGCAGCGTCGTGCCCATTGGAATTTCCACAAGGCCCGTGTTGTGAATTTTGCCGCCGAGCGCAAAGACCTTGGTGCCCTTGGAGCGCTCGGTGCCCATGGAGGCGAACCAGTCCGCGCCCTTTAAGATAATCTGCGGAATGTTCGCAAAGGTTTCGACGTTGTTTTCCGTTGTCGGCTTGCCGAACAGGCCCTTGACCGCCGGGTACGGCGGCCGCGGCCGCGGCTCGCCGCGGTTGCCCTCAATCGAGGTCATCAGCGCGGTCTCCTCACCGCAGACAAAGGCGCCGGCGCCCAGGCGGACGTGGATATCAAAGTCAAAGCCTGAATCGAAAATATTTTTGCCCAAAAGCCCGTATTCGCGCGCCTGCGCAATGGCTTTCTGCAGCCGCTTGACGGCGATGGGGTACTCCGCGCGCACATAGACATAGCCTTCGCTCGCACCCGTCGCGTAGCCGCAAATGGCCATGGCCTCCACAATGCAGTGCGGGTCGCCCTCCAAAACGGAGCGGTCCATAAACGCGCCGGGGTCGCCCTCGTCCGCGTTGCAGACGACGTATTTCTGGTCGGCCTCGTTCGCCGCGGTAAAGCTCCACTTCTTGCCCGTCGGGAACCCGCCGCCGCCGCGTCCGCGCAGCCCGGAATCCGAAACGATTTGGATGACCTGCTGCGGCGTATATTCCTTCAGGCACTTCGCAAGCGCCATATAGCCGTCGTACGCAATGTATTCCTCAATGTTTTCCGGGTCAATGACGCCGCAGTTGCGCAGCGCAACGCGGTGCTGCTTTTTGTAGAAATCCGTTTCCTGCAGGGATTTGACGTCGTCCATCGTGACGGTCTCATCGTACAGCAGCCGCTTGACGATGCGCCCCTTTAAGAGGTGCTCCTCCACAATTTCGGGCACATCCGAAACCTTGACCTGGCTGTAAAAGCAGCCTTCGGGGTAGACAATCATAATCGGGCCCAAGGCGCAAAGCCCGAAGCAGCCCGTGCGGACGACCTTGACTTCGTCGGCGAGCCCCTTTTCGGCGATCTCCTTTTCGAGCGCCGCAATGATGGCGGGGCTGTTCGACGAGGTGCAGCCGGTACCGCCGCAGACCAGAACGTGGGAACGATACATGGGCTTCCTCCTTACTTCGTCGCGGCGCCGACCGTGAAGTCCACAATCGGGTTGCCGTTGACCAGATGTTCGTTAACGACCTTGACCGCCTTTTCCGGGGTCATTTTGACATAGGTGACCTTTTCCTTGCCGGGCTCCATCACTTCCACAATGGGCTCGTACTGGCACATTCCGATGCAGCCGGTCTGCGAGACCATGACGTTTTGCAGGCCGCGCTTTGCGACCTCGTCGACAAAGGCGTTAAGCACCGGCCGCGCGCCCGCCGCAATGCCGCAGGTCGCCATGCCCACGACCACGCGCGTGCATTCCTCTCCGGACTCCTCGCGCACGGTCATCCGTTTTTTCGCGTTTTCGCGAATGGCCATCAATTCTTCAATCGTTTTCATAGCGTTCTCCTTTATACAGGCTTTCCATATGCTCTTGCAAGTACGCGCGCAGCCACTGCGCTACCGCCGGGTCCGAAAACGGCACGCCGTCCAAAACCGCCGCAAGCTCCGCCGTGTCCAGCTCGAATTCCCGCGCGTCCACGCGCTGCCGGTACAAAAACCGCCGGTCCGGGTTCATCGTAATGAGCGTGCACAGCGTCGACGCCATATCCCCAAGTGGCGTACAGTCCACGCTGTCCGTGCGGAAAACGGCGCGCACGTTTGTGCCGAGGCCGACTTTGGAGGTGACGGTAAGCGACCCGCCCGTCTGCTCGGCCGCCAGCCGAAACAGCGGCAGTCCCATGCCGACCTTGCGGGTGGTGCGCGTCGTGTAAAACGGGTCGAGCACCTTTTGTATCTGTTCGTCGGTCATGCCGCAGCCGTCGTCGTAAATCCCAATGGTCAGCGTCTTGGCCGCGGTGTCTTCCAGCACCTCGATGCGGATGCACGCGGCGTTCGCCGCAATGGAGTTTTCGGCGATGTCCAGCACGTTCAGCGACAGCTCGCGCATCAGGTTCTGTATTTGGCGAGGATGCCCGCCACATCGTCTTCGGTGATTTTGCCGTAGACCTCGTCGTTGACCGTCATAACGGGCGCCAGGCCGCACGCGCCGATGCAGCGGCAGGCCTCCAGCGAAAACGCGCCGTCCTCGGTGCATTCGCCCGCGCCGATGCCCAAAAGCTCCGAGAGCTTATCCAGGATTTGCTGCGAGCCCTTGACATAGCACGCCGTACCCAGACACACCGAAATGTTCGTTTCGCCCTTCGGCGACAGGGAGAACTGCGCGTAGAAGGTGGAGACGCCGTAGACCTTTTCCAGCGGGACGTCCATCCCTTCGGCAATCATCACCTGGACCTCATAGGGCAGGTAGCCGTAAATCTCCTGCGCCTCCTGCATGACGTGCATGAGCTGGCTTTTGTCGTCCCTGCACGTTTCGATCACCGTCTGCAGCCGCTTTTCCTGTTCGGGCGTGCCGCGGAAGGGGACCGTACTGATTTTTTTGAGCATGCTTGATTTTCCTCCTTTGCAAAAGCGTGTGCCCGGCGCCGCTTGTGCCTATGGGCGCACAACTTTCGCGTATACGTACCCATTATAGCAGAAAGAGTGTTAAAAATCTATCATTTTTTACAAAAAGTTTATCAGTAATTTTCTACTGGTTTGGAGGCTTTTCCAGATTTTGCACACAAGTGCCCCTGTCTTCGGAAAACGCGGCGGCCAGCGCCCTGACCGCGCGGGGGAATTGCGCCGCCTGCACGCCCGAGCACGCAAGCGACAGCACGCACCGGCCCGCGCCGTCGTTTTCCGCGCGCAGAACGACGCCCGCCTGCCGTGCGGCGCGTTCGGCGGCCTTTGCCGGCAAAGACCTGTGCAGGCGCACCTCCACGGAAAAACCGGTTTCGCGCAGGGCGACGTCGGCGTTTCCCCGGAACGCTTCCTTTGCCGCGCTTTCCAAAAGCTGCGCTTTTTGCGTATAGAGCTTGCGGACCTTGCGAATCTGCCTGGAGAGACGGCCGTCGCGGATGAACTGACACAGCGCAATCTGCTCGACCTTGGAGGCGGTCTGGTTGTAAAGCGGCGCAATTTCCCGGTACCGGGCAAGCAGGGTGTCGGGCAGCACGAGAAAGCTCAAACGGATGGACGGCAGCAGCAGGCGTGAAAAGGTGCCGATGTACACAACGTGCTGTCCGCCGTCAAGCCCCTGCAGCGCCGGGGCGGGGCGGTCGAAATAGCAGAATTCGTTGTCGTAGTCGTCTTCAATCAGCAAAGCCCCGCGTTCGAGCGTGCGCTTGAGCAGCGCAATGCGCGCGGGCGTCGGCAGCACGTCGCCGCGCCGGTTCATGTGCGAGGGGGAAACATAGAGCACCTGCGCGTCGGCCTCCCGTGCGCAAAGCGTAAAGCCGTGGTCCTGAAACACAGCGCGGCCCTGCAAAAACGCCGGGTCGCAAAACGCAACGGTTTTGCGGTCGTGCAGCACCGCGCACAGCAGGTGCAGCAGACTCTGCACGCCCGCGCCGATGACGATGGAGTCCGCATGGCACACGACGTTTCGCTTTTCGGAAAGGTACTGCGCCAGCGCTTCGCGCAGGTCGCGCTCCCCCTGCACCTCTCCGTAGGACAGCAGCCGTTCGTCCTGGCGCAGCGCGCTTTTTAAGTAGCGCCGCCAAAGGTCGAAATCAAAGCTTTCCCGGTCGGCGGAAAGCGAGGCAAAGTCGTAGACGGGCGACGCGTCGGCCTTAGCCTGCGGTGTGCGGGCAAGCAGGGGCGCGCGGAAATACAGGTCGGTCACGAAATAGCCGCTTTTCGGGCGTGAAAGGATATACCCGTCTGCGCACAGCTGCAAATACGCGCCCTCCGCCGTCGTGCGGCTGATGCCGAGCGTTTCGGCGCAGCGCCGCAGCGAGGGGAGCTTGGTGTTGGGCGGCAGCTTGCCGGTCAAAATCAGTTCCTTATAATAGGTATAAACCTGCATGTACAGCGGCGTGTCGGAGTCGAGCAGCGGTGAAAAGGATTGGAAGCCTTCCATATCTGTCCCCTAAAAAATAATTGATTTTGTGTATTTTCATAACGACAGTTCTACTCTATTATAATGGAAGAATCCAAAAGAAGCAAGCGAAAAAAGGGGGCGGGCATATGAAGCGAATCGCTGTGGTCAACGACCTTTCCGGTCTCGGGCGGTGTTCGTTGTCGGCGGCGCTGCCGGTTTTGTCGGTCATGGGGCTGGAATGCTGCCCGCTGCCGACCGCGGTCCTTTCCAACCAGACCGGGTACGACAGCTTTTCCTGCTGCGATTTGACGGACGGCATGGGCGCCTATCTTGCCGAGTGGAAAAAGCGCGGCGTGCGCTTTGACGGCTTTTTGACCGGGTACCTGGCAAGCGTCCGCCAGGTGCAGCACATCGAAGCGCTGCTCGACGGCTTCCAAACGCCGCAGAGCATTTTCGTCTGCGACCCGGTTATGGCGGACGACGGCCGGGTGTACGACACTTACGACGACGCGCTTTGCCGCGCGGCCATGCGGCTTGCGCGCCGCGCCAACGTCATTACCCCGAACCTTTCGGAGCTGTGCCTGCTTTGCGGCGCGGCGTACGACGCGCTTGCGGCTTGCGCGCAGGACGGGGACTTTTCCAAGCCGGCGGCGCTTGCGCGCAGCCTGCTGTCCGAGCGCTTGCACACCGTCGTTGTGACGGGGCTGCGGCACGGCGGCGAAATTTCCTGCGTGCTGGTCACGAAAACGGGCGAAACGGTCGTGACGGGACGCTGCTACGGCGGCAGCTATTCGGGCACGGGCGATTTGTTCTCCGCGGCGCTCACGGGCGAGCTTGTGCGCGGAACGGACGCGGAAACGGCGGTGCGCCGAACCGTGCGCTTTTTGGAGGCCTCCATTGCGGACAGCTTCCGCGCGGGGACCGACCGCAACGACGGCGTCGATTTTCAAACCCATCTGGAGATGGTATTGTGAAGCAAAACCAAACGACGAAAACGCTGTTCCGGCTGATTCTCAGCGCGCTGTTTGCGGCGCTGATTGCCGTGTTCACCGCGTTTGTCAGCATCAAAACCGGCATCAACGACGGGTATCTGCATTTCGGCGACAGCCTCGTGTACCTTGCCGGCTGTATGCTGCCGCTTCCGTATGCGGCGGCCGCGGCGGCGGTCGGCGGGGCGCTGGCGGACGTACTCGGCGGCGCGGCGGTCTGGGCGCCGTTTTCCGCCGTTATCAAAGCGCTCAACACGCTGCCGTTCGCGCTTGTGTATACCTGCCGCCTGACCAAAAGCCCGCAGCGCATCCTCAACAAAACGACGGCGTGGATGCCGCTTCTTTCCGGACTGATTACCATTTTCGGCTATTTTTTAGCGGAGGGGCTTCTGTATTCGTTCCCGACTGCGGCGGTCTCGATGCTTGCAAGCCTTGTACAGGCGGTTGGCAGTGCGGCTCTGTATTACGCCGCCGGCGCGGCGCTCGACCGCGTCCAGCTCAAAAAACGCCTGCACCTGCAATAAAAAGCGTACCGATAGAAAAAGGAGTGTATCCATATGACGGACATTGTCTATACCTATGCCGGGAAAGTTTATCTGAACCTTACGAACGCCTGCCCGTGCCGCTGTAAATTCTGCATCCGGCAAAACGGCGACGCCGTCGGTGAGGCGCAGACCCTCTGGTTTTCGGCGCACAGCCCGACGTTTGAAGAAATCCGCGCGGCCATTGACGCCTGGGATTTTTCGGATTACAAGGAGGAGGTCGTGTTCTGCGGCTACGGCGAGCCGACCTGCGCGTATGACAATCTGCTTAAAACGGCGGCGTACCTGAAGGAAAAGGGTCTGAAGCTGCGGCTGAACACCAACGGCCTTTCCGACCTCATCAACAAAAAGCCGACCGCCAAGGAAATTTGCCGGTATTTCGACACGGTTTCCGTCTCTCTGAATGCGCCGACCGCCGAAAAGTACGACGACCTGTGCGCGCCGTCGTTCGGGAAAGCGGCTTTCGACGCGATTTTGCAATTTGCCCGCGCGTGCCGGGAAAGCGGCGCCAACGTCAAGTTTACGGTGGTGGACGTTATTTCCAAGGAGGATATCGCCGCCTGCCAAAAGCTTGCGGACGAAATGGGCATCCCGCTGCGCGTGCGCGCGTATTCCGCGTAACGGCGCCGGAACCATACGGAAAAAACAAGGCGGCGCGGGACATTTCGTCCCGCGCCGCCTTGCTGTGTGAAAGAAAAATAGGAGAAAACAAACTGGAACCGGCCTTAAGCCACATGCACCTTGCCGCCGGAGGTCTTTTTCGGGCTGCCGCCCTCATAGACGCGGAACGCACGTTCCTTCTGCATCCTGGCGTACAGCTTTTTGCGTTTGTAGCGGCGATAGTTGACAAAGAGAATGCGATAAATCTTTTGCTCAAAGGCAATGACCTTTTTCTCCTTGATGAACCCGTAAATCAGCAGTACAATAAAAGCAAGCTCCAAAATCGAGCGCAGCGCCAAAGCCGTTGTCATCCCGTTCAACCTCCGTTCGGAACATTTGTTCTGCCTTTCTGTGTCTCATTATAGCAGGCTTTTCAGATTTGTCAATACAAATGTTCGATTTTATTTTGAAAAAGTCCAAAAATACGGACTTATTTAAGAATTTGCAATAGAAATTTTCATTGCAGGTATATATTACCACAATATATAGTGTATGTCAAGCAAGGATACACAATTTGTGCAAAAACAATTCGATTTTGGAAAATTCCGCTTTTTTTCCGCGCGTCTCTTTATCTTTGCGGCAGAGTTTGCTATAATACCTATAATTGACCCGACAAAGGGGAACGGCTTATGTTCGTAGATATTGCAAAAATCAAAATCAAGGCGGGCGACGGCGGCGACGGCGCGGTTGCCTTTCACCGGGAAAAATATGTGGCGTCCGGCGGCCCGGACGGCGGCGACGGCGGGCGCGGCGGCAACATCGTGTTTGTCGCCGACGACAGCCTTTCCACGCTTGCGGATTTTCGCTATAAGCGCAAGTATACCGCGCAAAACGGCCAAAACGGCCGCGGCGCGCGCTGCAACGGCAAAAAGGGGGAGGACCTTGTCATCCGCGTCCCACGCGGCACGGTGATTCGCGAAGCCGAAAGCGGCGCGGTCATGGCGGACCTTTCCACGGACGAGCCGTTCATTGCGGCACGCGGCGGCAAGGGGGGCTTTGGCAACCGGCATTTTGCGACGCCCACGCGCCAGACCCCGCGCTTTGCCAAAAGCGGCGCGCCGGGCGAGGCGTGGGAGGTCACGCTGGAGCTCAAGCTGATTGCCGACGTCGGGCTTCTGGGCTTCCCGAATGTCGGAAAGTCCTCCCTGCTTTCCGTGGTCAGCGAAGCGAAGCCGGTTGTGGGCGACTACCATTTTACAACGCTTTCCCCGGTGCTCGGCGTGGTGCGCATGGGCGAGGGGCAGAGCTTTGTGATGGCGGACATTCCCGGCCTTATCGAGGGTGCGGCGGACGGCGTGGGGCTCGGCCACGATTTCCTGCGCCACGTGGAGCGCTGCCGGATGCTTGTGCATCTGGTGGACGTCGCGGGCAGCGAGGGACGCGACCCTGTGGAGGATTTCGAGAAAATCAACGCGGAGCTGCGCAAATTCAACGCGCAGCTTGCCGATTTGCCGCAGATTGTCGCGGGCAATAAAATCGACTTGGCCGAGGACGCGCAGCGCGAACGCTTCCGCGCCTACATCGAAAAGCAGGGCCTGCCGTATTTCGAGATTGTCGCGCCCATTCGCCACGGCACAAAGGAACTCATCGACGCGGTGGCGGCGAAGCTTGCGTCGCTCCCGCCCGTCCGGCAGTACGAGCCCGAGCCGGTTCCCTTGCAGGTGCCAAAGAAGGGCACGAAAAACAATTTCACCGTTACCGTGCGCGACGGCGTGTATATCGTCGAGGCCGACTGGCTTTACAAAATTTTGCTGCGCACCAATATGGACGACTACGAATCCCTGCAATATTTCCAGACCGTCCTGCAAACCAGCGGTATTTTGGACGCGTTGGCTGCACAGGGGATTCAGGAGGGCGACACAGTCAGCATTTACGATTTTGAATTTGACTATGTGCCGTAACGGATAAACGGAGGGCCTATGGCGCACAATACCAATATGTACGGCCCGTTGTCGCTGGCTTTCCTTGGCGACGCGGTTTTCGGGCTTCTCGTGCGCGAGCACCTGCTGCTTGCGGCGGAACGCCCCGTGGGGCAGCTACATACCCTTTCGACGAAGCTTGTCAACGCCGGCGCGCAGGCGCATGCGGCAAAGCGTTTGCAGCCGCTTTTAACCGAGGCCGAGCGCGACGTGTACCGGCGCGGGCGCAACGCCCATCCGGGCCACACGCCCAAGAACCAGTCGGAGGGCGACTACCACAGCGCCACGGGACTGGAGGCCTTGTTCGGCTGGCTCTACCTGCGCGGCGAGCACGACCGCCTGCGGACGCTGTTTGATGCAGTCTGGCAGGACGGGGAGAGCGTTGCAGAACAGAAAAAAACAGACGCATAACGCATATCAGACCGTTTTGGACCTGCTGGCCTACACGGCGGGCGGGGCGTTGTATGCCGCGGCGGTCCGCGTGTTTTTGGCGCCGAACGACATTCTGCTCGGCGGCTTTACCGGCATTTCCACGGTGCTGCACCACCTGTTCGGCACGCCGATTGGGACGGTGGTGTTCCTGCTGAACGTCCCGCTGCTGCTTGTGGCGTACCGCAAATTCGGCGCCGCGTTTTTGCTGCGCACGGGGCTTGCCACACTGCTTTCCTCAGCGTTTATGGACCTTTTTGCGCTGTTCCTGCCCGCCTACACGGGCGACCGGCTGCTCGGCGCGCTGTTCGGCGGGATTTTGGGCGGCGCGGGGCTCGGGCTTGTGTTCCTGCGCGGGGCGACTACGGGCGGCGCCGACATTCTCTCCAAGCTTTTGCGCCTGAAATTCCCGCAAATGTCCATGGGGCGTTTGATTTTGCTGCTGGATTTGGCGGTTGTGCTTTTGTCCTTCGCCGTGTACCGGAGCTTTGAGGCGGTGCTGTATTCGCTCGTCGCCATTTATGTCAGCTCCCAGGCCGTGGACCTTACACAGACGGGGCTTTCGCACGACAAGCTTCTGTTTATTGTCACCGGACGCGGGGAGACGGCCGTGCGTGAAATTGTCGAAACGCTCGACCGCGGCGTGAGCGTGCTCGACGTGCGCGGCGGATACACCGGGGAAAAGCGCCAAATGCTGCTCTGCGCCGTGCGGGCGGGCGACGCGGCGCGCCTTGCAAAGGCCGTCCGCGCTGTGGACGACAGCGCGTTCATCGTGATATCGGATATTACCGACGTCCTCGGCGAAGGCTTCAAAAGCCGCACGGCGGTGTAAACAGCCGAATAAAAAGGAGGGGGCGTATGCGCGTTACCAAAAAGAGCGGCGGCGGCCCGATTGCCGCTGTGCTCCTGCTGCCGGCAATCGGCGCTGTTCTCGGGCTTGTCCTCATTGGCCTCGGCATCCGCGACGCGGCGCGCGACACAACGCGCGGCTATCTTGAGGTCACGGGCTATTTGACCGATTATGCCTTGCAGCAGGCGGGCGGCTACGACCTGCAGCGCAACACCGAAACGGCGGATACATATCGGCTCGTTTACCGCTATAACGTAGACGGCCGGGCGTATACGCTTGTCACCGATTACAGCACGTCCTTTCTTCCGGCGCGCGGGAGCGAAGCGACCATTCTCTATGACCCCGCAAATCCCGCCGTGTCCGCGCTCGACGGTCCGAACCGGTCGGAAAACCATCTGGCCTTTATCGGCATGTTTTTCCTTTTGGGCTCGCTTGTCTTTTTTCTCCCGTTTCTTCCGGAAAAAAAGCCGCGAAAGCGCGGGGGAAAGCCCTCCAAATTCACGGCGGTCAACTGGGTCGGCGTGTTTATCGGGCTTTTGTTCCTCGGCGTCAGCTACGGCGCGCTCGCCATCATTTGCAATTCCTATTCGCCGCTGGGCATCGCGCGGTATTATATCCACTCGTTCCATTTTATGCTGCTTGTCCCGCTTTTGATGCTTGCGGCGGGGGCGGCGATGCTTGTAAAAAGCCTGCCGCACGGCAAAAAACAGAAACCAAAGCCCACGGACTTCCCGGCGGACCGAAACAAAACGCCGTGAGCTTTCCATACAGAGGTGTCTATGCAAAAGAAAGAAAACATCCGCAATTTTTCCATCGTGGCGCACATTGACCACGGCAAAAGCACGCTGGCAGACCGGCTTTTGGAGCTGACGGATTCGGTCCAGAAGCGCGACATGGAGGAGCAGCTGCTCGACAACATGGACCTGGAGCGTGAGCGCGGCATCACCATCAAAGCGCACGCCGTCCGGCTCGATTACAAGGCGAAGGACGGCGTTACATACGCGCTCAACCTCATTGACACGCCCGGCCACGTGGACTTCAACTACGAGGTCTCGCGGTCGCTTGCCGCCTGCGAGGGCGCGGTGCTCATTGTCGACGCGTCGCAGGGCATTGAGGCGCAGACGCTGGCGAACACCTATCTTGCGCTCGACCACGATTTGGAAATTGTGCCCGTCATCAACAAAATCGACCTGCCCGCCGCTGACCCGCAGCGCGTCGCTGAAGAGGTGGAGGACGTCATCGGCATCCCCTGCATGGACGCGCCGCGCGTTTCCGCCAAAACGGGTGAAAATGTCGAGCAGGTGCTCGAGGAAATCGTCCGGCTTGTCCCGCCGCCCGAAAACCACGACGGCGAGCCGCTGCGCGCGCTGATTTTCGATTCGGTCTATGACAGCTACCGGGGCGTCATCGTCTATGTCCGCGTCATGGACGGCGCCATTCGTCCCGGCGACACCATGCGCATGATGGCAACCGGCGCCGAGTTCACTGTGGTCGAGACCGGCTATATGCGCGCGACAAGAATGGAGCCGACAAAAGGGCTTTCCTCCGGGGAGGTCGGCTATATCACCGCGTCCATCAAAACCGTGTCCGACGCGCGCGTGGGCGATACCGTGACGCTCGCTTCGGCCCCCGCAAAAGAGCCGCTGCCCGGCTACCGCAAGGTCAACCCCATGGTGTTCTGTGGGGTGTACCCGGCGGACGGCGCGGATTATGAAAACCTGCGCGAGGCGCTCGAAAAGCTGCGCTTAAACGACGCGGCGCTTTCTTTCGAGCCGGAGACCTCCGGCGCGCTGGGCTTTGGCTTCCGCTGCGGCTTTTTGGGGCTTTTGCATCTCGAAATCGTGCAGGAGCGCTTGGAGCGTGAATATGACCTTGACCTTGTTACGACCATCCCGAGCGTCGTGTACAAGATTCACCTGACTGACAAGTCCGTCGTCGAAATCGACAACCCCTGCAATTATCCGGACCCCGCGACGATAGACTACGCCGAGGAGCCCATTGTCGAAGCGCACATTTTCTCCCCGCCCGAGTATGTCGGCGCCATTATGGACCTCTGCCAGGACCGGCGCGGCGTGTATAAGGAAATGACCTATCTTGCGGCGGACCGCGTGGATATGAAATATCTGCTGCCGCTCAATGAAATCATCTATGACTTTTTCGACGCGCTCAAGTCCCGTACGCGCGGCTACGCGTCGTTCGACTACGAAATGCACGGCTACGCCCGTTCGCAGCTTGTTAAGCTCGACGTGCTGTTAAACGGCGACATGGTCGACGCGCTGTCGTTTATTATCCACAGCGAAAAAGCCTACGCGCGCGCCCGCAAAATCGCCGAAAAGCTCAAGGAGCATATCCCGCGCCAGATGTTCGAGATTCCCATCCAAATTGCCGTCGGCGGCAAGGTCATCGCCCGCGAAACGGTCAAGGCCATGCGCAAGGACGTGCTTGCCAAGTGCTACGGCGGCGACATCACGCGCAAAAAGAAGCTTTTGGAAAAGCAAAAGGAAGGCAAAAAACGAATGCGCCGCTTCGGGACCGTCGAAGTCCCGCAGGAGGCGTTCATGGCGGTGTTGAAGTTAGATGAATAATCGGGAAGCAATTTTGGAAAGGCTCCATGCGCTGGGGATTTCCTATGAACAAGTCGAGCACGCCCCGGCGTTTACCATGGACGAGTACAACGCGCTGGGCTTTAATCCGAACGACGAAATCTGCAAAAACCTGTTTCTGCGCGATTACAAGGGCAAACGCCATATGCTGGTCGTCTTAAAGGGCAGCAAGCACGCCGATTTGCGGCTTATACAAGCCGAGGTCGAGTCGTCCAAATTGAGCTTCGCCTCCGACGAGCGGCTCAAGAAATACCTGGACGTGCAAAAAGGCTCCGTCTCGCCCTTCGGCCTTTTGTTCGACACGTCGTCGGCGGTCGAGGTCTATTTTGACGAGGATTTGCAAAACGCCCCGCGCTTAGGCTTCCACCCGAACGACAACACCGCGACGGTGTTTCTGCCCTTTTCGGAGGTGCGTCGGTACATAGAAAGCACCGGCCACACCCTCCGCTTCCTGCGCGTATGAGCGCGAACGGGGCGTTGGGGCTGTATTTGCATGTCCCGTTCTGCCGCGCAAAGTGCCCGTACTGCGATTTTTACTCGCTGCGCGGGACGGCGGATGAAATGGACGCGTACTGTGCGGCGATGCGGCGGAAAATCTCGGAAAGCGCCGCAGCCTTACGCCGTAAAGCCGATACGCTTTACATCGGCGGCGGCACGCCCTCCGTTTTGGGCGCGCAGCGCCTGAAAACCTTGCTGTTCCAAGCGAAAACGGACTTTTTGACCGCGGACGCCGAGGTGACGGTCGAGTGCAACCCCTACGCCCTTGCGGACGATTTCTTTCCGGCGCTTGCAGAAAGCGGCGCGACCCGCATCTCGCTCGGGCTGCAATCCGCCGTGGACGGCGAACGGCGCGCGCTGGGCAGGCTTTCGGACGCGGCGGGCGTGCGGCGCGCCGTAACCGCGGCAAGGCAGGCGGGCTTTCAAAACGTGTCGCTCGACGTAATGCTCGGCATTCCCCGCCAGACCGCCGAAACGCTGCGGGAAACGGTGGATTTCTGCCTGTCGCTTTCCGTCGAGCACGTCAGCGCTTATATTTTGAAGCTGGAGCCCGGTACGCCGTTTTACACCCGGCGCGAGGCGCTGCAGCTTCCGGACGACGACCAAACGGCGGACCTCTATTTGCAGCTGTGCGAAGCGCTCGAAGAAAACGGGCTTATGCAATATGAGATTTCCAATTTTGCGCGGCCCGGGTACGAGAGCCGCCATAACCTGAAATACTGGCATTGCGAAGAATACCTGGGGCTGGGCCCCGCCGCCCATTCGTTTTTAGACGGCCGGCGCTTTTATTTCGCGCGCAGCCTGCAGGGCTTTTTGCAGGACGAGCCGCCTTTTAAGGACGGGCCGGGCGGCGATTTTTCGGAATACGCCATGCTGGCGCTGCGTCTTACGGAGGGCCTTGCGGAAAGCCGGGTGCAAAGGCGCTTCGGCCACGGCATCCCGGCCTCTCTTCGCCGCCGCGCAAAACCGCTTGCGCAGTACGGGCTTTTGGAGGCGGACTCCCGCGGCGTCCGCCTGACGAAAAAGGGCTTTCTGGTCTCAAACGCCGTACTCGCCGAATTGCTCGACTAACGCGTCGAATCATTCGGCGGCACACAGGAAAGGAGGGGGCAGCCTTGTCCAAACCAAAACAGGAAAAACAGTGGGCGGACAAACCCTGGTTCCGGCTGGACAACGCCGCCTTAATTTTCCCCGGGCAGAACTCCGAGCGGTGGTCTAACGTCATCCGCATTTCCGTGGATTTGACCGTGCCCGTCGAGCCGCAGCGGTTAAAACAGGCGCTTTGCGACATTTTGCCGCGTTTCCCGGCCATGGCGGTGCAGCTGAAAAAAGGCTTTTTCTGGTATTACTTTGAAAAGAACGAAAACGAGCCGATCGTCCGTCCGGACAGCAACAACCAGGGCGTCCGCATCCAGTACCACGAGAACAACCGATTCTTGTTCCGCGTATTTTATTACCGCAACCGCATCGCGCTGGAGGCGTTTCACGCCCTGACCGACGGCTACGGCTGCGCAGTGTTTTTAAGCACGCTTGCCGCGCAGTACCTGCGGCTGTGCGGGCACGAAATTTCCTGCGGCGGCATGGTGCTGGACCTTTTTGAAAAGCCGAAGCCGGAGGAACTGGAGGACGCGTTCCTCCGCAGCGCGACCCCCGGCGCGACGCTGCCGCGCGGGACGCATAAGGTCTACCACAAAACCGGCGTTTCCCTGCCCACGCATACGTTTCATATCATCACCGGCAATATGCCCGTCGACAGGGTCAAGCAGCGCGCCGCCGCCCGTGGCGCGACGGTAACCGAATATTTCACCGCCGTGCTTTTGAAAATTTATCTCGATTTCCAAAGGCAGGAGGCCGGCCGGCAGAAAGAGGTCGTGATTCAGGTGCCGGTCAACGGCCGAAAGGCGTTCGGCGCAAAGACGCTTCGCAATATGTCCGTCTGCTACACCGTCGGCGTCGACCCCAACCTGGGCGCGTACACCTTTGAGGAGCTGGTGCGGCAAACGTCGCTGTGGCTGCGGTACGTCAACAACAAAAAAACGCTGGGCGCGATGTTCAACAGCAACGTGCAGCTGCAAACGTCGCCGTTTTTGCGCCATATTCCGCTGTTTATCAAGGATTTCGGCATTCGGCTTTCGTTCCATTTCACGGCGGAAAAAACCAATACCGCCCTGTTTACGAACCTCGGGGTGATTGACTTGCCGGCGGATATGCGCCCCTTTGTGGAAAGCTACATTTTCATGCCCTGTGTCGGCAAGCTCAACGGCGGGCGCATGGGCGCGGTCTCGTTCGGCAACACGCTGTCCGTCACCGTGGCGAACCGATACCGGGAAACGGACGTGGAACGCGAGTTTTTCCGTTTTCTGATTCAAGACGGCATCCCGGTCAAAATCATTAGCAATTTCACCTGACCAAGGAAGCTCTAAAAAAGGAGGTCCTTTTATGTCCTACTGCGTCAACTGCGGCGTGGAGCTGGACGATTCGGCAACGGTCTGCGCGCTGTGCCAAACGCCGGTCGTCAACCCCAATAAGCCGGCCAAAGCCGCCGAGCCTCCCTATCCGCAAATTGTGGTGCTGCCCGAAGAGCGCAAGCGCTACAGCGCGATTGTTGCAAGCCTTGTGATGCTGCTGCCGATTCTGGTCTGCATACCCATCAACCATTTCATCACGCCCGGCGCATACTGGTCGGTCTACCTTGCGGCAACGCTCATCCTGCTCTGGATTTATTTTGTCACGCCCTTTCTGATACGCCATAAGCTGCCCCATTCGCCGTATATTTCGCTGGTTTTGGACGGCGCGATTACGGCGGCGTATATTTATGTGATGTACCATTACAACAGCTCCGGCAGCTGGTTTCGGTATATCGCGCTGCCCATGATCGGCGTCTTCGTACTGCTCGGCTGCGTTCTGATTCGCTATCTGACCAAAAAGAAAAAACCTTCCATCATGCGTAGAATCGCCTTTGCCCTTGCCATGGTCGCCTTGTACGCGGCGGCGACGGAATGTATTTTTCTCATCAGCATGCCGAACCTGATTGTGGACTGCATAGCGCTGAGCGTGTTTTTCACCGCAACGGTGCTGGCGATTTTCCTGCGCCTTGCCTCCGACAGCAAACGCTTCCGCGCCTGGCTTTCCCGGAAATTTTTCACATAAGACGGCGAAAAGGGGACGCCGGAACGTCTTTATCCACATATAAAAAGCAGTTCATCCCGGTTTCGGATGAACTGCTTTTTTACGCGAACAGCTCCAGCGCCGCGCGCCACGCGTCCGACACAAACGCTTTTACGTCCGCCGCGTCAATGACGTCCGCGCTGCGCCCCGTGCGCATCCGGTCGGAGTTCTCTTTGGCGCGCGCAATGCCGAGAACCAGCGTAAAAGCCAGCGCCAGTGTGCACAGCACCAGGGCATACCGCCGCAGCACCATGTTTTTTTGCCGTTTTTGCATAGGCGTTCTCCTTTTTATTCTGCCTGCGGCATATAGCGCGCCAAAAGCTCCGCAATGGCCGTGCCAATGAGCCTGCCCGCATAGACTGCTTCCTCCAAGGTGTTGGAATCGCTCCCCATTTCCAAAAGCACCGAGCACGGCGTTATATCCATGTTGTATTTCCGTGCGGAAAACAGAATGGGCCGCATAAGCCCCGGATATTTGGTTTCCGCCGTCTGCTGCAGCTGCAAAGCGAAGGTCAGGTTTTCCTCCCAGGTCGGGAAATTCGTGACCTTGCCGTCCTCACACCCGGCGATGATCATGATTTGCGCCGCCTTTTTGCCGTCGATGGTCGCGACGGGCTTGACGCGCGTGCCGTCCTGCTGCTGAATGGCGTCGCGGTGCACGTCCAGAACGACCTGAATGGACGGGTTCGCCTGCAAAATTTCGTCGATGGTCTCGCGCGAACGGTCATACGCGCCGGTGTATTTCGCGTCGTGGATTTCCGTGTCGTGGATATAGGCGATGCCCGCCTTGTCAAGCTGTTCGCAAATCGCGTCGCCCACGCGCACCATGTTGCGCGCCTTGTCGTCGGTGCGGGTAATGTAGTTCGTCGCGTACCAGTCCCGGTCCAAAAGCTCATAGCATTCGGTCGTGTGCGTGTGGAAAATCAGCACCAGCGGCGCGTCGGGGTCGGTGACGTGCAGGCTTGCGGATTTCCCGACGCTTGCAGCGATGTCAATGCCGTGCGAGGGCGTCGTGTTGCGCACCGTGATGTTTTCCCAAACGTCCGTCGCGCTCGATTCCCCGTACTGCTTTTCCACAATCGCCCCGGCGCGCGTCGTGTTCGGCGCGTCCGCCGCCGCTTCCTCCATTATCCGGAGAATATCCGCCGGCGTGTCGGTTAGGCGTTCCGGCTCCGGCTCCGGTTCGACCGGCGCCGCCGCTTCTGCGGCCGGGGGCTCGGTGGACGGCTCCGTCTCGTTTTCGGCCGCCCACTCTTCCCGCAGCGTCTGCGCCGCGCCCTGAGGCATGGCGAGCGAAGCGCTGAACATGGCCACGCGGGAGACCGGCGCGCCGAAGCGCAGCCCCAAAAACCAGGCGGCCGCCGTCATGGCGCAGAGAAAGAAAAGCAGCCCGGCGGGGCGCAGACCCGGCCCGGATGCGGTTGGATGCGTACGGCGGCGATGACATACAGGCGGTTGCGGCACAGGCTGTCCCTCCCGGCAGGCAGATTCGATAATGCATATGCGCCGCCAAGGAAAAATAGAAGCTACCCGAGGTTCAAAAGCAGTTCCGGCTCCAGCGCGGGCTGCAGCGCGCAGTTGAGCGCGAGCGACAAAAACCGGGACGCGCGCTGAATCAGCGTGTCCACTTCGCGCGGGGTCACCATCATCGTCCGCGCCTCTTTTTCCCGGTCCGGCTTCGGACTTTTCCCGTCCGTCAAATCCGAGATGAGCGTCGACGCGTCCACCACGGTCGGCACGCCGACGGCGATTACCGGCACGCCGAGCGTTTCGCGGTCGATGCGCGCGCGGCAGTTGCCGACGCCCGAACCGGGGTTTATCCCCGTGTCGGTAAGCTGAACGGTCCGCCCCAGCCGCGCAAGGCTGCGCGAAGCGAGCGCATCCACCACGACGACCGCCGCGGGCCGTATGGTCCGCACCAGGCCCGAAAGCGCCTCGGCGGATTCCAGTCCCGTCTGTCCCAGCACGCCGAAGCTGACCGCCGAAACCTCCCGCAGACCGGAAAGCCCAAGCGAACGCGCGAAGGGTTCTTTGATATGGCGGGTCGCAAAGATGCCGTGCGCCGTGCGCGGCCCCAAAGCGTCCGGCGTGATGTCCTCGTTGCCAAGCCCCGCCACAAGCACGCCGCCCGCTTTCGGCAGCAGCGCGCGCAGCTCCTCGGCAAGGGCGGTAAGCCGCCCGTCCAAAAGCTCGCTGTCGTGCGCAAATTCCGGAATTTCCAGCGTAATGTACCGGCCCGCGGGCTTGCCGAGCTCCTTGGCGCCCGCCGCAGTGCGCACCTCGATTTCGGTTATCTGCGCCGAGGCGCGGCGCCGTTCGCGTACCCGGACGTGCGCTTCTCCCGGGTCTTTCGTGCATGCGCGCCGCTCCAGCGCAAGGTCCGTCCGAATCGACATCCCGTTCCCTCCCGTCGGCATTAGTATGGACGTCCGGCGGAAAAACTATCGGGGATTTTGAAAAAAAACTTGCTTTTTTCAGAAAACAATGGTAATATATAGACCGCTATTGCAAGGGAGGTGTGACCGATGCCGAATATCAAGTCCGCGAAAAAGCGCGTCATTGTGAACAACAAGCGTGCCCAGCGCAACAAGTCCATGCACTCTGCGCTTAAGACCGCCATCAAAAAGGCGAATGTCGCGATCGAGACCGGCGCCGCCGACAAAGAGGCGCTCGTGACCGCCGCTGTCAAGAAGATCGACCAGGCGACCGCGAAGGGGCTTCTGCACAAGAATAACGCCGCCCGCAAAAAGTCCGCCCTCGTTACGAAGCTCAACAAAGCGTAACGAAGCACATTTGCAGGATAAATGCCGCAGACCGTAAGGTCCGCGGCGTTTCGCGTTTTCGGGCAAAAAGAAAAACGCGGGGAGCGTCGGCTCTCCGCGTTTTTTTGTGTTTTCAGATGCGGCTGTCCTTGTCGAGCGCCGCGCCCACCGCGCGCGCTACGGCCGCGTCAAGCGCATCCGCCTGTAAGGAGGCGACGCCCTCAATGGTCGTCCCGCCGGGCGAACAGACGCGGTCAATAAGCTCCCAGGGGTGCGTGCCGCTTTCCAGAATCTGCTTCGCGCTGCCCAAAACGGTCTGCGCCGCAATGTGCAGGGCGTCCGCTTTCGACATTCCGTGCAAAACGCCAGCGCGCGCCAAAGCGTCGATGAACTGGAAGCTGAACGCCGGCGCGCAGCCCGCCAGAACGCCGAACAGCGGGAACATGGACTCCGGAAGCGCCATGACCTCGCCGAACGCGCCGCACATGGTTTCGACCAGCGCCCGTTGCTCGTCGGTGACCCGTTCACTGCAGCAGTACGCGCTCATCGCTTCGCCCACCGTCGCGTTGAGGTTCGGCATCACGCGCACGACCGCCGCGCCGCAGCCCAAAAGCTCCTCGATATACGCAATCGTCTTGCCCGCCGCAATGGAAACAACCAGCGGGTCGTGCTGCTTCACGGCGGCGCCAAGCTGCGGCAAAAGCGAGGGAAATACGTTCGGTTTAACGGCCAGCACCACCGTGCCGCAGGCGGCGATCAGCGCCTCGGCGCTGTCGGCGGCTTGTATGCCGAGTTCACTTGCAAGCGCGGCCGTTTTTTCGCTCTGCGTGTCAAAGGCGAAAAGCGTCTCCGGCGCAAACTTGCCGGAACGCACCATGCCGCGCAAAATGGCGCTTGCCATGTTGCCGGCGCCGATGAAACCAATCTGCATGGACTTAGCCCTCTTTCAGTTCAGACGTGCAGTGCGGGCAGCGCGTCGCGTCGATGGCGATTTCCGAACGGCAGAAGGGGCAGACCTTGGTCGTCGGAGCCGCGGCGGCTTCCTCCTGCTTTTCGTGCTTGACCTTGCTCGACAGCGCGTTGATGCCCTTGATAAACAGGAAAATGATGAACGCCATAATCAGGAAATCCAGCGCGGTGCTCAAAAACGTCCCGAAATTCAGCGTCGCGACGCCCGCCGCCTTGGCTTCCTCCACCGTGGCGAAATCACCCTCGCCGAGCGTCAGGAACCAGTTGTTGAAGTTGATGCCGCCGGTTGCAAGGCTGATAAGCGGCATGACGATGTCGTTGACCAGCGAGTTGACGATTTTCTGGAACGCGCCGCCGATGATCACGCCGACGGCCAGGTCCATGACGTTGCCGCGCGCAATGAAGGTGCGGAACTCCCCGAAAAATTTCCCGCCCTTTTTGCCGAGCTTGCGGACTTCCTCCGTTGCTTTCTTTGCCATAAGAACATCTCCTAATATCGTGCGAATTTGACAGGACTTTTGCATAGTATAGCATATTCTCTGAAAAAATCAAACCCCCGTCAAGTCAAACGCCGGGGTAAAGCGTGCGTCGGCGGAATCGCGCGCCTGCATGAAGCCGTTGTGCAGCCCCAAATCGAAAAATGCGCGCAGAACCCGGTCGTATTCCGCCGTGGTCAGCCGGCGGTTGAGCGCCTTTTGCGCATAGGAGCGATCGCCCGGCGTGTATTGGCACATAAGGCTTACATAGGTATCTTTGGAAAGATTCTCCGCAATCCAGCGCAGAATCTCGACCGAATCCTGCGTCCCGCGCGGCAAAACGAGGTGCCGCACAAGAAGCCCGGAAAGCATCCGCCCGTCGTCGGCAAAGCGGTCGCGCGTCTGCCGGCGCATTTCCAAAAGCGCCGCCTTTGCGCGGTCGGGGTAGTCGGGCGCGGCGGAATACGCGCGCGCAAGCGACGCCGACATATATTTGAAATCGGGCAGGTAGATGTCCACAAGCCCCGAAAGGCTTTTGAGCGTCTCAACCGTGTCGTATCCGCCGGTATTGTAGACGACCGGCACGCGCGGCTTGTAGCGGGTGAGCGCTTCCTGCAAAAAAGGCGCGAAATGCGTGGGGTTTACAAGGTCGATGTTCTGCGCGCCCGCCGCCTCCAGCGTCTTGAGAATCTCGATGAAGCGCTCTACGGTCACGGGCTTTCCGAAATTTTCATGGCTGATGGCGTGGTTTTGGCAAAATACGCACCGCAGCGAACAGCCCGAAAAAAAGACGGCGCCCGCCCCGCCGTGCGCGCTTAAGGGCGGCTCTTCCCAGAGGTGCAGCGCCGCGCGCGCCAGAACGGCGTTGTACGGCATTTTGCAAAAGCCCGCCGAGGGCGTGTTTTCCGTTCGTTCGGCCCCGCATTGCCGCGGGCAGGCGTAACAGCGCATACGCCGCCTCCTTCCGATATGTAAAGGCGAACAGCTTCACATAAAAATTTCCCCGGCAAGCCGGAGTCCTGCCGGGCAAGACCAGTATAATGCGAAGCCCTGGCTTTGTCAATCGGAGGAAACCGCCGTTTCCCGCTTGCGAAGCGGCCTTCGGCATGGTACAATAGCGGTAAAAGAACAGGAAAAGGAGCACTTCTATGAAAAAATGGATTGCATGGCTTTTGACGCTTTGTCTGGCGCTGAGCTTTGCCGTGCCGGTGCTCGCAGCCGGACCGGGGGATATCGTCCTGCTGTATACGAACGATATGCACTGCGCCATGACGGGCGACGGCGTTTCGCTGGCGGGCATTGCCGCGTATAAGCAGCAGCTTTTGGAGGACGGCCGTTACGTTGCGCTTGTCGACGCGGGCGACGCCATTCAGGGCGACGCGGTCGGCGCGCTGACGGAGGGCGAATATATGGTCGACGTCATGAACCGCCTGGGCTATGCCGCGGCGGTGCCCGGCAACCATGAGTTCGACTACGGTATGGACCGTTTCCTGGAAATTGCCGGCGGCGAAGCGCAGTTTGCGTACCTGTCCGCCAATTTCACCGACCTGCGCACCGGCGCGCGCGTGTTCGACGCGTACACCATGCTGACCTTTGGCAGCACCAAGGTCGCGCTTGTCGGCATGACGACCCCGAAAACGCTGACGAGCTCTACGCCCGCCTATTTCCAGGACGACGCGGGCAATTTCATTTACGGCTTCTGCCAGGGCGCGGACGGCCAGGCGCTGTATGACGCGGTGCAGGCGGGCATTGACGCCGCCGAGGCCGCCGGCGCGGATTACGTTATCGGCCTTGCGCACCTGGGCGTGGAGGAAAGCTGCTCGCCGTGGATGTCCACCGAGGTCATTGCGAACACCGAGGGCTTGGACGCGGTCATTGACGGACACTCCCACACCGTTCTTGAAAAGCAGGTCTGCAAGGACAAGACCGGCGAGGACGTGGTGCTGACCTCGACGGGCACAAAGCTTGCCTACCTTGGGGAGCTGACCATTTCCCCGGACGGCGAACTGGACACACGGCTCATTTCCGACTGCACCCCGGCCGACGACGCGAGCGCGGGCGTGCAGGCAGCGTATGACGATATGAACGCCTACGTCGAAAGCCTGCAGGGGCAGTTTACGGCGCTGCTGGAGACCGTCGTCGCCCAAAGCGAAGTCGATTTGCTGGCCGCCGACCGGGCGGAAACGGCCTGGCTTGTGCGCAGCAGCGAAACGAATCTCGGCGACCTGTGCGCCGACGCGTACCGCACCGTCATGGGCGCGGACGTGGCGATTGTCAACGGCGGTGGTATCCGCGACAATATTTATGCGGGCGACGTAACCTACGGCGACATTTTGGCGGCGCATCCGTACGGCAACCTGCTGTGCGTGGTCGAGGCGACGGGGCAGCAGATTCTGGACGCGCTCGAAATGGGCGTGCGCGCCTACCCCGACCCAATCGGCGGGTTCCAGCAGGTCTCCGGCATGACCTTTGACCTTTACTACGAGGTTCCCTCAAGCGTGGTGCTCGACGAAAACGGAATGTTCGTAAAAGTCGACGGCCCTTACCGCGTGCAAAACGTGTGCATCGGCGGCGAACCGCTGGAGCTTGACAAAACTTATACGCTCGCCGGGCACAACTACTGCCTGAAAAACGGCGGCGACGGCTTTACGATGTTCCAGGGCTGCACCCTTTTGCAGGATGAAACGGTCGTCGACAACGAAGCGCTTGTGCGCTATATCACTGAAACGCTCGGCGGCAAAATCGGCCCCGGTTATGAAAACGACGCGGGCAGCGGCCGCATCCGCATGGTTGCGGGTCAGCCGCAGGCCGGCACGGATACCGAAGAACAGCCCGAGGCCGACACGCCCGCAGCGGAAACGCCCGTAACGGAAACGCCCGACATCCCGAAAACCGGCGCCGAGATGCAAACCGCGTCCGCCGCCGTGGTGACGGCCGCCCCGGCGGTTGCGTATCTTGCCGTTTCCCAAAGACGCCGCAGAGCCGCGCGGCGGTAACGAACCCCTGTTTTTGTTAAAAGTTAAGGAGTCCCCATGCAAATCCCCCATATCGCGTCGGAATGGCGCACGCTTTTCCACCCGCGGCGGTTTGGCCGCTATGTCAACGACCACACGCTGTACTTTGACGGCAAATGGCACCTCATCGGCATAACGAGCCGTGCCGGCAAGCCGAACAAGGAACGCTATTTTGTCCACGCCGTGGGCGACAGCCTGCAGCGCCCCTTGCGCGAATGGTGCAAGGTTATCGATACCGGCACGCTCGCGTGGGCGCCGTGCGTCATCGCGCACGACGGGCTGTACTACATGTTCTACGGCCCGTCGCCGACCAAGCTCGCCGTTTCGTTCGATTCGGGCGACTGGTTCGGGCAGGAGGTGTTTCTGCGGGGCAACCCGCCCATGGCCTGCCACCGCGACCATTTTGTGCTGCGGCGGCCGGGCGGGGGCTTCGTGATGTATGTGTCGGGCGTGCGCGCGGGCAAAAGCGCAATTTCCTGCCTTGTGTCCGACGACCTTCTCCACTGGGACTTTTGCGGCTTTGCGCTGACCAGCGGGGAGGCCGCGCCGCTCAACCCCTCCTGGGGCGCGTTTGAATCTCCGTTCGTTGTGGAAAAGGACGGCGTGTTCTATCTGTTCACGACGTATACGGACTGTTCCAAACCGACCTACCACGACACGCTGGTTTTTGCAAGCGGCGACCCGCTTTCCTTCGGCTGCTACGGCGCGCCGGACGGGGCGCAGCCCGTGACGCGCCTGCGCTGCCACGCGCCCGAGATTGTGCAGGAAAACGGGAACTGGTATATCACCACCTGCGGCTGGCGCGGCTCTTCTTTTGCAAAGGGCAAGGTGCAAATCGCCGCGCTGGACTGGAAATAACCCACAACGATAAAAATAGGCTATGCGTAGACGATGAGTAGCACGCGTAGCCTATTTTTCATATGGATTTTCGGTATCCTAAGGGCAGAAAAGCTTCGGAGGTGCTGCCATGGATACCGTTGCCGCCGTGCGGGACCGCATTTTGGAGTTATGCGGCGAACGCAATATCACCATCAACAAGTTAGCCGACCTTGCCGGCCTGCCGCCTTCGTCCGTCAAAAATATTCTGTATGGCAAAAGCCGGAATCCGAAGATTTTGACCATCAAAATTCTTTGCGACGGCTTGAACATCACGCTCGGGGAGTTTTTCTCGACGCCCGCTTTCGACGCGCTCGAGCAGGAGATTCGTTGACCGCGCGGCTTTGGGACCGGCTCCTGTGCGCGTTTTTCCCGCGCCGGTGCCGATACTGCGGCGCGCTTATCGTGCCCGAACGCGCCGTCTGCGAAGCGTGCGAAACGGCTTTGCCGCGCATTGCGCCGCCCGCCTGTCCGGATTGCGGCCACGCAAAGGACGACTGCGTCTGCAAACACAAAAAGCAGAAATTTGACGCGGTCTGCGCGCCGTTTTACTATACGGACGCCATCCGCCGCGCGGTGCACCGCTTGAAGTTTGAGGGGCGCACCTACCTTGCCGAAAGCTACGGCGCGGACATTGCAAACGCCGTCCGGCTGCACTTTGCCGGGCGTTCGTTCGACGCGGTCGCCTTTGTCCCGTTTACAAAGCGGCAGCGGCGAAAGCGCGCGTACAATCCCGGAAAGCTGCTTGCCGAGGCGACCGCAAAGGCGCTGGACGTTCCCTGTCTGCCGCTGCTCGAAAAGCTTTACGAGACCGAAACCCAGCACCGCCTGCCCGCCTCGGAACGGACGGGCAACGTGTTCGGCGTTTACGAGGTCGCACCGGACGCCGACGTAAAAAATAAGCGCATTTTGCTTGTCGACGACATCAAAACCACCGGCGCGACGCTTTCGGAATGTGCCAAGGTGCTCAAGCTTGCGGGCGCTTCGTCCGTGCACGCCGCCGTGTTCGCCATCGCCCGCCGCAGAAAGCCCGGGGCGCAAACGCCGGAGAAAACACAGCCCGGCGCTTGACAAATCGGCCGGATGCTGGTATCCTAATTGCAATATAAAAAACGCCATGACGAAGAATCAGGCGGACAAACCCCGCAAAGAGAGCTGCCGGCCGGTGCAAGGCAGAGGGGGACCCGCCCGCGTCGCTTCCGAGCGGTCCCGCCGAACGGCACAAGCCCTCAAGCGGGAACGGCCCCCGCCGTTACCGGGCAATGAGCGGCCGCAAAAGCGGCAAAGTGAGTGGTACCGCGGAATTTTCGCCTCACACGGGACATCCCCGTGCGGGGCGTTTTTTGATAGGGAAAAGGAGTCGTTATGCGAAAAGAGTTAGCCAAACAGTACGATCCAAAGCATGTGGAGGACCGCACCTACCAAATGTGGCTGGAGCGCCGTTATTTCCACGCCAAGCGCGAAGCGGACAAGCCGACCTACACCATCGTCATTCCGCCCCCCAACATCACGGGGCAGCTGCACATGGGCCACGCGCTCGACAACACCCTGCAGGACGCCATCACGCGCTTCAAGCGCATGCAGGGCTACTGCGCGCTGTGGCTGCCGGGCACCGACCACGCCTCCATAGCCACCGAGGTCAAAATTGTCGAGGAGATGGCCAAGGAGGGCATCAAAAAGAGCGATATCACCCGCGAACAGTTCCTCGAGCGCGCATGGGCGTGGAAGGAAAAGTACGGCGGCAGGATAGTAGAGCAGCTCAAAAAGATGGGTTCCTCGTGCGACTGGTCGCGCCTGTCCTTCACCATGGACGAAAAGTGCTCCAAGGCGGTCAGGGAGGTGTTCGTCAACCTCTACAACAAGGGTCTCATCTACCGCGGCTCGCGCATAATCAACTGGTGCCCCCACTGCAAAACGGCGCTCTCCGACGCCGAAGTCGAGTACGCCGAGGAAAATTCCTTCTTCTGGCACCTCAAATACCCCGTAGAGGGGAGCGACGAGTATCTCGTCGTCGCCACCACCCGCCCCGAGACCATGTTCGGCGACACGGCCGTTGCCGTCAATCCCGCCGACAAGCGCTACAAGCATCTCATAGGCAAAAACGTCGTCCTGCCCATAGTCAATAAGCCCATCCCCGTCGTGGGGGACGAGCACGCCGACATGGAGTTCGGTACGGGCTGCGTGAAGATAACTCCCGCGCACGACCCCAACGACTTCGAAGTCGGCCTCCGCCACGGCCTGCCCGTCGTCCGCGTCATGAACGACGACGGCACCATGAACGAGAATGCGGGCAAGTACTGCGGCATGGACAGATACGAGTGCAGAAAGGCGCTCGAAGCCGACCTCGAGGCGCAGGGATACCTTTTAAAGAAGGAGCCCCACGCCCACAACGTAGGCCATTGCTACAGGTGCCGCTCCACCGTAGAGCCCATAGTTTCCAAGCAGTGGTTCGTAAAGATGGAGCCCCTCGCCCGCCCCGCCATCAACGCCGTAACGTATAAAAAGACTACGTTCATCCCCGAAAGATTTGCTAAAATATACTTCAACTGGATGGAGAACGTAAAGGATTGGTGCATCTCCCGCCAGCTGTGGTGGGGGCACCGCATACCCGTGTGGTACTGCCCCGACTGCGGAAGGGAGATATGCGCCAAGGAAGATCCCACGGAGTGCCCTCACTGCGGCTGCAAAGACCTCAAACAGGACGAGGACGTGCTCGACACCTGGTTCTCCTCGGCGCTGTGGCCCTTCTCCACGCTGGGCTATCCCGACGACACTCCCGATCTCGACTACTTCTACCCCACCGACCTGCTCGTCACGGGGTACGACATAATCT
>CASGAS010000018.1 GCA_949299505.1 uncultured Eubacteriales bacterium
AGACCGGCTGCGGTAAGCTGTCGTCCCAGGTAAAGTCCGAAAAGCTCTCGCCGCCGTTTCTGCTGTATGCCACGGCGGTGCTGTGCCGCGGGTCATGGTTGCGCATGAACAGCTTGAGCGTCCCGTCGGCCTGCTCTATGACCTGCGATTCGGTCAGCATGTCCTTTTGCCCGACGGTGCGGCAGTTGAGCCGCTTGCCGCCGACCTCGCGCGTATTGTTGGGGCTTTCGCCCAAATGCCAGGTCTCGCCGCCGTCGTCGCTGTAAATTACCGTGCACGAAAGGCGCAGCGGAAACTTGCGCGTGCCGAAATAGATGGGGAACACCACGCGCCCAGCATATTCGCCGTGCTCGAGCACAATGCCGCGCCCGGGGCCGGGACCGATGAAGCTCATATACGGCAGCTTCACCTGTCGGTTCAGCGAAACGGGCGTGGACCAGGTCTCGCCGTCGTCGTCGCTGTAGCAAAGCATCAGGTAGGACGTGCGTTCTTCCCGGAACGCCCCGCCGGTGAACAGATTGCCGCGAAGCCGCCCGTTTTTGCGCACATCCCCGCCGGGTGTGACGGTGTACGGCGTCTCGCCGCCGTTTTTCGTAACCAGGCGGTCCTTTCGCCATAAATAGCGGCGCACGCGGCCTTTGACGCAGCGTTCGCCGTCCGGCGTTTCGCCGACGCACACGCGGCTGTTGCGGATGCCGACGCCGGCGGGCGTGTGGGAATACAGCATCAAAATGCGCCCGGCCTGCGGCACATAGGCAAGGCACGGGTCAATGGCCGCCGACGCGTGCATTTTCCGGTCGCCGTGTTCGCGCACGGCTACGATATACTTTCCCCAGGTCCTGCCGCTGTCCAGGCTGCGGCGCACGACCTTGTCGATACGGTTGGGGTTGTCCATGCCCGAGCACATGCGGGCGTCCGCGCACGCCACAACCACGCCGTTTTTCGTCGTGACCATCGAGGGAATGCGGTAATACGGCGCCGGGCTCCCATCGCCGGGCCCGAATACGACTTGCGTCTCCATACGCGCGCTCCTTTCTGTATAGCCTTATTACTATACCATATTTCCTTTTTCCTTGCAAGGCGTCTTTTGCGCTGCCGGACGTGCTCGATTTCCGTTTAACCATTTTGTAACCAAATTATAAATTGGTTACAAATCTTGTTTTTTTTGAATTTTCCTATATAATATAAGGCGGTCATACGCAGAAATGTTTCTGCGCCAACCTGCGGTAGAGGATGAGGCTATGGACCGAACGCGGTTTCTGACGCAGCTTACGCGTTTGCGCGAGCTGATGATCACAGGACGCTATATGATGGGGCTGTTCATTTTGGCAGCCGTTTTCGCCATAACGGAATGGAACGTGCCCGGGGTGCTGGTTTTTGCGTGCATCACGGGTGTGACGCTTGTTGTCTGCGACGATCTGTTGGCGACGTTTATGCCCTTTATGCTCGTCTGCCTCATCGCCGCCAAATGCTATAATTCCTACAGCGTGTTCATCCAGTATGTCCCGCTTGGAATTGTTTTGATTGTCTGTTTGCTGCTGCATTTCATTCTCTATTGGAAAAAGCTCTCTTTCAAGGGCTCCTTAACGCGCTCGATGCTGTTCGTTTCCGTCGCGGTGACGCTCGGCGGCGTGGGCGTGATTTCCAAGGAGGAATATTTCAGCGGCGTTTCCATTTTCAATATGCTGGCGCTGGGCTTCGGCATGGTGCTTTTGTACGGCATTTTTTACACGCACCTCACGCCGCGCAGAAGCTATTCGCTGATTGAAAAGGTCACGCTTATCATGGTCATTGCCGGGTGCTTTGCAAGCCTTGTGACCATCGCGTTTTATATGGTGAATATCAACGAGGTCTTAGAGACGCGCGACCTTCTGTATATGCAGTGGCGCAACAACTACTCGACCTTTTTGATGCTGTGCATCCCCTTCGCTTTTCTGCGCGGGAACAAGCAGCCGTATTCCATTGTGCTCGGCTTTATGTTCTATTTCTGCATTTTGCTGACCGGCTCGCGCGGCGGCATGGTCTTCGGCGCGGTGGAAATGCTTATGTGCTGCGCACTGTTCATCCTCTATGACCGGCGCAGACGACTGACCTACATTACCATTTGCGTGTGCATCGTGTTCGCGCTGCTGATTTTCTCAAGCGAATTCATCAGCTTTTTCGGCTCTACGGTCGACCGGCTGCTGTCCGCCATAAACGGCGTTCTAATCGGCGAACAGCAGGAAGTCCGGTACTACCAGTACATGCGCGGCATCGGGGATTTTCTGCACCACCCGGTTTTCGGCACGGGTATTGGCTACATGGGCAACCGCGACGTGTATGCGGGCGCGGATTTTTCGGTGGCGTGGTACCACTGCTCGCCCATCCAAATCGCCGGCAGCTTCGGCATCGTCGGGATTTTGGCGTACTCCTACCAGTTCATCCGCCGACTTTTGCTGCTTTGGAAAAAGCCGACGATGTTCAACATGACGGTCTTTCTTTCCTATATCAGTCTTGAGCTGATGTCGCTTGTAAACCCCGGGATTTTCAGCCCCATCCCCTACCTGCTGATTGTGACGATGTTCTTCGCCATTGTCGAGCGCTGCAACGAGGGCGAGCCGCAGGAAAAGATTTCGACGAGCTCGAAAGAACACGATGAAATAACACCGGAAGAACATAGCGAAGCGCAGCAAAAGGAACCTGCCAAAATCTCCTGAACCAAAACGGACGGCACATGCCGTCCGTTTTTTCGGCTGTTGCCGGTCGGTGCAAAATGTGTTACACTATTGCCGAACAGAAAAAGGAGCGTTTATGAAGACCTTATATTTAACCGATCTCGACGGCACGCTGCTGACAAGCGCCGGGGCCGTTTCCGAAACCACCGCGCGCACAATCAATGCGCTTGCAAAACGCGGGCTGCTGCTTTCCGTCTCTACGGCGCGGACGTTCCTGTCCGCTTCCAAGCTCGTAGAGACGCTCGATTTGCGCGCCCCGGCCGTGCTCAACAACGGCGTGTTTCTGTATGATTTGCAAAAAAAGCGGGTGCTTTCCTACCACGCTATTGCGCACGACGCGCTGCAGGCGGCCATCCGTATTTTCACGGCGCACAACAAGGCCCCGCAGCTGTTTTTGTACGGTGACGACGGGCTTTTGTCCATCCACTTTACCGAGCACCGCCTGCAGGTGCAAAAGGATTTTTACGAGGCGCGCAAGGCGAGCTTGCAGGGGCGTTTTCGCCGCGTGGAAAAGCTCCAGGTCCCGCCCGGGCAGCATCCGACCTATTTGAGCACGGTGGATACCCACGAATCGCTTTTGCCGATAACGCAGGCGCTGGAGGCGATACCCGAGCTGCGGTTCTCCTTTTATGCGGACAGCTATTCCCCCTACTGGTTTTTGGAGGTCTATTCCGGAAAGGCCGGAAAAGGGACCGGCGCGCTGGAGGCGAAGCGGCTTTGCGGCGCGGACCGGCTTGTCGTATTCGGCGACAACCTAAACGACCTGCCGATGTTCGCCGTCGCGGATGCAAAATATGCGGTGGCAAACGCGGTGGACGCCGTAAAGGAAGCTGCGGACGGCGTAATCGACAGCTGCGACGAAGACGGCGTGGCAAGGTTTTTGGAAAAGCGTTTCTCATAAGACGGCTAAGACGGCGGGGAAAATAGATTTTCGTGTTTTCGCAAAAAAACGAAAAAACGGGATTGACAAACCGGGATTTCAATGCTATTATATTCGAGCACGCGAAAAGAACGCGCGCAACATGCGGATATGGCGGAATTGGCAGACGCGCTAGATTCAGGTTCTAGTCGGGGCAACTCGGTGGAGGTTCAAGTCCTCTTATCCGCACCAAAAAACCGAAAGCCGAGGCTTTCGGTTTTTTCGTTTTTATTCGTCCGTAACCCGTTTAACAAGCGTTCGGAAAGCGCAGGTGTGCCATGCAAAAAAGCAAACTGAAACCTTTAGCGGGCGTGTTCGGCGCGCTGCTCGCTTTAAGCGTCGTTTTTATCGTCCTTGACATCTTCGGCCTTTCGGGCTGCCTGTTCGGCCGTCCGCTGCACGCTTTTCTGGCGCTGCCGTTTCTTGCGGGCGCAATCGGGCTTACGGTTTGCCTGGTGCTCTGGCTCAAGCGCCGCAAGAAAGCCGGCGACCGTTTCCTGCAAACCGCGCTGCAAATTGTGCTGTGCACGCTTTGCGCGCTCGCAGGGCTTGCCGCCGTGTTCGGCGCGCTGCTGACGCACACGCCCTACGCCGCGGGCAACATAGCCGACGACGGGGCGCACAAGGCGTTTTTGGAAACGGAGGCCGACGCCGGCGAGCCGGTCGTGCATGTATACAAGCGGTACGGGCCCTTTTTCCTCTCCTACCGCAACGCCGGGACGCTGTACGGCTTTTACGGTGAGGAAAGCGAAATCGAATATCTGTGGTACCCGACATACTGCGAGGTGCAGTACCCGGGCTTCGCGGACGACGCGCAAAGCGACAGCGAGCGCACGTCGCTGACGCGGAAAATCTATTTTAATGTTTCTTAAGCTGAGAAAAGAAAACGCCCGCTGCGGGTCTTACCGACCTGCGGCGGGCATTTTTTATTTATTCGGCGGCGCCCAGGTTCTCAGCGACAAAGCTTTCAATGTCGGCGACTTCCCCGCCGCCCACGCGCCGGGCAACCTCTTTTCCGTCCTGCACGAGCACGAGCGTGGGAATGGACATCACCCCGTAGGTCATGGCAAGGTCGCCGGATTCGTCGACGTTGATTTTGCCGACCTTGACGCGGTCGGTTTTGGCGGCATACGCCGCAATCTCCCCGGCGAACGCCCGGCAGGGCGCGCACCAGTCGGCGTAAAAGTCCAAAAGCACGGGTCTGTCGCTTTTGGAAACCTCCTGCTGATAATTGGCAAGTGAAATGTGTTGAATTTCCATGTGAATCCCTACCTTTTCTCTTATTGTAAACGTCCGGCGAGCTGATATGCACGCTGAAGCGTTGTTTCCGAAATGGGCGCCGTATCCAGCTTTTCCGCGGTTATATCGCCGCAGATACGCGTGTTCATAACGGAAAACGCGCGCTTTGCCTGGTTGAGGATGACCGTCCGCCCCGGCTCAGCTTCGTCGCCGGCCGTCAAAAGCAGCACTGCGCGCTTCGGTTTTTGGACGTACCCCTCTATCCCGCGGCAGAACCGCGCGCAGTAAAAGCGCTGGAAACGGTCGAACAGCGCCTTGAGCGGCGCGGGAAACGACATCAGATAGACAGGCGACGCGACCACGACAAGGTCGGCGGCAAAAAAGCGCTGCATAAATTCGTCCAAATCCTTTTTGGAGCAGCCGTCGGACGCCTTACAGTAGCCGCAGTCGTTACAGGGCGTGGGCTTGAGCTGAAACAGGCGAACCATCTCCACCTGCGCGTTTTTAGGCAGCCCCGACAAAAACGCGTCGCAAAGCTTTGCGGTGCTGCCGACCGCGTGCGGCGAGCCGAACAGGACCAGTATGTTCATGCGTCAAGCGGGCTGTCGCAATACTGGCAGACCGCCTTGCCCCCCTTTTCGTAAAATCGGTGCGGGACGTAGGGCTCGGTGCTTGTCACGCAGCGCGGGTTTTGGCAGCAGCGCGCGTCGTCCCAGCGCGGCATTTCGGGCACGGCGCCCAGGCGGGACTGCAGCATGGTGATAATCAGCGCCATGCGCGCGTACATCCCGTATTCCGCCTGCTCAAAATATTTGGCGCGCGGGTCTTCGTCCACGCCGACGGTGATTTCGTCCACGCGCGGCAGCGGGTGCAGCACCACGAGGTCGGATTTCGCAAGGCGCATTTTCGCTTCGTCGAGCACAAACACGCCCTTTTGCGCTTCGTATTCTTCGGCAGAGGCAAAGCGCTCCTGCTGAATACGCGTCATGTAGAGCACGTCGAGGTCGGCTATGGCGCTCTCGAGGCTGTCCGCAAAGCTGTACGCGCAGCCGTTCTCCTGTAAAATCTCCAGAATATACGGCGGCATTTGCAGTTGCGGCGTTGAAATCATGACAAACCGGTTGCCCTTGTATTTCGACAGGGTCTTGACAAGCGAGTGGACGGTGCGGCCGTTTTTCATGTCGCCGCAAAGGCCAATCGTGAGCCCCTCAAGCGTACCCTTTTCATACCAGAGGGTCACGAGGTCCGTAAGCGTCTGCGTCGGGTGCAGGTGCCCGCCGTCGCCCGCGTTGATAATCGGGCTTTTGGAATACAGCGAAGCGGCAAGCGCCGACCCTTCCACCGGGTTGCGCATAACGATAAGGTCCGCATAGCCGCTGACAACACGGATGGTGTCTTTTAAGCTTTCCCCTTTTGCGACGGACGCGTTGGAGGGGTCGTCAAAGCCGATAACCTTGCCGCCCAGGCGCAGCATGGCAGTCTGAAAGGACATCTGCGTGCGCGTAGACGGCTCGTAAAACAGCGTCGCCATAATCTTGCCGTGGCAGGCGTCGGTAAAAATCGCGGGATTTTGGCGAATCATGCCCGCAAGCCGGATGATCTCTTCGAGATCGCCGCGGGACATATCCGCAAGGTCAATGAGGTTGCGTGCCTGCATAAAGGTTCCTCCGATATGAACAAACTAAAGCGGTATCATTTTACCAAGAAATCCCGGAAATTGCAAGGCTTCGGCGGCGCAAAAAAAGCCCGCGGCGCCAAGTGTGCCGCGGGCAAAACGCAAAATTACCAATGGTTGTCGGAAAACTCGCAGAAGGCGGTCATGTCGCGGATGTCGAGCTTTGTCCCGTCGTCGAGAACCACAGAACCGTTCCACTTGCCGAACACCTGGTGGCAGCGGTTGCCGACGCCGAAAAAGCGCAGGTTCGTGTAATTGTCAAATTCGGGCGTCATGGTCATTTCAAAGCGCCCGTCGTTGGACGAAAACACCCAGGGCCGCATATAATCCTTCGGGTCCTTTTGCAAATAGACCTGGTCGATTTTGTGCGCGACGCCGTCCAAAAACAGCGTGTTTTCGCTGGCCGCGTCCATGCTGCCGAAGCCCCAGCCAATCTCAAAGCCGAAAATACGCCCGTCGGGCAGATAGCAGCTGCCGTTGCCCCAGTACCAGCTCTGCGCAAACGGCCAGACCCCCCTGCCCCAATCCAAAAGGCCGAAGGAGGTTTCCGGGTCGAACGTAATCACGCGTTTGCCAAGACGCACCTGCACATGGGCGGGCATACAGTTGATTTTCTGGTTCAAATAAAAATGGCCCTTCTGCCGAAACGGCACCGCCATCACCAGCGACTGCAGCCCCGGCATGACGTCGTAGACGACGTCCACCTTAAAATCGCCGCCCTTGCGGTTGCGCCCGCGCAGCTTCAGAACGCGGCGCTGCTCGGTCACGTCAAACGACATATGGAAATGCGGCCGTTCCACGACAATCTTATGCGGGACCTCGGTGTTTGCAGGCAGATGGTATTTGTCAAAGGTGAGAAGCGACAGCGCGGTGCACTCGTGGCGTTCGCCGGTCTGCCGGTCAAACAGCGTGACGCCCGCCATGCCGCCGTAGGAAATCGACGCAATGGTCATCTGCATCGTGTAGCGCTTGTCGGAGATTTGATAAAAATCCCATTCCTTGATGCGCAGCGGATTCGCGCGAACGGCGCGGCGGTCATAGTCGTAGAGGTTGTGGACGCAGTAGCCGGGCTCTGAAAGATTGCCGTTTTCGTCAAGCAGCGGCGTGCGTTTTGTAATTTCGTGCTGCAAAGGTAGGCCTCCTTATGCCACCGGGCTTTGTTTTTCGGCGGCGTTTAATATTGAAAATCCGTAATGGTCAGCGTGTTTTCCAGCGCCGCGGTCCCGTCGATGGCGTATTCCACAAGCCCCAGGTCGATAACGCCTTTCGCCGTGATGGTCACATAGGTCATTTGCAAAAGGGACGCAATCTCTTTGGACTGCGGGTTGAAAACAAGCGTTGCGGTGCAGTCGTGGTAATCGATGGAATACCGCTCGGGCTTGACGACGCGCAGCTTTTCGATTTCGGTGTCGATAACCTTGCGGGAAATGGGCGCGAACACCTGCCCGTGGTAAGAGGTAAACGGCTCCGGGTCGGTTTCGGGCTTGAGCGTAATGACGATTTCATAGTTCCCGTCCGAAAGCGTGCGGCAGGCGGCCTTTTCAATCGCCTTTTCCGCGTCGGCGGGGTCCAGCATGCACCCGACCTCCCCTTCGTACAGCGGGAAGTACGGCGCGGGCGCGCCCTTTTCGTGTATCTCGGGATTTTTCTCTGCCTTTTCCTTGCTGGTCATGAACTGCGACGCCAGACTCAGCGCGATATTGACCGCCGCCTGTTCAAAATTCTTCTCCGTGACCTCCTGGTACTCCATTTTATGGTAAGCGGGCTTTTCGGACTTCGCCTTGTTCATGACCTCGGTATACAGGCGCAGAATATCCGCCTTCGTCGTCGGGACGACCGGCTGCGTCGCCTCGGCTGCCGCGGCGGGCGCAGGCGCCTGCGCCGCTTCGGTCGTCTGCGTTGTGGGGGCGGTTTCGGCGGGCGCGGTCGTGTTTGGCGGCTGTGTTTGCGGTTCTCCGCCGCACCCGGCGGACAAAAGCAGCAGAACGCCCGCCAGAAAAACAGCGGACAAGCGCAACAAACGTGAAGACATAAGATTCCCTCTTTTCTGCACGCCAAGCCGATTTCCGTGAATCTGTATAAAATCGTAATGTCTAATACATATTTTATAGCTCTTTCACCGAATCGTCAATCTTTTTTTGGCGTGAAACTGTAAAAATAGTATAGCCGAAAGCGGTACCGTTTTGCCGCATCGGAAAAATATAAAAAAGGTCTTGACAAACGCGGCCTTGCATAGTATGATATTAAGGCACTCGAGAGAGCGCGCCATATCGCGGGGTAGAGCAGTTGGTAGCTCGTCGGGCTCATAACCCGGAGGTCGTGTGGTTCAAGTCCCACCCCCGCAACCAGAAAAAAGCAGCCGACTATGTTGGCTGCTTTTTTAATGAAACACACAAAAAAAGGTGCGAATGAAAAACAAAATAAGCGAAAACCGATTTAAGAGCGGATAAAATTTGCGCCGGATTGCGTGCAATGCTTGTCGCTTCCATCAACACCGCCAAGGGGAACAGCAGATGAAATTTTATAAAATTACAAAGGAAGATGAAGAACTTATAAAAATCGCGCTTGAAACATTGCAAAGGAATTTTGACGATGGGATTTATCACCATACGGTCGGCGCGGCGCTTCGTTGTCAAAGCGGAAAAATTTACAGCGGCGTAAACTGTGACGGCATTCACGGTTCTTGCGCAGAATACATCACAATCGGCATGGCAATTTCGGCCGGAGAAAAGGATTTCGACACAATTGTCGCAGTTCACGACAACGCACCGAATTTCCTGGTGCCACCCTGTGGCAATTGCCGTCAAATGCTTATAGAATACTGCCCGAATATTCAGGTCATATTAAACGATGAAAACAACAATGTGGTAAAGGCAGATATAAAAGATTTGCTTCCCCTTGCATGGAAGCCGGTTCCGATTTAAGCAATATCGATTTAAGGCATTGTATCAAAAGAACTGCAGCCGCTTTGTCGGCTGCTTTTTTGTCTGTAACGCGAACGGCGCGTCTATGCTGTGTCTGCGCCGCTTTTTTTGGCATAGCGGATTCCCAACAAGAAAGCTGTTTTTCTTAATTCGTAAACAAATGAACAATTTTTAATGATTATTATAAAATTGGTCGTATTTTCTTGACAGTACGGAAAAATTATTGTAAACTATCCTTAAAAGTAGGCCTGTGCCTGCAAATTTTGAGTAAAAGAGGGAAAAAACATGAAAAAGGTTCTCGCAGTCCTGATGACCTTGGTTCTGGCAGTCACGCTGTGCGTACCGAGCTTTGCGGCAGATCCGTCGGACTCCGGCGTCCTGGATCAGATTATTGCAACGGTCGGCCCGGTGATTGAGCAAATCATCGGTTCCATTACCGGCGGCGGCACGCCGACGCTCCCCAGCGTTCCTTCCACGGATGAGCTTGCTTCTATCATCGCAGGGATGCTGCAGGGCGCCACGCTGGACGCGGCCACCGCAGAAACCATTGTAGACGCTGCGCTCAAGCTGGGCGTTTCCAAGGCGGATGTGGAAGCGGCTATCCAGCAGCTGGAAGCCGACGGCGTTTTGAACGCGGAATCCGTTGCCGCCCTGAAAGCGGCTCTGGATGCGGCGGAAGAGCCCACGACCTCGGCCCCCATCGTCAGCGACGAGCAGGCGCAGGAGATTGCGACGGAAATTATCTCCGCACTCAAGGGTCTTGGCATTACGGCGGACCAGATGCGCGATGTGGTAGACGCACTTTACGAGCGCAACATCATCCCGCAGAACGTCTATGACCTTGTGCAGGCACAAATCAACGCGTCTGAAGAAACTACGGCGGCGGAGGAAGAAGGCGGCCTTGGCGGCCTGCTGGGCGGCGTCGGCGATTTCTTCGGCGGCATCTTTGACACCATCGGCGGCATGCTCGGCTTCGGCGGCGGCGATGACGGCGGCGACGACGGCGACGTGGATGAAGACGCCAACGATTTCGGCGGCGAGGACGCGACGGGCGACACGGCTGCTTTCGCCGTTGTCGGTGTTGCGGCGGCTGCCGGTGCGGTGCTGCTTCTGACCCGCAAGAAAAAGTCCGACAAATAAAACGTGTGCTTCGGAAAAGAGACCCGGTTTACCGGGTCTCTTGTTTTTTTGCCCTAAATGTGGTAAACTGGGCTTTGCAAGTGTAAGCAGAAAGCAGGTGCAGATTTGATTTTAACTGTAGACATTGGCAACACCAACATCAACTTGGGCTTGTTTGACGGCGAGCAAATTGCGATGCGCGCGCGGCTGGCTACGCAGCGCGACACAACAGACGACCAATACGCCGTCTTGCTGCGCACTCTGCTTTCCATGCACGACGTATCGCTTGAAGCGGTTGAAGGCTGCGTTATCGGCTCGGTTGTACCGGAGCTAACCGCCGCGCTGGTTGAAGCGGTTCGGACGCTTACCGGCAAAGCGCCGCTCGTTTTGTCGCCCGGCGTACGCACGGGTCTAAACATCCGCATCGACGACCCGGCGCAGCTGGGCGCGGATCTTGCCGCCGGGGCGGTCGGCGCCGTTCACCGGCACCCCCTCCCCGCTTTTGTGGTCGACCTTGGCACGGCGACCAAAATTTACGCGGTCGATGAAAACCTGAGTTTCCGCGGCTGCATGATCGCGCCGGGCATACAGGTCTCTTTGAAAGCCCTGACCAGCGTCAGCTCGCTGCTGCCCGCTATCCCCCTGGAAGCGCCGAAAAAGGCATGCGGGACAAATTCCGTGGAAAGCATGCAAAGCGGCGTTATTCTCGGCACGGCGGCGATGATTGACGGGCTTTTGGACCGGTTTTCCGAAGAGCTCGGGACGCCGAAAAGCATTGTGGCGACCGGCGGGCTTTCCAAGTATATCTATCCGGTCTGCCGGCACAAAATCGAGCCGGACGCGGATTTGATTTTGCAGGGGCTTAAGGTAATCTACGACAAAAACAAATAAACGCCCGGCTTTCTTTGTCAAATATGCGCTGCATCCCGCACGGGAGCAGCAGCAAGGAGGAACATATGAAAACCACCAATCCAACGCCTGCGCGCGTGCGCGCGGGCAAAACGCTTGCGCTCGTGGAGACCGCGGTGCTGACGGCGATTATTCTGGTTATGACCTTTACGCCGATCGGTTACCTGCGTCTGGGCGGGCTGGAGCTTACGCTCATCATGGTGCCCGTCATCGTCGGCGCCGTCACGCGCGGACCGGGCGTCGCCGCTTTTTTAGGCGGCGTATTCGGTCTTACGAGCTTTGTGCAGTGCTTCATGGGCAGCGCGCTGGGGACGGTGCTTGCCGCCATCAGCATTCCGCGGACATTTTTCGTCTGCTTTGTGCCGAGAGTGTTGGCCGGGCTTTTGTGCGGACTTGTCTTTCAGGCCTGCCGCAAGCATGACCGGCGCGGCGGCTGGAGCTTTGTCGCCGCAGGCGTTTCCGGTTCGCTTTTGAATACGGCGCTGTTTTTAGGGGCGCTCGCGCTGCTGTTCTGGGACATACAGTTTACCCCCGAGCAGGCCGCCTCGCTCGGCGGCGTTGACACCGTCCTCAAAACCGTTATCGGGATTGCGGCGGGTATAAACGCCCCCATTGAGCTTGTCGTCTGCGCCGTATTGGGCTCGGCCGTCGGCAAGGGCTT
Source organism: uncultured Eubacteriales bacterium (assembly GCA_949299505.1). Taxonomy (GTDB): domain Bacteria; phylum Bacillota; class Clostridia; order Oscillospirales; family Acutalibacteraceae; genus Fimenecus. The sequence continues at coordinate 12,161 of CASGAS010000018.1, forward strand.
AAGCGTTGCGCTGAAAAAACGCTAAGCAAAATAACAAAAGCGCAGCCCCGCAGAACCTGTCTGCGGGGCTGTGTTTTCTTTTAAGCTTGCATCAGTCGGCGTTTTCCAGCTCGACTTTATCCACAAGCTCCTGTGGGACCGCTTCGCCGTGGCGGACGAACAGGATGCACAAAACGCTGAGGACAAAGGCGATGGGGCTGTAATAGAACAGGGAGAGGTATGTGCCGCTGAGCATGGCGACAACACCGTAAACAATCGGGGACGCGATCTGCGCCGAGAAGGTCGCCGTGTAATAATACCCCGTAAAGGTACCGACCTTTTCCACGCCGCCGATTTCCAGCACCAAAGGCAGGGTGTTGACGGTGATAAACATATTCGCCGCGCCCGCAAGCACCAGAACCGGATAGATGAGAATCTTCAGAATGTCAATGACGTCGTTGAGCGAGCTGTTGACCGCTTCCAGCGCCTGGCCGCGGTCCGCTTCGGTCAGCTGCAGGCCGAACTGCGCGTTGGCCGCGCGAACAACCGCGTCGAAATCATAGCCCTCGGCGGTAATCTCCGCGTCAAAGGCGGCGTATTTTTCCGCCTGCGCGCCGGTAAGCCCGCCGTTGAGGTAGGCGATGTAGCCGTCCATCTCAATGAGCGCGTCGTCCTTGAGCGCATGCTCGTCGTTGTAGCCGTCCACCTGCTCGACCACGCTTGTATACACCTTGTTGGTCGAATTGAAGGAACTGATGCTGAAGCCGTCCTGCGAAATCAGGACGCTGAAGATGCTGAAGAACACGACGAACGCCAGGATGAAGGTGGCAAGGCCGCCGAGAATGGTCTTTTTGCGGCCGAACTTCTTGCCGAGCTTGCCCGCGGGCAGCGCGGCGGCCGCCGAGCAGACCGCGAAGATTGCCATCAGAATGGTTGCCTGGCTGGTCGGCATGTGGAGAATCTCAGCTGCGAACAGCGAGAAGAACGTCTGAATGGCGTTGGAGCCGCAGAACAGGAAAAAGAGGCCCATGAGCATGAAAATCAGGCTCTTGCGCTCGGCGCTCGACAGTTTCTGCGCGCGGCGCTCCGCCTTTTCGCGGCGCTTGGCCTCCTTTTCGGCGGCGCGGCGGGCAGCGGCGTCCATCGCGATGTTCTGGTCCGCAACAACGGCCAGGCGGCTGTCCGGCTCCTTGACCTTCAAAAGGACGACCAGCATACCGATAATCATGACGACCGAGCCGATAAGGAACACATACGGATAGGTGCGTTCCTCGTTGGCGGAGTTGACCTCAATGCCCGTAGCGGCCGTATAAACCAGCGTAACGATGGTGCCGGCAATCATGCCGATAAGGCTGCCAAGGCCGCCCATCAGGTTGATGATGGCGTTGCCCTCCGAACGAAGCGCGGGCGGCGTTAAATCCGGCATCAAAGCGACGACCGGCGCGCGCCAAAGGGACATGACAAAGACGAACAGAATGATGCAGACCATTGTCAGCGACAGCGAGCCGCGCAGCGCGCAAAGCGGGATAAGCGCAAACAGAACCGCGCAGACAGGCGCGCCGAACGTGATGAACGGACGGCGTTTGCCAAGCCGGGAATGGCAGCGGTCGGATAGCTTGCCGAAGGTCGGCTGGAAAATTACGCCGAAAATGTTGTCAAAGGTCATAATAATACCGATAAACAACGGAACCAGCGTAATACCGCCGCCTGCCAGGGTAACGTCCTCGCCCTGCGCCGCGGCAAAGCGCGCCAAAAACGGCAGGCTTTCGTTGAGCTTTGCGCTCCATTCGGCGACGACCGGCGAATCCCCCAGAAGATGGTTGAGGATTTTGGTGATGTACGGGTCGTAAATCGCCCAGGCGATTGACGAAGCCAGGAAGCCGAACCCGGTCAGAATGGTATGCCAGTAATTCAGCTTCCCGTTTTTCTCACAAAACAGTTCTTTTACCTTTTCGGACAATGCGCACACTCCTTTGCTGCAAGTCTATTGTACATGATAACAGATTTCAGAAAAATACGCAAGTTAAATTTATGTAAGGTGCCGGAGAGGTATGCCCAAAGGCGCCCCTCCGGCAGAACCGTCAGTTTTGCTCGTCCTTTTGCTCGCGCTCGCGGCGGCGTTCGCGGCGGCGCTTTTCTTGCTTCTTTTTCCGGACCCGGACAATCACGACCTCGAGCGCCACAAGCGCAAGCACCACCAGCACCGCGGCAACAACGCGCCCGGCGGTCACGGTTTTGCCGCCCGCGTCGTCCGTGCGGTTCGTAAGGCCGGACACCGCCTGCTCCAAGGCGTACCGCGCCTGCATCAGGCTGTTTTCAGACGCCGGCGCGGCAAGCGCGTCGCGCGCTTCGGCAATCGCGTCCTTGAGCGCATTGGCCGACTGCGTGCTGCAAAGCGTGACGTCAATCTGCTGCGCCTTTGCAAGCGTCTCGTTCAGGCGTTCGCGCTCCGCGGACAGGCGCGCGTTGTACTCGCAAAGCTCGGTAATGTGGTCGGTCACAAGCACGCTGTACCCGCGCGCAGTGACGTCGTTGTAGCCGATATAGTTGTCCTCCCGGTCGCCGCAAAGCGCCGGGTCGGTCATGTCGATAACGCCCCTGCCCTTTTCCGCAAAGCGCGACATGACGGAGTCCCCGAACACGACGCTGTAGGCGTTGGAGCTTGAAAGCATTGTACCCACCGCGCCGGCCGAGAGTGTGCGCGAAACGGTGGAACGCGCGGAAAACACCACGTTGCCGTTGTACGCGGAAAACACAAGCGGCATTTGCGCTTTGGATTCCAGCCAGTCCACAACCTCGCCGCGGTCGCCGTCGGCAAGGAACACAACGCTGCCAAGCGTCCCCGCGTCGTTTAACTGCGCGTAGACCTCCTCGCGAAACGCCCATACGCCCTCGAGCACCAGCAAAACGCCGGCAGCGTTTGCCGCATCGACCGCCTCTGTGAGCGTCGGAATCGTATATTCGGTAATGGGCTCGTGCAGGTTCCCCGTGCCGTTGCGCAGATGGCAGGCGGAAAGCTCGTGGTAGCCGACCTCCGACACGTTGCGGTCAATTCCGTTGCCGAGCGCGTCGACGCACATGCGCGACAGATTCTCATCCGTCATCAAAACGAAGTAATCGTCCGCCGTTTTCCGGACATAGACCTGCACAAGGTCCGCGCCGGCCTCGGCCGCAGCGGTAATGGCGGCGGTGGAATTTTCGGGATATGCGGTCTTGTCGCCGTATTTGGACACGACCAGCGGTCTGCCTGCCGGGTCGCGCAGTGCGGACGCGGTGTCGGCAATCTGCTTTGCGGCATCCGTATCCGCCGTCGCCGCGGCAGTTCCGGGCAGCGCGCAGGAAAGCAGCAGCAAAAGCGCGACGCCGAGCGCAAGGCCGGATTTCAAAATACGCATGGCGGGTTCCTCCCAACTAAAACTTCTGGTTTTCGATATGGAAATAGTATACCAAATCCGCCTGGTTTTTACAAGTGCGCAATTGTGCTTTTTCACCGATTTTTGATAGAAAAACACCAAATATTGTATAGTTTTCATTTTGCACAAAAATGGTAGTTCTTTTTTTACTACGCCGGGCGTTTTTAGGCTTGATTGCGGTGCGGCGGATGTGCTAAAATAAGGGGCGATTCGACGAAAGGAAGGGGCGCGGGGAGCATGTCCTTCGGACAAAATCTGAAAGCGCTGCGGTGCGCGAAGCTGCCGCCGCTGACGCAGTCCGATCTTGCAAACGCCATCGGCGTGACGCAGCGGAAAATCTCGTTTTTAGAAACCGGCGCTTCGGAGCCGTCGCTGCGCGACATCGTCGCCATTTGCCGGTATTTTCGCGTCTCCGCCGACTATCTTCTGGGGCTACCCCGCGACATGGAGTTTCCGAACGAGCTATGACCAAAAAGGAACGCGCGCTGCGCGCAGTTGACGCCTTAAAACAACTTTATCCGGACGCGCTTTGCTCGCTGGACGCGCAAAACCCGCTGGAGCTTCTCATCGCCACCCGTCTGTCGGCGCAATGCACCGACGCGCGGGTGAATTTGGTTACGCCGGTTTTGTTTGCCAAGTACCGGACGCTGGACGATTATTGTGAAGCCAAGCTCTCGGACGTGGAGGAAATCATCCACTCCTGCGGCTTTTACCACGCCAAGGCCCGCGACATCATCGGAATGGCGCAGAAAATCAAAAGCGAGTTCGGCGGGCGGGTGCCCGACACCATTGAGGCGCTGACGACCCTGCCCGGCGTCGGCCGCAAAACGGCGAACCTGATTGTCGGCGACGTTTACCACAAGCCCGCCGTCGTCACGGACACGCACCTTATCCGCCTTGCGAACCGCATCGGCCTTGTCGAAACCAAAGACCCTTTGAAGGTTGAAAAGGCGTTGCGCGCGCTGCTGCCCCCTGCGGAGAGCAACAATTTCTGCCACCGCTGCGTGCTGCACGGCCGCGCGGTCTGCACGGCGCGCAAGGCGCACTGTGAAAGCTGCACGCTTGCCGAATTCTGCAAAAAGAAAATTTAGGTGACACGCCATGTATCGAATTGACCCAAGCTGCTACGGCGCGATGTTCCCCCTCCCGGCAAAGGCCGCCGGCATCTGCCTGCAGGAAGCGTCAGAAAATGAAATCAAGGTGCTTTTGCACCTGTTTTGCAGCCCGGAAAACGGAATTTCCGTAGACGGGCTTTCTTCTGCGCTGCATCTTTCGGCGGACGCGGTGCTGTCCGCGTTGGACTTCTGGGTCGCGCACGGCGTTTTGCAATTTTGCGACGAACGCGGGAACACGAAGTTTGTACCGCGCAGCGCCTCCGGCGCCCCGGCCCCGGCGAAATCCCCCGCCGCGCCGGCCGCCCCCGCTGCCAAGCCGGCCGTACCGGACGCTTCGGAGCTTACGATACCGAAGCCGACCATGGAGCAAATCGGCGCGCGGCTTTCCGAGGACGCGACGGTGCGCAGCCTGTTTCTGGAAGCGCAGCAGATTCTCGGGCGCACGTTCGGACTGGATTTGCAGTCCACCCTGCTGGCGCTTTACGATACCTACGGCCTTTCAAAAGAGGTCATTTTGACGCTGCTGCAGCACTTAGCCGGAAAAGGGCGCGGCTCAACGGCCAATATATTAAAGCTGGGGCGCATTTGGGCGCAGCGGGAAATTGAAACGCTCGACGACGCGAACGCCTACATTCAAAGCGACGAAGCGGCGTCCGGGCTGTACCGGTCGCTTGCCGCCGCCGTGGGGCTTGCAAATCCGCGGCCGACGACCAAGCAGACGGCGTATCTGCTTGCCTGGCACGAGCTGGGCTTTTCGGCGGATATGGTGATTAAGGCTTATGAGGAAATGGCCGACCGCACCGGAAAGGTCTCGTTCGGCTATATGGATAAGATTTTACGCGGCTGGCACGCGCAGGGCCTGAAAACGCCCGAGGCGGTGGAAAAGAGCCAGCAGGCGGCCGCCGCCGCGCGGAAAGCCAGCGGCGGGCGCAAGACCTCCTACGACCTGGAGGAGGCGCTGAAAAAGGCAACGGTGTCGGCGAAAAAGCTGGCGGACGACGGGAAAGCGGGGTAAAACAGATGGGCTATTCCAAATCGGTGCTTACGCGCGCGGCGCAGATTCTGCGCGAACGGCGTGCAAGCGCGGAAAGCAAGGCGCAGCAGCAGCGCGAAGCCGTCTTAAAAGTCTGCCCCGAGCTTATAACGATTGAACGGGAAATGTCGGCGACGGGTCTTGCCGCCGTGCGCGCGGTCGGCGATCCGCAGCACGCGCGCAAAACCGTGCAGGCGCTTGCCAAGCGCAATCTGGAATTGCAGGAGGAGCGCCGTCGGCTTTTGAAATCGGCCGGGTTCGAGGAAACTTGTCTGCAGCCGGCCTACACCTGTGCAAAATGCAGCGACACAGGCTATTTGGACGGGAAGCCCTGCGCCTGCCGGCGCAAGCTGCTGCGCGACCTGGCGTTTCAGGAGCTGGCCGCGCAAAGCCCCCTGAAGCTTTCCGATTTTCAGAGCTTCCGGCTGGACCTTTACGACGATACGCCGGACGAAACGGGGCTTGTCCCGCGCGAGGAAATGGCGGCGATTCTTTCCATTTGCAAGGCGTATGCCGACGGGTTTTCCGAACATGCGGACAGCCTGTTTTTATACGGCAAAACCGGGCTTGGCAAAACGCACCTGTCGCTTGCCATCGCCGCCGCCGCCATAGAAAAGGGCTACGGCGTGGTATACGGCTCGGCGCCGACGCTTTTGGGCAAGCTGGAAAAAGAGCGGTTCGGCCGCGCGCCGGATGCGGACACGGAAAGCCTGCTTGCGGACTGCGACCTGCTCATTCTGGACGACCTGGGCGCGGAATACACGACCGGGTATACCAAAGCGGCGCTGTACGAGCTGCTGAACACCCGGCTGCTGCGCGGGAAGCCGACGATTTTGAACTCCAACCTCACGTTCCCGGAGCTGGAAGCGCGGTATACGGACCGCGTGACATCGCGCATTTTGGGCAATTACACCGTCCTGCATTTTGCGGGCGGCGATATGCGCATCCGCCTTCGCTGAAAACAGCCTTTCCGTTCTGCGGGAAGGCTGTTTTTTCGCCTGCCCCTTGTATTTTCGCCTGCGGCGGTATATAATGAGGAAAATTTGAAAAACGAGATGAGTGCTATGACAAAAGGACCCATTACAGCGGTGATTGTCGGCGCGGGGCACCGCGCCATCATCTACGCGAAGCTCGCGCTCGAAAAGCCCGAGCTTCTGAAAATCGTGGGCGTTGCGGACCCGGACCCCGTTCGCCGCAGAAAAACGCAGGAGATGTTCGGCTTTCCGAAAGAAAACTGCTTCCAGGACGCGCAAAGCCTGGCGGCGGTTCCGAAGCTTGCGGACGCCGTTATCAACGGCACAATGGACCAGCAGCATGTGGAAACGTCCATTCCCCTTTTGGAAAAAGGCTACGACATGCTGCTTGAAAAGCCCTTTGCCACAAACGAAGCTGAAATGCGCAGGCTTGTGGACTGCGTGCGCAAAAACGGCAACAAGGTCATGATTTGCCACGTCCTGCGCTACACGCCGTTTTATCTGTCCATCAAGGAACGCGTAGCGAAAGGTGAAATCGGCGACATTATCAACATCCAGCAAAACGAACACGTCAGCTACCACCACCTGTCCACCTCGTATGTCCGCGGCAAATGGGCGAATTCGGACGAATGCCACACCTCGATGCTTTTGGCAAAATGCTGCCACGACATTGACTTGATGATGTGGATGATGGCCGAAACCAAGCCCGTATCGGTCTGCTCGTTCGGCAGCAAATTCCAGTTCAGGCCCGAAAACGCGCCGAAAGAGGCCGGCACGCGCTGCCTTGTGGACTGCCCGCTTGTGGAGACCTGCCGGTATTCCGCCAAACGGCTGTATCTTGACCAGCCCGAACGCTGGGCGTTTTATATCTGGGACAAGCTTGAGGACATCGACAGCCCCACAGAGGAGGACCGCATCAACCTGCTCAAAGGGGACAGCAACTACGGCCGCTGCATTTATAAATGCAACAACAACGTGGTCGACCACCAGTCGGTGCTGGTGAATTTTGCGAACGGCGCGACCGGCACGCACAACATGGTCGGCGGCGCGTCCAAGTCGGAGCGGCGCATTCACATTATCGGCACACTCGGCGAAATTTACGGCGATTTTGAAGAATCGAAGTTTTACGTCTCGAAAATCCACCCGACAAAGACCGACGAAAAAATCGTGGAGGAGGTCGATTTGCACGTCTCCGGCGACATGGTCGGCGCATACGGCGGACACGGCGGCGGCGACGAGCGGCTGGCGGAGGATTTCGTCAACTTCCTGCAGGGCGGAAAAACGAGTCTGGCGTGCACGTCCATCTTCGACTCCGTCGCGGGACATTTGTGCGTCTATCTTGCCGACAAATCCCGCGAGGAAAACGGGGCGCCGCAGAAGGTTGTCCTGTAAAATCCAACATAATATATCCAATCTGTTCGCCGCACGGCGGGAAAATTTCCCTTGCCGTGCGGTTTTTTCGGTTTGCAAGGGAATATTGCGTGACATTTTTGCAGATTTGTGATTCAATAAAGGTGTGTAAAGGAGGTTTTCGTATGGCGAAAGTCGCAAAAAGCCTGCGCCGCCTGCGCACCGAGCGCGGCTGGACGCAGGAACAGCTCGCCGAACAGCTGCACGTCACGCGGCAGGCGGTCTCCAACTGGGAAACCGGCAAAACACAGCCGGATTTAGACACCCTGACAGCCATCGCGGCGCTGCTGGAAACGGACCTGGAAACGCTTATCTACGGCAGCCGCAAGCATGTCGGCACCGATGAGCCCGTACAGGACAACCGCATCCGCATCGTACTCGCCGTGCTCGGCACGCTGCTTGTCGGCGTTGGGCTTGTTCTTATTTTTGTCAATTTCTGGCGCGATTTCCCGACGGCGCTGCAGGCGGTCTTTGCCGTACTGCCCATCCTAATCGGCCAGGCGGCCGCGGCGTATGTGTTCCTAAAAAAGCGGGACAACGTCCTGTTCCGGGAGGGCGCGGCGGTGCTGTGGTTCGTCGGCGTCATTTCAACCGTCGCGCTTGTCAACAGCGTGTTTGACATTCACTGCGGATTCCAGACCTGCCTGCTTTTGGATATTGTGCTGTGCCTGCCGGTGCTGTGGCTGTTTACCTCTGTCGCCACGCTGCCCGTTTACCTGGGCATGGTGCTCTGTTGGATTGCCGGCGGCGGCCAATTCCTGCCCGCCGCTGTTCTGCTGGTTCTCGGCATCCTGCTCGTGGCGGTTCTGCAGAAAGACCGGACGGACAACCGGTACAAATTTGCCGTGTGGATCTCTACAATAGCAGCGGTCCTCTTCTGTTTTTTCCAGCTTTCGATAACCTCCAAATTCGGTCTTTCCGCGCAGGTCTTCCCCTTCCTGATCCCACCGGTCCTTGCCGTTTTGCTTTTGGACAAGGAGCGGGACTGGCGGATGCCGTTTGCGCCGCTGGGGGTGCTGGGCTGTTCCGCCGTGCAAGTTCTGCTTTCCATTTTCGGCTGGGAATCCCCGCTCATTCAGCATATCGGGAGCAGCAGCCGGTCCCAGCAGCTGTTTACGGCGGAAAACTGGGTCCCGGAAATTGCAAGCATTTCCCCCGACGTGGGGCGGTTCCTGCTGGTTGAGCTTATCCTGTCCGCCGCCCTCGTCGCCGTGTGCGCGGTCCTGCGGCGCGACACCTTTTCGGACAACATGCCGAAGGTGCTCGCGGCCGCGTGCATGGGCGGGACGTTCGTGTTCGCATTGGTCGGCCTGGGACTTGAGGCGGCCGGATGGCTTTTGGGCTGCGTGCTCGGCGCCATCGGCTTTGGTGCGGCGCTGCTCTGGAGCGGCATTGCACACATGCGCCTGACCTATGTCAATTTCGGCCTGCTCGTGCTCTTTGCGCAATGCATCCAGCTGCTTTTGCAGCTGCAAATCCACATTCTGTTCCTTGGCATCCTGCTCGTCGTGTTCGGCGGGCTGCTTATCGGCATTAACGTCAAGCTCACGCGCGACAAGCAGGAACAGGAGGCTGCCGAAGCCGCCGAGGCGGCAAAGGAAACGGAGGCAGACGCATGAAAAAGAAGCTGACCGTTATCGCTCTGTTTTGCGTAATCGCCTTACAGCTGGCCGCCGTAGCCGGATTTATCGGGTACTACGCCCAGCTCGAAAAAAATATCCTGGAAAAGGGCGAAGAGCTGCGCTTTCGCGTCACACTCAACACGGTGGACGAAGACGGCGTCATCACCTTTAACACCGACGACTTTTATTACGCGTATTACGATGCAGAAGCACAAGGATATCTGGTTTTTGACGGTGCGGACGGGTTTTCGTATTTCCGCGCCAGCGACGCCGGCAAAGATATTCTGGCCGACGAAGCGGACCACCATATAAAAGGGAAGTTGCCGAACGCCTTTCCGCAGCGCATGGAATACGCTTCCGGCAACACCGCGCTCTTTGCGGCGCAATCCGAACGGTACTGGGACGGCGGCCGTCTGCGCGAATATTACACGCAGGGAAATCCCCACAACACCGCGCAGACAAAGCAGCCCGAAGCGTATGTGACCGTTTCCCTATACCGCGGGTACACGGCCGTTACGGGGCTTTACATTGCCGGTGAGGACGTGCGCTCCTTAGGCGCGCTGCCCGAGCCCGTACCCAACACCGACAAAGCGGAAAACGCAGAATAAGCCTGCTTCTCCCCTTTCTATACAAGAACCGCCGCAGCGCCAAAAGGCACTGCGGCGGTTCACTTTTTAGCTGCCGGACGTCAAACCACAATATGGTTTTAGGCGGTCTTATTTGCCCGCTTCGTCCGGTTTCTTTTTGTCCTTTTTCGGCCGGCCGGTCGACTTGTTGAGGATATAGATGGAGAGGATGATAATCCCCGTCACGACGAAAATACCGACGAGACCCTTTGCCATAATCGGCAGCGTTTGCAGGAACAGCTCTACGTTGATACCCATACTTTACCTCGCAATCAGATTCAAAATCAGGCCGCCCGCAATAACCGAGGCGATCTGGCCGGAGACGTTGACGCCGATGGAGTGCATGAGCAGGAAGTTCTGCTTGTCCTCGGCAAGCCCCATTTTGTGGACGACGCGCGCGGACATCGGGAACGCCGAAATACCGGAGGCGCCAATCATCGGGTTAATCTTTTTCTTTAAGAACAGGTTGAGGAATTTCGCAAACAGCACGCCGCCGGCGGTGTCAAAGATGAACGCCACAAGGCCAAGCGCAAGAATCAGCAGCGTCTGGGGGTTAAGGAAGTCCTCGGCCTGCATACGCGCCGCAATGGTAATGCCAAGAAGCAGCGTAATGAGGTTTGCAAGGACGTTCTGCGCCGTTTCCGACAGGGAGTTGAGCACGCCGCATTCGCGAATGAGGTTGCCGAACATCAAGAAACCGATAAGCGCAACCGCACGGGGCGCGAAAATACCGGTGATGATCGTAACGATGATGGGGAAGAGGATGCGCGTCATCTTGGAGACTTCCTTCTGCTCGTAGGGCATCCGGATGAGGCGTTCCTTTTTGGTGGTCAAAAGCTTGATAACCGGCGGCTGGACAATGGGCACCAGCGCCATGTACGAATAGGCGGCGACGATAATGGCGCCGAGGTAGTTTGATTCAAAATAGTTGGCGACGAAAATGGAGGTCGGACCGTCCGCCGCGCCGATGATGGCGATGGACGCCGCGTCCTTGAGGTCAAAGCCGAACAGCGCCGCCATGCTCAAGGTGAAGAAGATGCCGAACTGCGCCGCCGCGCCGAACAGCATGAGCTTGGGGTTCGTAAGCAGCGGGCCGAAGTCAATCATCGCGCCGATGCCGATAAACAGAAGCAGCGGGAACAGCTCGTTGGCGATACCGGAATTGAACAGGAGGTCAATAACGCCCTCCTCCGTGCCGGTGTCATAAATCTGGTCGACCACGCCCGAAAGCGGCAGGTTGACCAAAATCGCGCCGAAGCCCATGGGCAAAAGCAGGGTCGGCTCCATGTCCTTTTTGACCGCGAGATAGATGAGAATCCCGCCGATCACCCACATGATGACCTGTTTGTAGTCAAGATTGATGACATTGCCAAACAGGGGTTCCAAAAACTGTGTGATTGCTTCCATACACACGCTCCCCTAAACACAAATTTGACCTTATTATACTAAATATTTCCGGGTGCTTCAATCCATTTTTCCACAAAAGCGGGCGCATCGTTCATTTTCCGCGAAATCCACAAAAAGCGCGCGAAACCGGGCGTCGATTTCGCGCGCGTTGTCGAATTTGGGTTGGAAAATCAGCCCTCTACAAGCGGCGTGGACAGGTACCGGTCGCCGCCGTCGGGCATAACCGCCACAATCGTTTTGCCGGCGTTTTCCGGCCGCTTTGCAAGCTCGAGCGCCGCATGCAGCGCCGCGCCGGAGGAAATACCGACGAACACGCCGTCCGAACGGGTCACCGCCCGCGCCGCGCGCAGCGCGTCCTCGTCGGAAACGGCCATAACCTCGTCGTAGACGGTGGTGTCGAGCGTCTTCGGTACGAAGCCCGCGCCGATGCCCTGGATGCCGTGCACGCCGCCGTGCCCCTCGGAAAGCACCGGCGACGAAGCGGGCTCGACCGCCACAACGCGCACCTTGGGGTTTTGCTCTTTGAGATATTTGCCCGCGCCCGAAAGCGTGCCGCCCGTGCCGACGCCCGCAACGAAAATATCGACCCCGCCGTCCGTGTCCCGCCAAATCTCGGGCCCGGTCGTCTCATAATGCGCGCGGGGATTTGCCGGGTTTTCAAACTGGCCGGCAATGATGCTGTTGTCCATTGTTTCGTGCAGCGCCTCGGCCCGGCGAATGGCGCCCGCCATCCCCTCTTCCCCGGGCGTAAGCACCAGCTCGGCGCCGTAGGCGCGCATCAGCTTCTGGCGCTCTATGCTCATGGTCTCGGGCATGGTGATAACGACGCGGTAGCCGCGCGGGACCGCCATGGCGCAAAGACCGATGCCCGTATTGCCCGACGTCGGCTCAATGACGGTGCCGCCGGGCTTTAAGGCCCCGCTTTTTTCCGCCGCGTCCAAAATGGAGACCGCGATGCGGTCCTTGGCGCTGCCGGCGGGATTAAAGGCCTCCAGCTTCAGCAAAATGCGCGCCGAAACGCCCGCCAGCTTTGCGAGGCGCACGGGCTCGAACAGCGGCGTGCGGCCGACCAGCTCGGAAAGCTGTGTGTAAATGTTCGCCATGGCTACGACTCCTTATATGGGAACCGACCAAGACATGCTGTGTTCGGCTCCCGGCAAGTTTCTCCTTGCACGATACCACACCCGCCCCGCTTTGTCAACCGCGAGACTTGCCGAAAATATACATTTCGTCCAATAAGTCGGTTGACAAACCTCTGTTTTTGTTTTATAGTTATAGTATTGCCAAAAAGGAAAGGAGATACTCAATGGGTAAAATTGAGGCTTTGCTGCACAAAGTCTACGGCACCACGCCGAACGACGGGAATTTGCAGCCCAAGGAGGCCGTCGCCTACGCGGTGGCCGGGTTCGGGCAGAACTTTATCTGCACCATCATCGGTTCTTACTTGACCGTTTTCATGACGGACGCGCTGCTGTACGGCTCCGCCAATGTCATGATCGGCGGCGTAACCGGCGCCATGGCGGTCGCGTACCTGATGCTCGGCACGCGCATTTTCGACGCGCTCAACGACCCGATTATGGGCTCCATCGTGGACAAAACGCGTACGAAATACGGCAAATGCCGCCCCTACTTAAAGTGGATGGCGCTGCCCATCGCCGTTATGACGCTCCTGTGCTTTAACCCCTTTGTGTCGGGCGGCACGGTGCGCACGTTCGTTTACATCGCGGTGGTCTATGTTATCTGGTCGATCGTTTACACGGTTGTGGACGTGCCCTACTGGGCGCTGTCGAGCAGCATGACCAACAACACCATCGTGCGCGGCAACCTTTTGACGGTCACGCGCCTTGTCTGCACGCTCGGCGCGGGCATCGTTACGGTCGGCGTCCCGATTGTTACGGACCTTGTTACCGCAAAGTACAAAGACCCCGAGACCGGCACGGTGCTGCCCTCGGAAATCTACAATAACGCCAACGCCTTAAAGTGGACCTACTTCGTCTGCGCGCTGGTGTTCACCGTGGTCGCCATCCCGATGTTCTATTACGGGTTCAAAAACACCAAGGAACGCATCAAGTCCCTGGAAAACCCGCCGAGCCTCGGGCACAACCTGAAGCTCCTGTTTAAGAACCGCGAGCTGATGCTGATTGTCATCTCCGGTATTCTGGGCGGCGCGCGCATGGTCTATACCTACACGGGCGGTCTGTATTTTGCGCGCTACGTCCTGCACAACGACAGCTGGTATTCGCTGATTACCCTGCTCGTCGTTCCCGGCGGCCTTGTCGCCTCGCTCCTGGTGCCGTGGATGACCAAAAAATTCACGAAAAAATGGGCGTACATTTATGTACACGTCCTTGGCGCCATTGTCATGTTCGTCATGTACTTTGTCGGCTATGACGCGCCGTGGAAGCTGATTCTCTGCGCTGTGGGCCTTGTGCTTCTGGGCATCCCGCAGGGCGCGAACAACATCCTTTCCTACGCGATGATCGGCGACACGGTCGACTACCTCGAGTGGAAGACCGGCGAACGCGCGGAGGGTATCTGCTTTGCCATGCAGACGCTCATGAACAAGATCGGTATGGCGGTCGGCGCGTTCATCGGCGTGTTCTCTTACGACTGGGCGGGCATCAACCCGACCGCGGCGGACGGCGTTTATATCACCGCCGAAGGCTCGCAGACCCTGTGGAACCTGCTGGTGCTTTCCGGCGCGCTGAGCATGGTCGGCACCATCATTCCGATTTTGTTCTATCGCCTGACTGAAAAGAAGCAGCAGCAGATGGTCAAGGAAATTGCGGAACGCAAGGCGGCCGCGGGCGAAGAACCTGTTTCGGAAGATTAAAAATTCCCGTATTAAGGAGCGTCGCGCAGGCGGCGCTCTTTTTTCGCGCAGTTTTGTCCGCGGCGGTTGACGAACAGGCAAAAAACAGGTATCATAGGAACA
>CASGAS010000019.1:0-9997 GCA_949299505.1 uncultured Eubacteriales bacterium
TTCAGTTTCATATGCATCTCACTCAGTTCGCAATAGGATTTCAGTATATTTTAATCCCAAATCCGGCAAAAGTCAACAGCTTGTGCAAAGCCGCCGCTACAGGCCGTATTTTTGCCGCAGACGCTCGAAAACGCGGCCGACGGGACGCGCGAGCACCAGCAAAAACACGACGTTCGACACGGCGTAAACCGCCATAAAGCCGGCCGAAGAGACGGTTGCCGCGACATAGCGCGACAGCCGAAATCCGCCGTCCCACCAGAGCACCGTCCACACGTCCATCACCAAAGAGAACAGCGCGCCGGAAAACGCGCCGTACAAAAGCAGCGCCGCCCGGCTTTTCTGTAAGGGTCCTGCAAGCAGGCCCGCAAAAAAGCCGACCATGCCCCACGCGAACATCTGCAGCGGCGTCCACGGGCCCTGCCCGAAATAGAAATTCGACAGCAACGCCGACAGCGCGCCGGTCATGAAGCCCGCCTGGGGGCCGAAATACACGGCGGTCAGCACCACAAACGCCGTGACGGGCTTAAACCCGGGCAGCGCGGCAAAAAGCACGCGCCCGGCGACGGACAGCGCCGTCATAACCGCAAGCAGCGCAAGCCTTTGGGCGTTGGCGCGTCCTTTTTCAAAGGAGAGGAAAAACGGGACGCAGGAAAGCGCCGCCGCGCAAAGGCAGACCCAGGCGTATTTCTGCGCGCCGAACAAAAGGTAGCCCGCCGCAATGACCAGCGGCACGCCCGCAACCGGCAAAAGAACGGACAAAACGCGTTTTAACATGGCGCGTCCGCCTTTCCCGTGCAGCGCGCCGCAACCGCAGCGCAGGTGACGGCCCGGGGGCACAGGTCGTGCGCCATGCGGACGGCCGCCGTCGTGTAAAAGCTGTTTTCCGAAAAAAAGTCCTCCGGCGTACCGGCGCCAATTACGCCGCCGTCAAACAGCAGCGCGCAGCGGTCCGCCGTTTCGGCGGCAAATTCCACGTCATGCGTAACCAGCAGCACGCAGACCCCCTGCGCCGCAAGCCGCCGCAGCAGCGCGCGCAGTTCCCGCTTGCAAACGGCGTCCAAGCCCTTTGTCGGCTCGTCCAGCAGCAACAGCTCCGGCTCGGTCAGCAGCGCTTTGGCAAGCGCACACCGCTGCCGTTCGCCGCCGCTTACGTCATAGGGGTGCCGGTGCAGATACGGCTCGATGCGCAACGCCCGCGCAGCCTCCAAAAGACGTTCCTCCCGCTTTGCAGTCGGCACGCCGAGCACCTCCAGCAAAAGCAGCAGGTCCTGCTGCACGGTCTCCTCCGTAAACAGCAGCCGCACCTCCTGCGGCAAAAGCGCGGCGCGCAGCCCTTTTGGGGCCTCGATGCGGCCGCGCCAGGGTCTTTTTGTGCCGGCCAGCAGCTGCAAAAGCGTGGTTTTCCCCGCGCCGTTGCCGCCCAATATGCAGCAAATCTCCCCGCGGTACAGGTCAAAGCGCAGGCCGCGCAGCACGTCCGGCGCTTTTTTGGCATAGCGAAACCAGACGTCGCGCAGCTTGACAAGCGGCTTTTGGAACGGCTGCGGCGGCACGGCCGCGGACGGTTCGGCAAACCGAAACTGCTGCAAAAACCGCTTCCCCGCGCGCACCGTAAGCGGGCAGTCCCTCGCCCCGGCAAGGAGGCTGAACAGCCGCGCCGCGCCCGGCAGCGCGCCGTACATGGCGTTTTCCGGACTGCGGCAAATGGCTTCGGCGACCTTTTGGGGCGCGTCGTTCCACGCAAGGCGTCCGTCGGAAAGCACCAGCACCCGGTCGGAAAGCGGGAACGCCTCTTCGAGCCGGTGCTCGGAAAGCAGAATGGTAAGCCCCATCTCCCGATTGAGCCGGTACAGGGTTTGCAGAAATTCCGACGACGCAACGGGGTCGAGCTGCGCGGTCGGTTCGTCAAGCAGCAGGACGTCCGGCCGCATAATCAGCACCGCCGCCAGGTTCAAAAGCTGCTTTTGGCCGCCGGACAGCGTGTGCGTGTCCTGCTGCAGCCAGTTTTGGATGCCGAGCCAGGCTGCCGTTTCCGCAATGCGCCGGCGAATGACCTCCGGCGAAAGCCCCAGGCTTTCCGCGCCGAACGCCAGCTCACTAAACACCCGGTCCGTGACAATCTGCGCTTCCGGGTCCTGCAAAACAAAGCCGATTTTCGCCGCCGCGTCGTACTCGGACATCGCCTCGGACGGCTGTCCAAAGCACCGCACCGTCCCGCGCCGCGTGCCGCGCGGCGCAAGCGCCCGTTTGAAAAGCCGCAGCAGCGTCGTCTTTCCGCAGCCGGTTTCGCCACAAAGCACAACAAACTCCCCGGCGCGCACGGAAAACGTCACGTCGCACAGCGCCTGCCGGGCTGCGCCCGGATAGGCAAAGCTTAAGTTTTCGACACGCAGAATTTCCATACCGCCAGTTTCCACCCTTCATACGCTGCAGGCCACAGCGCCAAAATCCCAAAGGCCGCGCACATCCAAACGCTTTGCGCGTCCGGGAACAGCGCCGCCGCGCGCGGATAAAACGAATAGGCGTGTCCGCCGCTTGTCCCAAGCGCCAGCACCGCGGCGCACAAAAGCCCCGTAAGCGAAAGCGCAACCGCGTCGCGCACGGTAAAGCGAAAGACGGCGGCTCTGGTGCGCCCGCGCAGCGCATACCCGCGCGCCTGCATGGACAAGGCGGTGTCCATGGCGCTTTCCAAAGAAAGGCTCAGGACCGCCGAAAGCACGCGCAGCTTTCCGCGCACGCGCCCGCTTCTGGTCGCCGAAGCCTGCAGCCCGAGCGCCGTCTGCGCACTGTCCGCTTCGCGCAGGCGCGCAAGCAGCAGCGGCACAAAGCGCAGCGCCATGCAAAGCGTCAAAACAAGGCGCGGACAGCGTTTTCCGAACAGGTACAGCCATTTTTCCTCCGGCAGAACGCGCAGATAAACCGCGCACCAAAGCAGGACCGCCAAAAGCGACACGCTCTGCGCGGCGCCATAAAGCAGCGCCTCCAGCGTAAACGGCGCGCCGAACGCCCAAAACAGCACCGTAACGCCCTCGTGCACAAACAGCGGATTGACAATCGTCAGCAGAAGACAAAACGGCAGGCAGCGAAGCCCCGTTTTTAGAATCCCGCGCTCAAACGCCGCAAAGCAGAGCGCCCCCAAAAGGGAAAGGCCGCGTACAAGGGGGTGCGCGGAAAACACCGTACACAGCAGCACCGCCGAAAACGTACAAAACAGCACAGCCGGGTGCAGCCGGCAATAGGCAGACATGGCTTTCCCTCCTCTTTCAAATCGGTTCAGTATACCGCATTTTCCACAACACAAGCAAGGTTTTTCCAAAAAATTTTAGCATTTTGCTTGCGTTTTTGATGAATGCGTGCTACGATACAAATGGAAATATCCAACCTGTTTCTCCGGTTTGCGCCGAATTCATAAATGAAAGGTTGAAATAATCATTATGATTGAAAATCTTAAGGATTTTTCCCGATTTCTGGCGCCCGAGCTTCCCTCCGCCGTGCAGATGGTCGGCGAAACCATAGACGGCACCGATTTTTTCCTTTCGCGCGATTCGAGCGACGTGCTGTCGCTGGAATATATCCGTTCCGGCGGCGGCACGCTGGAAATCAACGGACAGATTTTGCACCCGAAGGCCGGGGACGTCTTTCTGCTGACGTTCGGCAGCCGGCACACCTATTATGCGGACCCGGAAGACCCCTGGCGAAAATATTTCGCCTCCTTTGACGGGCCGGTCGCGCGGCAGATTATAGAAAGCTATCTTCCGGCGGACACCTATCTGTTCCCGCGCTGCAATGTGGAGGCCTATTTCCGGGAAATCGTCGAAATGTGCTTAGACGATTCCATCCCCTTTTATGAAAAGGCGGACCGCAGCACCTTGACGCTTTTGAAAATCTGCATGTACATCCGCAACCAGTCCGTTTTGCAGAACCAGGACCTGGCCGACAAGATTCGCAGCCGCCTGGATTTTTATGTGGAGCACCCGTTTTCCTTAGACGTTCTATGCAAGGATTTCAACTATTCCAAGAACCACCTGATTCATGTGTTCCGCGAAAAATTCGGCATTACGCCCTACCAGTACTACTGCAACGCAAAAATCGAGACCGCCAAGCGGTATTTGCAGGATTCCGCCATGCGCATCGGGGAAATTTCGGATTTGCTGGCCTTTTCCGACCGGCAGTATTTTGCAAGCTGCTTCAAGCGTGAGGTCGGCTGTTCGCCGCGGGAATACCGCAACCGTGTGCGCAAGGGCTAGCCGTGATATTTTAGATGTTTTCTTTGATAAATCCCATTGTATAGAAAAAAATTTGTGCTATTCTGCAAAAAGAGGTGTTCCCCTTGCCTGCGTTCCGCTTTTACATTGTAACCGATCCGCATTATTTTGCCAACAGCCTCGGCGCGTCGGGCCCGGCGTATGAGCGCCGCAGCCGCACCGACCAGAAATGCGTTGCCGAGACGGGCGCCATTATTGACGCGGGCTTTCAAAAGCTTCTGGACGACCGGGAAACGCAGGTCGTCCTTTTTCCCGGCGACCTTGTGTACCGCGCGGAAAAGCAGAGCCATCTGGAATTTATTGAAAAGCTGCGCAGGCTGCAGGCGGCCGGCAAGCGTCTGTACGTTTTGACCGCCCGCCACGACTACTGCAACGACGGCAACCACCCGTGCGGCTTTGTCGGCGAAGAGGAAATCCCCGCCGAGGGCACGCGCCGTGAGGAGCTGCGTGAGCTGTATGCGGACTTTGGCTTCGACGCGGCGCTGAGCGAGCACCGCGAAACGCTTTCCTACGCGGCACGCCTTACGGACGGCGTGCGCGTTTTGATGCTCAACTGCGACGGGGACAGCAAGGATTTTAAGGGCTTTACAGACGGTCAGATGGCCTGGGCAAAGGCGCAAATTGAAGACGCGCACAAAAACGGGGACTATATTTTTGCCGTAACGCACTATCCCCTTTTGCCCGGCTGCCCGATTTTCAAACTGCTCGACGACGCGCACCTGACAGACTGGGAAACGCGCGCCGACGAGCTGGCGGACCTTGGGGTGGACCTGATTTTCACCGGCCACATGCACATGCAAAGCCTCACGGCGCGTACGTCGAAAAACGGGAACACCATCACCGACGTCTGCACCGGCTCCTTTGTCGGCTGCCCGTGCGCCTACCGCAGGGTGACGCTTTCGCCGGGGCAAGCGCATATCGAATCGTTTACGATTGAAGATTTCGATTGGGACAAACAGGGCAAGACCGCAGAAGAATATTTCGTCTGGCGTTTCGACCGCATGATTACGGACATATTAGACGCGATGGCAAACGATTTCGCCTTTTTCACGCGGCTGTTCGGCGGCCCCGAAAAGAACAAGAAGCTCAAACTCCCCGTGACCGCGGCCGGCAAGCTCCTGCAAAGGCTGAAGCTGCGCACGGTAGGCCGGCTCTTTTTCTTCCGCGTGGACCCGTCCATCGCGGACCGGCTGCTGCGGGACGTCTGCGTGGAATTTGTGCGCAACGTTTTCGTGGGCAACGAGCCGTATGTGCCCGGCACGCCGATGTACCGGGCGGTCGACACGCTTTGCCGCAGGCTTTCCCCGGTGCTGCGGCCGCTTGGGAAAAAGCTCGGGCAGAAAGACCCGATGTTTTCGGACCTGCGCGCATTTTTACTGTCCCTTATCGGCGACGAAAAGCAGCTCGACTATGAAGCGACGCTGCCCGTCGGCGTTTGGAAAGGAAAACAGGGAGGCGACACCCCATGAGCAAATCCGCAAATACCGGCGCGCTCGCTTCGGCGGGCGGCAAAAGGTACCTGCAAAAGAATGAATGGATTTTCTATCTTTTGGCGGTCTTCTTTTTCTCCTCCATGACGGGCATGGTCAATTCCTACCGCCGTGCGTACTTGGTCGACGTTCTGATGCTTCCGAACGACGAGCTGTCGTTTTTCAACGGCTTTACACAGGCGGCCGGCTATGTCCTCTCCTTTTTGTACGCGCTCATTCTGGACAACAAAAAGGTGAAGAACAACCAGAAATTCAAGCCGCTTGGTCTTTTGGCCGCCATCCCCTGCGGCGTGGTGACGGCGCTGATTTTCTGGACGCCGGACTTTGTGCAGCGAAACCCGAGCGTGCTGATGGTCTGGCTCTGCGCGCTCGCGCTGATTCAGGGCTGCGCGACCTATTTCGGTGGCACCATTACGATGGCGGCGGCCGTCATGACGCCCAACGACAAGGAGCGCGAACAGCTGCTTTCGTTCCGCGGCATTTCGAGCGCGATCGGCAATTCCGCGCCGCTGGTCATTGTGCTGGTCGTCGCCGCGATTGTCAAGGCCGGGAACAACGGGCAGGAGGACCCGGCGCTTTCCTACTTCATTTCCGCCATTCTCTGCGGCATCGTCGGTTCCGTTACGATGCTTTTGGGCATGTCCGCGCTTAAGGAGCGCCTTGTCTACCGCGCCGAACGCAAAAATCCCCTGAAGGGCCTTGCGGCGGTGTTTCGCAGCAAGCACGCGTGGGTCATTCTCATCAGCGAATTTCTCAAATCCTTCCGCGCCATTGCGACCTATATGGAGCCTTTCATTGCGGCGGCCATTTTGGGCAGCTCCAGCCAGACCGTGCTGTTCGCCCTGCCCGTCGGCGTGGGCACCATGGTCGGCATGCTGATTATCAGCCGCCTTTTGAAGCGGTTCACGAGCCGCGTGCTGTACATTGCCTCCGGCGTGTATTCGGTCTGCATGAACGTGCTGGCGTTCGGCGTCGGCTATGCGTATTTAACGCACATGGACACGCTGCCGTGGCTCAACTACCTGTTTATCGTCTGTCTGTTCGGCACCGGCATCCAGTTCGGCGCGTCGAACCTGCTGCCGGAGATGTTCAAGGCCGACGTCCTCGACGACATCGAGCTGAAAACGGGCACGCGCTTGGACGCGAGCCTCGGTTTCTTTATCGGCATTGGCAGCACGATAAGCGGCGTGATTGCGAACTCCTTGGTCCCGCACATTTTGTACGGCGACAATTCCATCATCCTGTACCAGCAGGGCCTGGGCGACGGGACGATGCAGACTCTGCATACCAAGATTATGCTGCTGCTTTTCTACACGGTGTTCCACGGCATTATGATGCTGCTGGCGGGGCTGCCTTTCCTGTTTTACAAGCTGTCCGGCAAGGAGGCCCAGCGCGTGCACGAAGCCGTGCTCAAGCAGCGCGAAGCGCTCGCCAAGGAGACCGGGATTCAAAACGTCGAATAAACCAGACGCCCGCCCGTGGGAACGCCACGGGCGGGTTTTTGCGCCGCAAGCAAAAGAAAAAGCCCTTCGCAATGAAGGGCTTTTGTGATGTCGGCGTCGACCTATTTTCCCGGGCCGCTTCCAGCCAAGTATTTTCGGCACGAATGAGCTTAACTACCGTGTTCGGGATGGGAACGGGTGGACCCTCATCGTCATAGACACCGACTGCTTAAGAAAACCGTTTGACCGCTTTCCTCAAGCGCGAGAGAGAGTATAGCATATTCTTTTTGAAAATGCAAGCCTTTTTTCAAAAAAATTTGAAAAGAAATTCAGTTTGCATCGCGCACATAGACGTGCTCGATAACGCCGACGTACATGCGGTGGTAATCCTCTGTATACCATTTGGCGATTTCCGGATCCAAAAAGCCGTCGGGCGTCAGGTCCCAAAACGCGGCCTTTTTGCAGACGATGGTCACATTTGCCTGCGCAAAGCCGACCGTGCCGTCCACCGTCTCCGGGACAAGCCCCGTTTCGGCGCATTTGTCCGTATCGCGCCCGGACTTTTTCCCGCAAAGCCCCAGCTCCGCCTTATACGCGCCGCCAAAAAAGCTGAGCGTAAAGCGGTCGTATTTTTCCATAAATTCCCGCGTGTAGCGCTGCGGACGCACAAACACGAACACGACGTCGCGCCCCCAAAGCTCGCCGACGCCGCCCCAGCTGACGGTCATCGTGTTAAAGTCGCCCGGCGCGCCCGCCGTCAAAAGCGCCCAGTCGTCCGCAATCATTTTGACCGGGGACGCGTTCAGTTCCCGAATAGAAATCTCCTGCATGGCAATGGCCTCCTTTTTTCTTTCTTTATCATAATACGCGCGCGCATAAAGCGCAAGACCTTTTAAGACGGCAGCGCACACATTCCGTCAAAATGGACGAAGCACCGGCGAAATTCGCCGATGCTCCACTTTTTTATATTGATAATCCGTAAGCGTCAAGCGATGGCCGATCGCCCGGCTTTGGGCGGAGATTCCCCCGCCCTGCGGTTAATTGCCGTAGCCGTAGGCGCCGAACGGATTATAATAGCTTTGCGAGGTCGGTTCCGTGGAGACGGCGTCGCCGCGGTCTTCCACAAGCTTCACCGAAACCTCAAAGGTATGAATGGCGTAATTGTCGGAGGCGTCCACACGGCAGATGGTTAGCTGCAGCGTGTCGCCGACGCTGGCCTCTTCAATCAAATCCGCCAGGAGATCCGTCGAGGTCAAATCCTCCCCGTTAACCCGGATAATCATATCGCCGGGCTGAACGTCCGTGCCGTTGAGCGCGCTGTCCGAATTGATGGACTGGATAACAAGCGTGCCGTCCGGCAGGTCGTTCGCGCCGACCAGCATGCTGTACAGCTGGTTGGACGAAGCCGGGAAATAGTTGATACCCAGCTTTGGCCGGTTGGTCACATAGCCGTGCGCGACAAGCTCGTCAAAAATGTCCTTGACCGTTACGCTCGGCACGGCAAAGCCCATGCCCTCATAGTCGGTGCTGGCAATTTTCGAGGAGTTGATGCCCACAAGCTGCCCGTAAGCGTTGACCAGCGCGCCACCGGAGTTGCCGGGGTTAATTGCGGCGGTGTGCTGAATGCAGAGCCGCTCATAGCCGATGTCGCTGTCCACCGGGCGGGAAATGGCGGAGACCATGCCGTCCGTGAAAGAGCCCGCGAACGCCACGCCGCCGGGGTTGCCTATTGCGTAAACCGTCTCCCCGACAGAAAGGCTTTCCGAATCGCCGAATTCCAGCGCGTCAAGGCCGGTCGCACGAATGCTCAGAACGCCGATATCCGTTTTGGAGTCGTACCCGACAACGGTCGCGTCATACTGCGTTTCATCATAAAGCTGGACCTTAACGGTCTGGCCGTCGCTGATGACATGCGCGCAGGTTACAATGTAGGTGTACGTCCCGGTGCTGTCCTCCCCGACAATGACGCCAGAGCCCTGCCCGGCAAGCGCTTCGTTGGAAAAGGCGCTGCTCGCATACACCAAGACGCCGACCGAGGATTTGTACACCTTTTCATAGACGCCCTTCGCGGTCAGCGCGCCGTCCGCGTCGGTTGAAGCCGCCGTGGGCGATTCGTGGATCTGCGCCGCCGAAGAATCCGGCTGCGTTTGCGCCTGCGGGGTGTTTTGCCGCACCAGCGTCACCGCGCAAATCACGATTGCAATCGACAAAGCGACCGCCAGCACAATGGCAAAAATCTTTGCGCCGCGTTTTTTGTGCTTGGTCGCGTTCGGGTCCAGCGGCTTTTTCTGGGGTGCGGAATACCAGACGTTCGGGTTCGGCGCCTGCCCGTACGGGGGCACCGGCGCGCCGCCGCCGGACGACGGCGCGGTGTAATGCGGGTTCGCATAAAAATTGGGGTTTTGCGGCGGCATATACGGCTGCCCCGCGTTCTGCGCGTTTGCCGCGCCCTGTGCATTGGCCGCGCCCTGTGCATTGGCCGTATTCTGTGCATTGGGCGTTCCCTGTACATTGGACGCATCCTGTACATGAGACGCTTCCTGCGGCGCGCCGGCGTTTTGCTGCGTCTGCGCGTCCGCCGAGCTGACCTCGCCGTTGTCCGCCTGCGGGCGGAAGTCCTGTTCGTTTCGTTCCATATTGCAACGCCTCCCAGCGTAGATTTCCGATTGACAAGGCCATCATATCGGCCGGATATTAACCCGGTATGAACGCCGTTTGAAAAAACTTCGCGGACTTGTAAACAAATTTACAAGAAGCCCGGTGCCTTGGTGCCGGCGTCAGCCCGTCGGCTGCTGGGGCA
>CASGAS010000019.1:10038-40300 GCA_949299505.1 uncultured Eubacteriales bacterium
CATAGTCGCTGCCGTCGCTTTGCGCTGAAATGGTCCCGCCGTGCATTTCGATAATCGTTTTGCAGATATACAGCCCGAGCCCCGCGCCCTTTGTGTCATAGCTGCGGGATTTATCGACCTTGTAGAACCGCTCAAATACGCGTGACAGCTCTTCCGAGGAAATCCCCGTCGTCCCCGTATTGCGGAAAGAAACGGTCGTCCCCTCGCCCGGGTCCTGCCGAACCGACACGGCAATGGAGCCGTTTTCCGTAAATTTCACGGCGTTGTCAACCAGGTTGTAAATCACCTGGTGCAGCAAATCGCGGTCCGCGACGATATAGGTCGGCTGCAGCGTGTCCAGACCGACAATCTCAATGTGCTTACGCTCGATGAGCTGTTCGAAATTGAGCATGGTGTCAAAAATCTCGCGGCACACGTCAAAGCGCTTCGGCTGCAGCTGCAGCTCGCCCGCTTCAATCTTGGACATATTGAGCATAGAGGTCACAAGCCTCGAAAGCCGCTTCGTTTCGTCCGAAACAATCCGCAGGTAGTGCTTCTGCCGGTCCGGCGCAATGGTGCCGTCCAAAATGCCGTCAATAAAGCCGCCTATGGTCGTCATGGGGGTTTTGAGCTCATGCGAAACATTGGCGACAAAGCTGCGCCGCGTGCTTTCCTGCAGGGACAAGGACGCCGCCATGCGGTTAAACGCCTCCATAAGCTCCGAAAGCTCGTCCCGGCCGCGCACCGTGACGCGCGGGCTGAAGTCCCCCGCCGCATACGCCTTTGTGGCCTTGGACATCTCTTTCAGCGGCCGCACCAGGTTCGCCGTAAACAAATAAATCACGGCAAAGCCGATGCAAAGCGCCAAAAGCGACGCGAAAATGAACAGGCGAAGCATATTGAAGAAATAGCCCTGCAGGCTCATATTCAGCGGCTCCACGGCAAAAATGTACCCGGCTATTTCGCCCTGGACCACCACGGGCTCCGCCGCCGCAAGATGCGTGCTTTCATACAGCCCGCTAAGCGTTCCGCGGGCGAAGTACCCGCCCTTTGCCGCTGCGCGCAGAACCTCCTGCGGCACGGTATAGGCGCTGTGGATATCGCAGACGCCGTCGTTGCGCACGATTAAGTCGGAGGACAGAATATCCTTGCACAAAATAATTTTGCCGTCCGGGTCGCACATAAACACGTCCGCGTTGATGGCCTCCGACACCGTGGTGAGGTCGTTGCAGATGAAAATGACGGACCCGCGCGGCTCGTCGCGCAGCCAGGAGGACAGCACCTGCGCCGTCGACTGCGACACGGTTTTGGCGTTTTCCTGCAGCAAGACGGCGGTCTGGTCGCTCCAGTAATTGAGCACAAACAGGCCGAGCGTAACGCCCAGCGCCAGAAAGCAGATGGCGACGATTACAAGGAAGACGGAAAAATACTTGACGAACAGGGACTGGTGACTGAAGCGCAGATATGCCCGGCGGGCAAACGCACGAAAACGACCCTTTTGCATGGTTTATTCCTTCGTCTCGAATTTATACCCGACGCCCCAGACCGTTTTGAGGTCCCATTTGTCGGAAACGCCCTCCAGCTTTTCGCGAAGGCGCTTGACGTGGACGTCAACCGTGCGGGAATCGCCGTAATAATCAAAGCCCCAGACCTCGTCGAGCAGCTGGTCGCGCGTGAAAACGCGGTTCGGGTTGGACGCAAGGTGGTAAATCAGCTCCAGCTCCTTCGGCGGCGTGTCCACCGGCTTGCCGTTGACCTTCATCTCGTAATTTGTAAGGTTGATGCTCAAATTCTCATAATGGACCTCTTTGACGCTCTCTGCGGCGGGGCCGGCGCTTGTTCGGCGCAGCACCGCCTTGATGCGCGCGACCATCTCCTTCGTGTCAAAGGGCTTGGTCATATAGTCGTCCGCGCCGAGCTCGAGCCCGAGCACCTTGTCGAAGGTCTCGCCCTTTGCCGTAAGCATGATGATGGGCTTGTCGGAGAATTTACGGATTTCACGGCAGACCTGCCAGCCGTCCAGCTTGGGCAGCATGATGTCCAGAATCATAAGATCGGGGTCTTCCTGCTTAAAGGCGTTGACCGCCGAAACGCCGTCGTTGACGCTTTTGACCGCATACCCCTCTTTTTCCAAATACAGCCGCAAAAGCTCGCAGATATTCTGGTCGTCGTCCACAACCAGGATTTTTTCGTTTGCCACGGTGTTTCACCCTTTCTTGTATGGTTTGGAAAACGGTCTGCAACGCTTTCCATCATACGGAAAACTTGCAGACAGTTTGTGAACAAAGCAAAAACTTTCCATAAATCCCAAGGCTTCGTCAGCTCTCGGCAAAATACGGCGCAATGTCGCAGCTGTAAAAATAGAGTTTGCAGCCCCACGAAAGCCCGGTGTCCGTCTGCGCGCCTGTCAGGTACGGCGCAAGCGCGCGGTAGGTCCCGCCGCTTTCAAACCGGGCGACGTCGGCGGCAAGCAAAATTAAAAAGCTGCCGTCCTGCTGCTCGTAGGCCGCGCTGTCGCGCGGGAACTGCTGGTACTGCTCAAGCACCAGCGCGCCGGATTCGGAGACGCCGGTGTTGTGCGTCTGCACCTCGCCGTCGGAGAGTACAAACAGGGCGTTTGCGACCCAGAAGCTGCCGTAGCCGTACCGCAGCCCCTTGCCGTGCACCGCGTCATACAGCCCCTGGTATTTGCCCGCCGGGGCAAAAGTCCGCTCCATTGAAAACAGCGAAGAAAAGCTCACGCAGCCAAAAAGGACAAGCCCGGCGCACAAAAGCGCGCCGAAGCGCCGCAGCGAAACACTCTTACAGGCATACACGGCCGCGCAGGCAAGCAGCAGAAGAAGCGAAAACGCCATCGGAATCAGCCGCCAGCCCGCGTTGGAAATGGTCCCAAAGAACCACAAAAACACGGTCACGCCGCACACCGCCGCTACCGCCCAGAACAGGCGGCGCAGACGCGCGTCGAATTTCCGGTAGAAAAAGGCGGACGCCGGCAGTATAAGCAGCAGCGCGCCGGCTATAAGCACACGCAAAAGCGCGGGCAGCTGCGTTATGTCCGTTAAGCTGGCGTTGTCTGTAAAGCGGATGTCAAACAGCCCGAAATATTCGGTCAGAAGCGTTGTGAGCTTTCCGACCCAGTCCTGCATATTCGCCGCCGTATCGTAGACGGACGAAGCGTTGGCGTAGCCGAACTGCTTGCCGCCAGTCAAAAGCGTCCGCAAAAGGAAGCCCAGCGCCATGGCGGGCAGCGGCAGCGCGCCGCACAGGCAGGCGGGCAGGTTATCCGGCGAAAAAAGCCGGGTTTTGGTGTCGAAAAACCGTTCGCAGAAAAACGCGGCGCAAAGCGGCACGAGCACAAGCCCCGCCACCTGGAAGCCGTCGGCTGCAACCGCCGTAAAAAAGAGGAACGAAAGCACGCCGCAGACGGCGGACGGCGTTTTTTTCTGTGCGAAAAGCGCCGCAAAAAGCCGGTCCAGAAGCGCAAAGCCCACCAGGAAAAACAGCGCGAACAGGCTGTAGTACAGAATGTGCTCGCAGAACATTTCCCGGAATTTCAACCCGCAAAGCACCAGCGCGCACACCGAAAACAGCACAAACGCGCTGCCCGATGCCGAAAAGCCCATTCGCCGGGAAAAGAAAAGCACCGCCGCAAAGAAAAGCAGCAAAAACACGACCATGCCCGCCGTCTGCGCGGCATAGCCGACGCCGAACAGGGCGACGAACGGCTGCATGAGCAGCGCGCCGCCGAACGGCAAAAAGCCCGCATAGGTAAAATCCTCTGCAAAAAGCGACCCGCTTTTCTGCGACGCATACGCCCACATCAGCGTATCGACCGTGTCGGAGGTCACATTCGCCTTGGCGAACACGACCGTATACACAAGCACAGAAGCCGCGCCCGCCACGGCGGCGAGCACGGCAAACACGGTCAGAATTTTTCGGCATGTCGGCTTCATAGGCGACTTACCGCAGGGAGGCTAAAAGCCCGCCCTTTTGGATAATGTTTTGAATAAACGGCGGGAACGGCTCGGCCTTATAGGTTTCGCCGGTTGCCAGGTTCGTAATGACGCCGGTGTCAAAGTCCACCGCCACCTCGTCGCCGTTCGCAATCGCCCGGCTCGCGGCGGGACATTCCAAAATGGGCAGCCCGATGTTTAATGCGTTGCGGTAAAAAATGCGCGCAAAATTTTCGGCGATGACGCACGACACGCCCGAGGCCTGAATCGCAATCGGCGCGTGCTCGCGCGAAGACCCGCAGCCGAAGTTCACGCCCGCAACCAGAATATCGCCCGGACGGACGTTTTTCACAAAGTCCTTGTCAATATCCTCCATGCAGTGCGCCGCCAGCTCCTTCGGGTCGCCGGTGTTGAGGTAACGCGCGGGAATGATAACGTCCGTATCAACGTGGTCGCCGTATTTGTGTACCTTACCCTGTATTTTCATGCTGCTTTCCTCCTAAGCTTCAGTCAAGCGCCCTCGGGCTTGACACCTTCCCGGTCACGGCGCTTGCCGCCGCCACATAGGGGCTTGCAAGATAAACCTCGCTTGTCGGGTCGCCCATGCGCCCGACAAAGTTGCGGTTCGTCGTGGAGACCGCGCGTTCACCCGCGGCAAGAATGCCCATGTGGCCGCCCAGACACGGTCCGCACGTCGGCGTGGACACAACCGCGCCCGCTTCGACAAAGGCTTTCGTCAGCCCCTCTTCAATGCATTGCAGATAGACCGCCTGGGTCGCGGGAATCACGATGCAGCGCACGCCGGGCGCAACCTTTCGGCCTTTCAGAATGGCGGCGGCGGCGCGCATATCCTCGATGCGGCCGTTCGTGCACGAGCCGATGACGACCTGGTCGATGGGAATGTCGCCGATTTCGGCAAACGTACGCGTGTTTTCCGGCAGATGCGGGAACGCGACGGTCGGCTCGAGCGCGTCCAAATCAATCGTGACGACCTCGTCGTACACGGCGTTTTCGTCGGCTTCGTAAACGGCAGGCTTGCGGGAGGTGCGCCCCTGCATATAGGCAAGGGTTTTGTCGTCCACGGGGAAAATGCCGTTTTTCGCGCCGCATTCAATGGCCATATTCGCAATGCAGAAGCGGTCGTCCATGGAAAGGCTCGAAACGCCCTCCCCCGTAAATTCCAGCGAACGGTACCGCGCGCCGTCCACGCCGATTTTGCCGATCAGGTGGAGAATCACGTCCTTGCCGGTCACATATTGCTGCAGCTTCCCGGTCAGCACAACCTGAATGGCTGACGGAACCTTGAACCACGCCTTGCCGGAAATCATGCCCGCGGCCATGTCCGTAGACCCCACACCCGTGGAAAACGCGCCGAGCGCGCCGTAGGTGCAGGTGTGCGAATCCGCGCCGATGACGACGTCGCCGGAAATGACCAGGCCTTTTTCGGGCAGCAGCGCGTGCTCAATGCCCATCTGCCCGACGTCAAAAAAGTTTTGGATGCCATAGTCTTTCGCGAACTTACGCACCTTTTTGCAGTTCTCGGCGGATTTGATATCCTTGTTGGGCGTAAAGTGGTCCATGACAAGCGCAATGTGCGCGTTGTCAAAGACGCGGTCAAAGCCCTTGTCCTCCATTTCATGGATGGCGACGGGGGACGTAACGTCGTTGCCCATCACCAAATCCAAATTGGCTTCAATCAGCTGCCCGGCGGAAACCGTATCAAGCCCCGCGTGGGCGGCAAGAATTTTTTGCGTCATCGTCATTGCCATAAGCTTATTCCTCGATTTCGTTGATGTTGGTGTCGCCCGTTTCGAGCGCCGTAAGACCCGAGCGCGACAGCTCAATAATGCCGTGCTTGGTCATTTTTTCAATAAAGCGGTCGATAAGCGACGGCAGGCCCGTCAGTTCCGCCGTAATGGTGGTGTGGCCGATGTCCTTGACCTTGGCGCCGAAGCCGTTGATGGTCTTGAGCACCGCGGTGCGGCGGCTGTTGGTCGCATGGACCTTGATAAGCAGCAGCTCGCTGGCAATAAGCTGGCCCTCGTTGAGCTTGACGACGCGAATCACGTCGCCGAGCTTTTTGAGCTGCTGCTCGACCTGCATGAATTTGTAGGGCTCCACGTCGGAAACGATGGTGATGCGCGAATACTGCGGGTTTTCCGTTTCCGCAACGGTCAGGCTTATGACGTTGTAGCCGCGCCGCGCAAACAGACTCGCCACGCGCAGCAGCACGCCCGTGCGGTTGTAGACAAGCGCCGACAGGAAAATGCGCTCCAAATTTTGCTGTTGCAGTTCTGCCATAAAGGCTCCTCCTTACTCTGCGGAGAATTGATACACGGTGGTCGAGACAAACGGCTTTTCGGGGCTGAACACGCAGGGGATGAATTCCGGGTGGTTGAGCGCATCCGGGAAATACTGCGTCTCCAGGCAAAAGCCCTGCCGGTAGCATAGCGGCTTGCCGGCCTTGCCCGTCTGGGTGCCGTCCATGTAGTTGCCAATGTAAAACTGTACGCCCGGCAGGTCCGTGTACCCGCGCATGACGCGGCCGCTTTTCTCGCTTTTGACGCGCGCAAATTCCCGCAGCGTGCCGTCGTAATTTGCAATGCGGAAATTGTGGTCGTAGCCCCTGCCGATTTTCAGCTGCT
This sequence comes from uncultured Eubacteriales bacterium, assembly GCA_949299505.1. Classification (GTDB taxonomy): domain Bacteria; phylum Bacillota; class Clostridia; order Oscillospirales; family Acutalibacteraceae; genus Fimenecus. Next base: position 16,616 of record CASGAS010000019.1, read on the forward strand.
CGTCGTCCGCCTCCACATCGCGGCCAATCTTCTTCGGTAAGCGAAAATCAAACGGCGTGCCCGCCACGGGGCGGATTTCCCCGGTCGGGATGCAGTCGGCGTCCGTCGGCGTGTACGCGTCGCAGAACAGCTGCAGCTCGTGCTCGAGAATCGGCGCGGCGTCGAAGCCGTCGAGGTTAAAATAGGCGTGGTTCGTTACGTTGACGGCCGTTTTCCGGTCGGGCGTGCAGCGGTACTCGATGCGCACCGCGCAGTCGTCGTCAAAGGAAAACGTCACCTCGTTATGGACGCTGCCGGGGAAGCCCTCGCGCCCGTCTTTGCTGTCGTAAGCAAAACGCACGGCGCCGTCGCCGAGCACCTCGGGCTGCCAGACCGCCTTTGCGTACTCATGGTTGCCGTGCAGGGTGAATTTGCCGTCTACATTTTTTGTAATCGGGTAATTCTGCCCGTCAATCGTAATGCCCTTGCCCGCAATGCGGTTGGCGACTCTGCCTACGGTGCGGCCCTGGGAGTCGGTGCACAAAATCTGCCCCTCCATGGTGTCGAAGCCGACCAGCACGTCGCAAAGCGCGCCGGTTCTGTCCGGCACAACGATTTTGTTGAGCGTCGCCCCGTAGGAAAGCAGCTCTATAGAAGCGCCGCCGGCGTTTGTTATCGTAAACGCGTAAACCGTTTCGCCGTTTTCCGCGGCGCCGTAAACCCGTTTTTCCATCTGCACGACCTTCACCCCATTATATCGATGAATCTATTTTATTTAGTATAAACTTTGCGCTGCGCCTTGTCAAGAAAGCAGGCGGAAAAAACCGCCCCTGTCGGAGCGGTTTTTTAAGCGCCCGGGCTTGACCTTAACGCGCGTATTCGCCGGCGTGCCAGGCAAAAAGCGTTTCGTACAGTTCCTGTGTCTGCGCTTCGGTCTCGGCGTTGACCAGCAGATACGCCGGATTGTCCCCCGCAAGGCGCAGACAGACGTACAGCGGCACATCATTGTAAACGTACAGCTTGCAGTTCCCGTAGCCGTCAAAGCGGAAATTTCCGTAGCTTTTTTCGGCGCCGCCGTAGCCGTTTGTGCGCGTGCCCGACGGCAGCGGCGCAGAGAGCAGCTCCACCGAGACGACCTCCTTACGCGTTACGCTCAGGTCGTAAAGCGGCGCGTCGCAGCTCAGCGTGCCGTCCTTTGCGACCGTCACGGAAAAATCGGACAGCGACATAAAGGCGACTAAGCCGAACAGGCCGACGAGCACGGCGGCAAGGCCCGCAAGGATGGCTTTCCCGGCCGGGCGGCCGATGTTGATGGTCCACCCAAGGCTTGCAACCGACTTTGGGACAAACAGCCGCGGGTCGTTCGGGTCGTAGTAGCAGCCCCATTTGTATACCCCGTCGCCGGCCGGCTCCGGCGCGCGCACCGCAAAGGCGGCGCGGTCAAGCCTTTCCTGCCGCACGCTCGCCGAAAACGCGCTGCACGCCAAAAAGACGAGCAGAAGCACGGCGGCGGCAAACAGCGCGGCGCGCACCGAAAAAACAACGGACGCGCAAAGCAGAAGCCAAAACCCCGAAATCCCGGCGGCAAACAGCGCGGCGCTCTGCGTCTGGATGCGCACGCAGCGCTGCGCATACACGACGGCGGCGGCCGTATCGGTCCCCTTGGTGCGAACCGGGGTGTTGCGAAGCGCATAATACAGCGCGACGCCGCTCCCGGTGCAAACCGGGCCCAAAAAGGCGAAAGGCAGCGGGAATACGGCGCGCCATTCCCGGAAAACGAGGAGAAGCGCCGCCGGCAGAAAGCTCAAAAGGAAGCAGCCCCATACCCACAAAGGCGAACACGCGCCCTTTTGCTTTTCCCGGCTGACGGTCAGGTCGGCGGAAACGGCTGTGCGCGCGGGCGGCTGCCAGCCGTTTTGCGCGCGCAGCGTCAAAAGCCGTTTGCGCGCCGTTTGCAGCGCGGCGCCGCAAAGCAAAAGATACAAAGCGGTAAGCGCAAACAGACAGAGCTCCGCATACGCGCGCATTTGCGGCAGCAGAAGCAGGCAGCCCGCCGCCGCAAAGAGCACAAACAGCGCCGCCTGCGCCCCGTAAAATCCGCGCACCACCCGGCGCACGGCTTCGTCGGACGCGTGCGCTTCCAAAAACGCAACGCCGAGCACGCGCGACCCGCGCCGCGCGGTGCAAAGCGCCGCGCCGGTCACAACCAGCAGAATCCCCCAAAACAAAAGCACCAAAGACCACATCATTTTGTTGCCTCCTGTCCGTACAGTTCCTCCAGCTCCGCTTGCAGCAGGCGCTCGAGCGCGTCCCGGCCGACGCCCTGCGCACGCGCTTCCGAAAGCAGCAGCCGCACCTTTTTGCGAAACGCCGCGTCCGGCCGTTTCCCGGGCATTTCCGTCAAATGCGCGCCGCGGCGGCGGTCCAGAACAAGCAGACCCTCGCTTTTGAGCAGCGTATACGCCTTTTGCACGGTCATGGGGTTTATCCCGAGGTCCCCCGCAAGCTGGCGTACCGTCGGCAGCTGCTCGCCGGGCTGCAGGTCACCCGCGGCGACGCCTTCGACGACCGCGTCGCGAATCTGGCGGTAAATGGGCACGCCGCTTGTCAAATCCAGCGTCAGGCGCATCGCAGGTCTCCCCTTTCCGTATTGTTTTTCCTTTTGTATTATTTATCATAATACAAAGCGGCGTGTTTGTCAACCTGCACGGAAGAAATATTTGCTTTTTGGGGCGCGCGCGTGCTACAATGAAAAAAAGCGCGAAAGGAGCAGGCCCATGCGCAGCGAAGAACGCCGGCTGCGGGAGATTGCGCGGCGCGAAAAGCAGAAAGCCAAGCCGAAATTCCACGGATACCTCGCCTACCTCGTCTTTTTAATCAGCCTGGTCTATATGACGGATGAAATTGCCTCGCAGATCGGGACGCTGATGAAAACGGAGATTGCCAACGATTTGATGGCGCGCTTCGGCGAACGCTCCATCGGGGCGCTGGACATCGTCGCCTTTATCGCCATCCCCTTTCAGGCGCTGTCCATCTTTTACAAGCCCCTGTCCGACCGGTTCGGGCGGCGGCTGTTCTTAGTTCTCAACACACTCGGCATGAGCGCCGGGATGCTGCTGATCGCCATAACCGACTCGCTCGCCCCCTATGTCGCCGGCGCGGTCATCATCCAGTTTTTCGTACCGCACGACATGCAGGTCGTCTATATTATGGAGTCCGCCCCGCCGCGTCACCGTGCAAAGCTGTATTCGACAATCAAGTGCATCGCCACGCTCGGCGTCATGCTGGTTCCGCTTTTGCGGCGCACGCTGATGCAGACCGCCTCGCAGTGGCACGCCGTGTACCTTGTTCCCGCCGTCGTGGGGCTTGCCGCCTCGTTCGCGGCGCTGCTGTTCGCGCGCGAAACGGACGCCTTTCTCGACGCGCGGCTTGCCGTCCTGCGCGCGGCGCCCGCGGCAAAAGAAAAAGCGGCAAAGGGGACGGGGCCGCGTACCGGCTTTTTTGCCGGGCTTGTGTTTGCGATGCGGCACAAGCAGCTGCGGTGGGTCTTTATCGCGACCGCGCTTTGCAACTTCGGTGTGATTTTAACCATGCATTACCAGGTCGTGCTCTCCTACGGCTATGCGTCGCACATGGTAAGCGGCGGCCTTTTTGCGACGCTTTCCGAAGCGCTCGATGCGGCAAGCGTCGGCCCCGTAACGACCGCGCTGTTTTTGTTCCCGGTCGGCAGCGCGCTTGCGCAGCTGCTCGTCGGCTATGCCGCGGACGCCTGGGGCCGCAAGCGGTCCGCGCTTTTGATGACGGCGCTCGTCCTTATCTCCTTTATCGGCTTCACACTCGGCGCCAATTTCGCCTGGCCGCCCGCTTTGGTGGGGCTGCTCTGCGGCATGGCGGTCGGCGGGTTTTGGGGCGCTTCGGACCTCGACATTCTGTTGGCCGGGGAATCCGCCCCGACGGCGCTGCGCGCCTCCGTATTGTCCGCGCAGTTCGCCGCGATTGGCGTCGGATACATCCTCGCCTACGGCGTGGGGCTGCCGCTCATTACCCGGTTTGGGAACACGTCCGTGCCCCTCGTCACGCTGGGGCTCGCCGCACCGGGCATGGCCGCCTCACTTGCGGCGCTTGCCGCCAAGGTGCACGAGACCAAGGGCGTGAATCTGGACGCGGTTACCGGCTGCGAATGGGACCCGCCCGCGCAAAAATAAAGCAACTCCGAACCCGATATGCTGAAAATGCCCCGGCGCGCTTTGCGGACGCGCCGGGGCGTAGTTTTTCTGTTTGCAAAGGTTTTCAGAGAATCAGTCCTGCACCGCGCGGGAAATGTCCATAAGACACTCGTAGCGGTACTGCGGAACGTTTTTGCGCAGGAAGGAAACCAGCTCCGGGCAAAGCGCGCGGTCCAGCACATATTTGCGGATGACGAAGCTGTGGCGCACGGATTTTGTGAAATAGTGCGACGAGACGAGCGCAAAATGGTCCAGCAGCAAAAATACGCCCTGCTGGTACTTCATCAAATCGTTCATCGGCAAATCGATAAGCTTCGCCTGCGGATACATGCTTTTGACGACCTCGCCGAGCACCTCAAGCGGCGAATCGTCGCCCGCCCGGCTTTTGAGGAATTCCATCGTGCGCATCCGCCGGTTTGCGGACAAATCCGGCGCGTGCGGGACGCTCGGCTCCAAGTCCAGCACGGCGACGTGGTATTGCTCGAGCCACGCGTTAATCTCCGCCAAATCCGAAGAGGTGTCGTCGTCGCCGATGTCAAAGGCGGTGTAGACGACCGGGTCCTCGGGAAATTCCTGCCGTCCCTTGAGCGCAAAGGACAGCGCGACGTAAAGGCTTTTCGTAAAATCGATAAGCGGGCTTACATGCAGGTAATGCTGCGCAAAGGCAAGCATTTCATAAAGCCCGGGCGCTCGGCGGCCGTCCCCGAGCGTTTCAAAAACGCGCATGAAATTTTGCCGGCCCGCGTAATACCGACGCAGCGCGTCGGCGTCGATGTAGCTGAGCTCCGGGTGCGCTTCGTCGCGGAACGCCGCGTGGTCGCGCAAAATGGACGGCAGCAGCAGGCGTTTCTTGCTGTTGACGCGTTCGCCGCGGTAATAGATTTTTTCGCCGTTTTGAAAAGGCAGAAGCAGCTCGCGCGCAAAGTCGTCAAACGAGCCGATTTCCCGCTGGGTGACGGAATAGCTGTAGTCAAAGGTATCGAAAAGCCTGTCCTTGAGAAACCTGCCCGGCTCCAACTGCATACGCCCGCTCCTTTCCTAATCCGGAAAAATTCAGTTTTTCAGGCTCTGAATCGGCGCGGGAATTCGCCCGCCGCGGTGGATAAAATCCGCCGGGGACGCGGGATTGACGCGCATGACCGGTCCGTAGCCCAAAAGCCCGCCGAAATGGAGCGTGTCGCCAATCTGCTTGCCTATCGCGGGAATGACGCGCACCGCCGTGGTCTTGGAGTTGACCATGCCGATGGCGGCTTCGTCGGCGATGATGCCGGAAATTGTCTCGGCGGACGTGTCGCCCGGGATGATAATCATATCGAGCCCCACAGAGCAGACGGCGGTCATGGCCTCGAGCTTTTCGAGCGTGAGCGTGCCGTTTTCGGCGGCCGCAATCATGCCCGCGTCCTCCGAAACGGGGATAAACGCCCCCGAAAGCCCGCCGACGTGCGACGACGCCATAACGCCGCCCTTTTTGACCGCGTCGTTCAAAAGCGCCAGGCAGGCGGTCGTGCCGGGCGCGCCGCACTGCTCCAGGCCCATTTCCTCTAAAATATGCGCGACCGAATCGCCCACGGCGGGCGTCGGCGCCAAAGACAGGTCGACAATGCCGAACGGGACGTCCAGCCGCCGCGCCGCCTCTTTCGCGACAAGCTGGCCGACGCGCGTAATCTTAAAGGCGGTCTTTTTAACGGTGTCCGCCACGTCCGTGATGTTGCCGTCCGGAATTTTTTGCAGCGCGGCACGCACGACGCCGGGGCCCGAAACACCGACGTTAATCACGCAGTCCGGCTCGCCCGCACCGTGGAACGCCCCCGCCATAAACGGGTTGTCCTCCGGCGCGTTGCAGAATACAACCAGCTTCGCCGGGCCGATGCAGCCCTTATCGGCGGTCGCCTCCGCCGCGCGGCGGACGATGACGCCCATGGTCGCGACGGCGTCCATGTTGATGCCCGCCTTCGTCGAGCCGATGTTGACGCTCGAGCAGATGTGCTCGGTCTCGGCAAGCGCCTCGGGAATGCTGTCGATGAGCGCGCGGTCGCCCGCGGCAAAGCCCTTTTGCACAAGCGCCGAATAGCCGCCGATGAAATTGACGCCCACCGCCCCCGCGGCGCGTTCGAGCGTTTTGGCGTACTCGACCGGGTCCCCGCCGCTCGCGGCAACCAGCATGGAAACGGGCGTGACGGCAATGCGCTTGTGAATAATCGGAATGCCGTATTCTTTTTCAATCTGCTCGCCGGTCGCCACAAGGCGCGCGGCGCGGCGGCAGATTTTTTCATAGACCTTATCGCAGGAGGCCTTAATGTCGGAATCCGCACAGCTTAACAGCGAAATGCCCATCGTGATGGTGCGGATATCCAGGTTCTCCTGCCGGATCATGTTGATGGTCTCTAAAATATCATGCGTGTTTATCATAAGCCGTGTACCCTCAAATGCGGTGCATGGAATTGAAGATGTCCTCGTGCATGGCGTTTATGGACAGGTTCATTTCCTCGCCGAGCGCCTTCGCTTCGTCGGCAAGCGTGGTGAACGCCACGTTGCACTGCGAGACGTCCGCAAGCATGATCATGCAGAACATATCCTGCAAAATGCTCTGGGTCACTTCAATGATGTTGACGTTGTGCTGCGCGCACAACGCGGAGACCTTTGCCAAAATGCCGACCGTGTCGTGGCCGACGACCGTTAGGATCGCGCGCATAAGCTGCCCTCCGAAAGATTTTTTACCATATTAACACACTTTTTCCGGAAATGACAGGCCGTTTTCGATTTTTTTCAAAAAAAGATAGGCGGGACAGAAAAAATATGCTATGATACAAAATGGAGATTCTTAAAGGAAAGTGAAACCATGTACCAGCGAAAACTTGATTTGCATGTCCACACCGACAATTCCCCCGACGGCAACCATTCGGCCATGTTCCTTTGCGAACGCGCCGAGCTTGCGGGGATGCGCGCCATTGCGCTGACCGACCACTGCGAAACGGACGTCTACCGCGCCGAGCACTACGACAAGCGCGTGCAGGCCGCGTATATGGAGGCGACGATGGCGCGTTCAGCCTTTTGCGCAAAGCTCCTGGTGCTGCGCGGCATCGAGATGGGCCAGCCGCATTACGACGTAAAAACCGCCGACGAAATCGTCGGCGCGCGCGACTACGACGTTGTGATAGGCTCCGTCCACAGCCTGCGCGGGCGGCCGGATTTCTATTCGATGGACAGCTTTACAGAAGAAAGCGCCCACGCGATGCTGACCGAATACTTCGACGAGCTTTCCGGGATGCTGCGCTGGGGCAATTTTGACGTGCTCGCCCACCTGACCTATCCGCTTCGCTATTTTTACGCAAAGGCGGGTATTGCAATCGATTTGCAAGCGTACGCAAAGCAGGTGGACGAGATTCTGTCGATGACGGCCGAGACCGGCAAGGCGCTTGAAATCAACACGGCGGGCCTGCGGCAGCCGATTGGAAAAACCTCGCCCGAGCTTGAAACGGTCAAGCGTTTTCGCGCGCTCGGCGGCAAATATGTGACCTACGGCTCGGACGCGCACTACGCCGAGCACATCGGCGCGGGGCTTGACACCGCCTACGACATGATGCGCGAAGCCGGCTTTACGCACTTCACCTTTTTCCAGCAGCGCACACCCTTGCAGATGCCGATTGAATAACACGGACCAAACGGAGAGGAGTTCGCCATGCAAGTGCAGGCCGCGGCAAAACTGAATCTGATGCTGGACGTCGTCGGGACGCTTCCCGACGGCTATCACAGCCTTTTCATGATCATGCAGTCCGTAACGCTCTGCGACACCGTGCGCGTTGCGGAAACGGACGGCGGCATTGCCGTTGCGTGCGCGGACGCGCGCGTACCGGCAAACGAGCACAACATCGTGTACAAGGCGGCGAAGCTGTTTTTCGAGACGACCGGCAAAGCGGCGGGCGTCCGCATTGAAATCGACAAGCGCATCCCCATGGCGGCGGGACTTGCCGGGGGCAGCGCGGATGCGGCGGGCACGCTTTACTGCCTGCGCGCCATGTTCGCCCCGGCGCTTACGGACCGGGCGCTTTGTGAGATAGGCGAACGCGTGGGCGCGGACGTGCCGTTTGCCCTCACGGGCGGGACGGCGCTTTGCATGGAGCGCGGCGGCGTAATTGCCCCGCTGCGGGGGCTTGACCCCTGCTGGTTCGTGCTTTGCAAGCCCGACATGGACGTCTCGACCAAGGCGGCCTACCAAAAGCTTGACGAAGCGCCGCGCTTGCGGCACCTGGACAAAAACGCGATGCTTTACGCCGTACACAAGGGCGATATGTCGCTGCTCTGTGAAAAGGCGGGCAACGTGTTCGAGCAGGTTGTCGAGGTCCCGCTTCGCCCGCATATCAAGGGCGTCATGCGCGAATGCGGCGCGTCGCTTACGCTTATGAGCGGCAGCGGCCCGACGGTCTACGGCCTGTTTCTTCAGGAGGCGGACGCTGCGCGGTGCGCAAAACGGCTGCAAAAGGAATTCCACGAGGTCCACGTCTGCCGGAGCGCCGAACGCGGCGTTTGGGAGACAGGCGCATGAAAAACCGGTTTTCCGCCGTTCTCCTGGCCGCGGCGCTTCTTCTGCTGGGCATTTTGCTTCTGCTGTGGACGTTTGCCGGCGACCGCGTACAAATGCATGAACCACCCGGCGGCTCGCAGCCGCAAGCCGTCCGGATTTTTTGCGGTGAGGTGAGACTATGAAACCCTATGGACTGGTATTGGCCGGCGGCGGCGCAAAGGGCGCGTATCAGATTGGCGCGTGGAAAGCCATGCGGGAGCTGGGCGTTACGTTCTGCGCCGTCACGGGCGTTTCCATCGGCGCGATAAACGGCGCGCTGATTGCCCAGGGCGATTACGACCGCGCGCTGGAGCTTTGGAGCCGCGCCGAGGTTAAGGACGGCGTGCGCATAGAAGCTGAACTCAAAGAACCCGACAATCTGTTCAGCTTTTCCAACCTGCCGCAGATTTTTCGGGAAATGGTCAAAAACGGCGGCGTGGACGTATCCCCTGCGCGCAACCTGATTGCGGCGTATATCGACGAAGAAAAGGTCCGCGCCTCCGGGATTCCGCTGGGGCTTGTGACCTTTCAGGTCTCCTCGTTTAAGCCCGTGGAGCTGTTTCTGGACGAGCTGGACGACGGCCGGCTTATCGATTATCTGATGCTTTCGGCGCGCTTTCCGGGGCTGCAGTCGGACAGTCCCGACGGCGCGCGGTACTTGGACGGCGGCGTTTACGACAACGCGCCCGTCGGCCTGCTGCGCAAGCGCGGCTGCAACCGGTTTGTGGTTGTGGATATTTCCAGCATGAAGGGCATGGGCCACCGGCCGGAGCTTTCCTGCGCGGAGATTGTATATATCCGGCCCAACGACCCCAAAGAGCTTGGGGAGTCCTTTGAATTTGATACGGACATGAACGAGATGCGCATGAAAATGGGCTATCTCGACGCGCGCAAGGCGTTCGGGAAGCTGCAGGGGCAGGCCTATTACTTTACGCCGCGCGAATACGAAAAGCTGCAAAACGCCTACGGCTATAAGGCCTGCGACGAGTTGGAAAAGCTCGCGCAGCAATGCGGCGTAGAGCGGCTGAAGGTCTATTCCTGCCGCGGCTTTATGGCGGCGCTTAGCACGGCCGTGAAAGAAAAGGAAGCGGAAAAGGAAGCCGAGGAGCAGCAGGCGCCGCGCGACGGGTTCGCCTCCTCCCTGCTTCGGGCCGCGCAGCCGCTTTTGGAGCGCGCGGGCGGCGAGCTTGTCCGCAAAATCCGCCGGCCGAAAAAGGAGCCGTTCCCCTTAGCGCTTGAGGCGCTTGCGCAATACAGGGCTTCGCGCCGGCGCTTACCGCGTGCGGGCGCAAAGCAGGGATAAATACTGTTCGCCGGAAAACAGGGCGAACCGGTACCCGTCCGCCGACGACTGGTATCCGTTGTCGGCGAATTGCAGCCGGTCCTCCGAAAGGCCCGCCGCGTGCAGAAGGTCGAGCGTATCCTGCTCGCTTTGGGAAACGCACAGCACGCCGCAAAGGCGCGCAAAGCACGAAAACAGCGCGCGGAACGTCTCGCGTGTGTAAGCCGCCTCCCCTGCTGAAACGCAGGTCAGCTGCAGGCTCTGCACCGCGCCGGCGTCGTCGGCGCCGAGCGTCAAAAGCGCCGCGTGCCCCTCGGCAAACGAAAAATCGCACAGATAGTCGCCCGCGCGCGCATTGTCCGCTTTGAAAAAGGTCTCGTAGACAAGCGGGAAATCGCCGGCTTCTTCGTTATACCGGCGGCAAAATTCCGCGGGGTCCATGTCCCGCTGCTGCGTGCATGCGCTGAGATGCAGCAGCAGCGGCAAAACAAGCAGAAAAGCCGCCGCACGGCCGATTCGCACGTCGCATTCCTCCGTTCAAGCTTTGTTCACACTTTTTTCATAAAAATATATGGCAAACCCAGGAAAATTATTATAGAATAAAAGTTAGATTTGCCATTCGGCGTAAACTTTGGCTTTTGCCGGCACACAGTTTTGGAAAGCGGTGATGTTTGATTTGAAACGAACAAAAAACTGGTCGAAAAAACGCAAGCTTTTCGTGGCGGTCAGCGTTGTGGTGATTGCGGGGCTTTTGGCGCTGGTGCTGTACTCCAACTTCCGCCCCGAACCGGACCCGGCATACCAGGTTGCCACCATTGCGCGCGGCAGCATCCAGTCCACCTTTGAAACGCAGGGAACGGTTGAGTCCGGCGCTACGGAGACCTTTACCGCCGTTTCCGGCGTACAGGTGCTGACTGTAAACGTGGCGGTCGGCGACCGCGTAGAGGCCGGGCAGCAGCTCGCGACATTCGACGTTTCCCCGCTGCAGGACGAGCTTGCGGCATACAAGTCCGCATACACCAAGGCGAAAGCTTCTTACGACGAAGCGGCCGCCGCCGTAGAGAAAGCGGAAAGCGGTCTTAAGGACGTCAACGCACAGATTCCCACGCTCGAAAAGGAAGTTTCGGCGCTGGAAAAGCAGATAGAAGCCGCCGAAAACGCGGGAGATTCGCTGCCGGAGACCGGCGGGCTGAATGCGGAAGCGATTGCCGCACTGCTTGCCGAAATTCGCGAACAGGGCGGCTTGACGCCCGAGCAGCTCGAGCAGCTTGAACAGCTTCTGGGCACCGCGGACGGCGCGGACGCCGTGCGGGAGGCACTGGAAAATTCCGTCGCCGCCAAGACCGTCGAGCTCGCGCAGAAGCGCGCACAGCTAACGGCGCTGGAAACGCAGAAGGCGGTTTATGACGCGCAGACCGACGACACCATCGCCGAGCTGTACCGTACCGTCATGGAGGCGAAAAAGGCCGATTACGACGCGTTTTCCGACCTTGTGAACAGCCTGAAGGCCGGCTGGGTCGCGGCGGCGGACGGCATTGTGACCGAAGTGAATCTGAAAGCCGGCGAAGCCTTTGTGCCCACACAGTCGCAAAGCGGCGCGACCGATCTTTCGTCGCTGCTTTCGATGGTTTCGGGCGACGCAGACCTCAGCGAAGCGCTGTCGGGGCTTCTGTCGGCGACCGGAAGCGCGAACGCCACGCGCGGGACGGGGCTTGTCATAGAGGAATACGGCGCGCTGTATGTGTCCTTTACCGTCGGAAAATACGACCTGCCGAAGCTCTCGGTAGGCCAGTCCGCTACCGTAACCTCGGTCGAACAGACCTACGACGCGACCGTCAGCTATGTCAGCGCGACGGCCAACGCCACCTCCGGGCTTGACATCAGCTCGCTCGCCTCGTCTTTAACCGGCGGCTCCGGCTCGTCCTCCTCCAACAGCGCGCCGGTCCGCGTGCAGATTCTGGAGCCGGATGAGGGCGTCGTAATCGGCTTTGACGTGGACGTCAGCATCGATACCGAACAAATCCAGGACGTTTTGGTCCTTCCCGTTGCGGCGGTAACCACCGAGGACGGCACGAACTATGTGTTCGTCTATGACCCGGAAACCAAGACCGTCTCGCGGCGTTCCGTAACGCTGGGCCTTGCCTCCAACGACGCATACGAACTGCTCGACGGGCTTTCGGCCGGCGAACAGGTCGTTTTGAACCCCAAGGCCGCATTGACAGACGGCGACAAGATTGACGCGCGGTCGTCCGACTAAGGCGGTGGTGCTTTGAACATTCGGGAAAACATCCGCATCGCCATTTTCAGCATCCGCACCAACCTCATGCGCTCGCTTTTGACGATGCTGGGCATCATCATCGGCGTTGCGTCGGTTATCGCGGTTATCACCGTCGGCAACGGCGGGCGCGACTACATCATCGGCATGATTCGCGACATGGGCAGCAGCGCCATCAACATTATGGTCAACGCGACCGAGGCGCAGCCGTCGGACTACATTACCAGCGAGGACATTGCCGCGATTAAGGCGCTTGACACGGTCGAATATGTTTCGCCCTATGTTATGACGATGGGGTCGATGTCCACGGAGGATACGGACGCCATCGGCCTGCTGCTCGGCGGCAACACCGATTTGCGCTATCTGACGGGCGGCGACTGCGTATACGGCCGCTATTTTACCGAAGCGGAATTTGACGCGGGCCGTGCGGTCGGCGTTATTGACGCGACCTCGGCGCGGCAGCTCTTCGGCCGGGCGAACGTCGTGGGCGAATACGTCAATTTCACCTATAACAACATCGTCACCCGGATTCGCATCATCGGCGTGACGGACATGGCAAGCTCCTTCGGCATTGATTCTGAAGAGCTGATGGATTCCATGCAGTCGCTGGGCGGCGGCCAGATGAGCAGCGGGATGCTGATGGTGCCGTCCACCCTCTCCAGCCTCATCACCGGCTCGTCGGATCGATTTGACACCATCTACATCATGGCGCTGGATGAAAACGATTTGGAGAGCGCGGGCAACGCGGCGCTCAACTGCCTGCGCGCGCGGCACAACAACTATGCGCGCGACTGCTATACCGTCACCAATATGGCGACGTACATTGACCTGCTGGATACGGTCATCAACGTCTTTACCATCTTCATTGCGGCGGTCAGCGCCATTTCCCTGATTGTCGGCGGCATCGGCGTGATGAACATCATGCTCGTCTCCATCACCGAGCGCACGCGTGAAATCGGCATCCGCAAGGCGCTGGGCGCAAAGACCTCGACCATCCTGTTCCAGTTTTTGACCGAGTCCATCATCCTCTGCCTCATCGGCGGGCTTATCGGCCTTTTGCTGGGCGTTTCCGGCGCGGCGCTTGTGTCGCATTTGATGAACGTCCCGCTGCAGGTGGAAATTTCCACCGTGGCGCTCGCCATAGGCTTCTCGACCGCTATCGGCGTTATCTTCGGCGTGTATCCCGCGCGCCGGGCCGCCAAAATGCCGCCGATTGAGGCGCTGCGCAGAGAATAAGCGAAAGCGTGTGAAAAGCGCCGCACCGTGTTCCCACGGCGCGGCGCTTGTTTTGTCTTGCTGATTCCGGGCAGTTGTGGTATGATAACAAAAACGCAAAAAGGGGCGACCGAAATGCAAAGCTTCGAGCTGTACGACAAATATGACTGCCGCGTGGAGCCCGCGCGCAAAAAGGTCCGTCTGGACGCCTACCTGACCGGGAAAGCGGCGCCCTCCGTGCTCATTCTGCCCGGCGGCGCGTACTGCTTTATTTCAGACTCGAACGAAGGAAAGCCGGTCGCCGAGCGGTTCGTCGAAAAAGGGTACAACGCCTTTGTGCTCTGGTACCGTGTCGGCTTTGCGGCGCGTTATCCGGCGCCGCCCAAAGACGTGGCGCGGGCCCTGCAGTTCATGCAGCACAACGCCGCGGACCTTGGCGTGCTGCCTGGCAAAATCGCGCTTTTGGGCTTTTCGGCGGGCGGGCATTTGGCGTCGTTTTTCGGCGCGCAGTATCCGCGCTTTGCGGCGAAATACGAAGATGCAGACTATCCGCTCAAGCCCGCGGCGCTGGTGCTCGGATACCCGGTCGTCACCATGGGGCCGCTTACGCACAAACTGTCGCGCCGGCGGTTTTTGGGCCTTTTGTCCGGCAAAGCCGAACAGGACGCCGCTTCCGCTGAAAAGCTGGTAACGCCCGACTACCCGCCGACGTTTTTGTGGCACGCGCGCGACGACCAGTCCGTTGACTGCCGCAACAGCGAAATGCTTGCCGAAGCACTCGCGCAAAACGGCGTGCGGCACGTTTTGCGCCTGTATGACCACGGCGGGCACGGCATCGGCCTTGCAAAGGGGAAAGAGCCGGAGGGCTGGTTCGACGAAGCGTTCACGTTTTTAGAGGGCGTTTTTTCCGACTGACGCCTTGCGCGCGGGCGCGCCCGAACTGCTTTTGCAAAAGCCGGCACAGTCCGCAGCCCGGAATGGACAGCAAGAACCAGCACAGGGAAAACAGCGGGCAAATCTGGCCGTACAAATTGAGCGGCAGGCCGCTGTAATCCCAGACCTGCCAATGCAGCGCCTTGTTGACGACGAGCCCGACGCACAATTCGAGCACGGTAATCAGTACGCAGCCCATAAGGCACCGGCTTAAAATCGGGCGGTGGCAAAAGCGGTTGTTGACGCAGTACAGCCCCAAAAGCGCCGCGCCGCCGGTAAGCCCCATGCTCCAATGCGTAAAGCCGCGGAAAAGAAGCTCGACCAGGCAGTACGCCGCCGCGCCGAACGAATAGACGCATAAAAATTCCCAAAACCGTTTCATCCCATCACCGGATATAGCTTTTCCGCTTCGCCGCGGGCTATACGGGCAAAACGCAAGCGAAAGGTACAACCTATGCACGTTAAATTTTACACCCTCGGCTGCAAAGTCAATCAATATGAAACGGACGAAATGGCGCAGGCGCTCAAGTGCGCCGGCTATAGCGTGACGGAAAGCGACGAGGACGCGCAGGTGTTCGTGGTCAACTCCTGCTCGGTGACCGCCGAAAGCGACCGGAAAACCCGCCAGACCGTCCGGCGGCTCAAGCGGAAATTTCCCGAAAGCACGGTCGTTTTGACCGGCTGTATGCCGCAGGCCTTTCCCGAAAGGGCAAGGGCGCTCGACGCGGCGGACGTGGTGCTCGGCAACCGCACGAACAGCTGCCTTCCAGAAGCCCTGCGGGCGTTTTTGCAAACGCGCACGCGCCAGTTCAACGTCGTCGCGCACCGTGCGGGCGAACCGTTCTGCGGCGAGCCTATTCGGCAGGTAACCGGCCGCACGCGCGCCAATTTGAAAATCGAGGACGGCTGCGACCGCTTCTGCGCCTACTGCATCATCCCCTACGCGCGCGGACGGGTGCGCTCCAAGCGCGTGGACGTCATTCGCGAAGAGAGCGAAACGCTTGCGCGCGCCGGGTACCGCGAGCTTGTGCTTGTGGGCATCAACCTGTCCGCCTACGGCAAGGACACGGGCGAGAGCTTCGCCGACGCCGTGGCGGCCGCCGCAAGTCCCGACGCGGTCGCGCGGGTGCGTCTGGGGTCGCTTGAGCCGGACCACCTCACCGACGAGCTGCTGCTGCGCCTTGCAAAAATCCCAAAGCTTTGCGGCCAGTTCCACATCTCCCTGCAAAGCGGCTGCACCCGGACGCTGCAGCGCATGAACCGCCACTATACCGCCGAGGAATACGCCGCGCTTTGCGCGACGCTGCGGCAAAGGTTTCCCGGCTGCACGCTGACGACGGACATGATGGTCGGCTTCCCTGGGGAAACGCAGGCCGATTTTTTGGAAAGCGTCGCGTTCGCAGAGCGCATCGGCTTTGAAAAAATTCACGTGTTCCCCTATTCCGTGCGTCCCGGGACGCGGGCGGCCGCCTTCCCCGAGCAAGTCGAAAAGGCGGAAAAGGAGCGGCGCGCCGCTGTGCTTTCCGAAACGGCAAAGGCGATGCGCGACCGGTTTTTGGCTTCGCAGGTCGGCAAGACCGTCGAGGTCCTTTGCGAGCAAAAGGAACGTGACGGCGCCTATTTCGGCTACACGGCGAATTATATGCCCGTCCGCTTCACCGGGGACGCGGTGCTGGCGGGCGAGCTGGTTTCCGTCCGGCTCGACGGCGTCGGGGCAGACTGCTGCACGGGCGAAGCGCGCTGACCCATTTCTTACAAAAAGGTAAATAAAACAGTGCCAAAGGCGCCGGGTTGTTAAGGGTTTCTTACGATTCGGCGCCTTTCCTTGACCCTAAAAAATGGGTGTGTTAGCATGAAAACGAAAAAAGGGCGCGGCGTGCGCCCGAAAGGGAGGTCTTTTTATGATTGAGGTCCGGGACGTGACCAAGCGGTTCGGCGACTTCACCGCGATAGACGGCATCCGCTTTACCGTCGGCGACGGGTCGCTGTACGGCTTAATCGGGTACAACGGCGCGGGCAAGACGACGCTGCTCAAAACCATCACCGGCGTCTATAAGGCGGACGCGGGCGAGGTGCTGTTGGACGGCGAGAACGCCTTTGACAACGAGCGCATGAAGCAGCACATGTTTTATGTGCCCGACGAAATCTACTTTGGCCCCTACGCGAGCATGGAGCGGATGGCGAAGTTTTACGCGGGGTATTACCCGGATTTCAGCTTCGACACCTTCCGCGAGCTTGCCGGCGTCTTTTCGCTCGACACAAAGGCGCGACTGAATGGGTTTTCCAAGGGGATGCAGCGCCAGGCCGAGGTGGTGCTGGCCTTTTCGACGCAGCCGTCGTTTCTGCTGTTCGACGAAACGTTCGACGGCTTAGACCCCGCCAAGCGCGCGCTTATCAAAAACCTGATTCATGAATACATGCGCGAGCGCGACGCGTCGATTGTGGTCTCCTCCCACGACCTGCACGAGCTTGAGGGCCTGTGCGACCACTTCGGCCTTATCAACGGCAAGCGTCTGGCGCTCGACGCGTCCATTTCGGAATTGAGCGAGAACCGCGCGAAATTCCGGCTGGTCTTCCCCGAAAGCGTGACACAGGACGACCTGCAAAAGGCGGGGCTCGACGTGCGCTCCTTTAAGCCCGACGGCAAGATTCTCACCATCACCGTAAGGGGAAGCGCCGAAAGCGCCGCCGAAAAGCTGCGCGCGCTCAACCCGGCCATGCTCGAATCGCTGCCGCTGACCCTGGAAGAGGTATTCTTAGACGAAATGGAGGGAACGGACTATGACTTCGCAAAAATCTTTTCAAAATAATTTCGGCTTCGCCTACCGCTCGGGACTGCGCGACAACGCGCTGTTCGCCGTGCTGCAGGCGGCGTTCCTTGCGCTTTTCTACTGCGCGATGCCCCTTTCCGTTTTGCAGACGAAATTTTCATCCGACCCGGAAACCGGCGAGCTTGCCCGCATCGACTACAAGACCATTTACAGCTTCCTTCTGGGCCCGACGCAGGAGATGCTGTCCTTTTTCCGGTATTTCATTCTCATCGGGCTTTTGGGCTTCGGCATTTTGTTCGGCATTATGGCGTTCCGCTTCATCACCGGCAAAAAAACGGTCAACGTCTACTACAGCCTCGGCATCAAGCGCGCAAAGCTCTTTTCGGCGCGCTATCTTGCGGGGCTGACGCTTATCGCCGCGGCCGTGCTCGCGCCGCTGCTTGTCACGTTCCTTGTCAATCTTGCCGAGCTCGGGTTCAGCCGTTATCTGCTTTTGAGCGCGCTTTATCAGGCGCTGGGGCTCTTTACGGTCACCGCCTTTTCCTTTACGCTGACGGCGCTCGTCTTTTCCACCGTCGGCACAGCCTTTGAGGGCGTGCTGTTTTCGGGGCTTTTGCTGCTGACGCCGGAATTTTTGTGCCGCGCGCTTGAGACGCTCATCACGAAGCTCGTGCCCGGCACGCCGCTTGGCGCGAATTTCCAGTCGATGTACGTTTACAACGGCTTCGATTTGACCGAAAGCCTGGCGCGCGCCTTTCAAAGCTTCAACCCGCTGCGCTTTTTTGCCGACGGGCTTTTCACCTACGCCAGCGCCGGCCCCAAGGGGGAGCTGACAAGCGTCCAAAACGGCGAGCTGGTCGCCTGGGCAACGCCCTCGTTCCTGCTGCCCGCACTGTGGCTGCTTGTGACGGCGGGATTGTTTTTCGCCGGGATGTTCGCCTATAAGCGCCGCAAGGCGGAAATCGCCGGCTTTATCGGCAAGAACCGCGTGCTCAACTTTGTCGGGACGTTCCTCATCGGCTTTTTCGGTTTTGTCTTCGCCTTTTCGGTGCTCGAGCGCCGGGGCATCGCGCTCGCGGCGGCGGTCGGAGCCGTCGTGTTCCTCGTCCTGGTTCTGCTGACGTACCTGCTGCTTCTGCGCAACCTCCGGCTGTTCAAAAAAGCGCTCGCGGCGCTACCGGTGCAGGTCTGCATCGTTGCGTTTCTCTTCGCCCTGTTTGCGACCGGCTATTTCGGCGCGGCAAACCGCGTGCCCGAGACCGCAGACATCGCCTCCGCTAAAATCACCGCCCTGCAGGCGGACTACTCAAACGAAGCGGCCGACACCTACTATTTCGGGATGAACGGCTTTGAAATGCCGAACACCCTGCCCGTCGGCCGGTACACAAGCGCGCGGGACATCGACTTTGTGCGCGGCATACACAAGGCGCTGGCAAGCGCAGGACGGCTCAAAGCGACCGCGCCGAATGCAGACTACAACGGCGTGCGGCCCGTAAGTCTTCAGATTTCCTACACCATGAAGGACGGCAGCGAGATTCTGCGCAACTACTACGGCGTGCCGGAGGACGTGCTGCTCGCCTTGCAAAACGCCGTTGAAACCGATTATCGGCAAAGCATGCTCGACAAGCTCTTTCAGGACCCCGTAACGCCGGTGGAAAGGCCCAAGGACAACCCGGCCATGGGCGGCAACGTGTCGGAAACGGAGCTGACCGCCTACCGGCAGTACCAGTATATTGAGCTTATCCGGGAAACCGGCGACGTGGTGCTCTATGACGCGGCGCTTTCCGGAGAGACAGTGCTGACGCTTTCGGAAAGCCAGCGCGCCGCGCTGCTCGACGCGCTGTACCGCGACCTGTCCGCGCAGACCCCCGAAAGCCTCTACGACGGGCAGACCGTCGGCCTGTTAAGCTTTGAGGACCGCAGCGGCGACGACGGCGCAGAGGAGCAAAACTACGACTGGAAGGGCGAGCCGCTGCCTGAGGGGATGTTCACAGGCAAGGAAGCCCTGGCGAGCGAGCCGAACTTTTATCTGACGGCGGACATGGAAAACACGCTTGCGTTTTTGCGCTCCATCGGTGCGGAAAACGCGCTGACGCCGCAGCGGCAGCCCGAGAAAATCTACGGCGTAAAAGTGTCGCAGCTCTTTTCAGGCACGGCGGTCGAGGCCAACATCGACTACCGGGAGGATTTTGCCTGCGAGTTCCGCGCGGCAAGCGGGACGAACCCCTATCTTTCGGAGCTGACCGGCTACTACGTCGACGCGGACTCGAACGCCTTTGACGGCGTTTACTGCGCGGAAGACGACGCACAGCAAGCGGCGCTGCTGTCCTGCGCGGCACTGCGTGGCACGCTGGAGCCCGACGACTATATCCTCGTGCTCTATTTCGACAACGGCCTGCAAAGCAAGCTGTATGTGCACGCCGAGGATATGCCCGCCGCACAGAAAGCCGCCATTGAAAAGAATCCCACGTTCTGGTACTAATATACCGATACGCAAAACACGCCGCCGCCCGGTTTCCCGGACGGCGGCGTGTTGCTTTATTTTACGGGCCGTCCTTACAGGACGCGCACCGTCGCTTCAATCGTCTGCTTCTGCGTACCGCCGCCGACAAACAGCCCGCGGTTAATCCCGCAGTCCGCAAAGTCGCGGCCGTGGCTAGACCTCGACCCAGGCGTGCGTCTCCCCCGTCCCCTCCTGAATGCCCGCGACGTACCGCGCCGGCACGCCGAGCGCGCGGCACAGGGCAATGAGGATGTGCGCGTAATCCTGGCAGACGCCGCACCCAAGTCCGAACGCCTCCTCGGCGGTGGTCGCGACATTTGTAACGCCGCCTTTGTAGGCGAACTGCGCGCGCATGTTCGTCATGAGCGTCTTTGCCGTTTCGACGGGCGTAAGCCCCTCGCACAGCGGTTTCTGCGCTTCGGCAAGCGCCGCAAGCCGCGCGCCGCAAAACGCCTGCTGCGACGGGTATTTGTAAATGCCGTTGAGCGGCTCGGGTTCGCGCGCGGAAAGGTCCAGCTCGGCAATGCCGTTGACATAAACCGAAAACAGCGTGTGCGGCTCGGTAATACGGTCGGTCAAAATGCGGTTGCCGAAGCCGTCGGCGGTCTCGGTGAGCACGTTGTGCGGCGAAACCTCCAAAAACAGCTCGCAGATGCGCTGCTGCGGTGAATCCGGCGGCAGGCAGCGCACCGAAAAGCAGTGGCGCACCACCGGCGCGGAAAATTCAATTTTCATGGAATAGGAAAACTCCACGCGCTGCATACGCTGCTCCTTTACGCGTAATATTCGGGCGGCGTCGTCACAAACAGCCGCGCAAGCTCGTTTTGAATGGTCGCCTTGTCCGCCTCAAGGTCGTCTTTTTCCAGAATGATTTTCATAAGCGTGTCCACGGCGGACAGGTTGCACGCCACGCCGACCTTGTACAGCCGGTTTAAGAGAATGCTGAATTCCTTGCGCACCAACGGCGCCGGCCGGGAAAACCGCGTGTAGAGGTCGAGCCGCTCCACGCTGCGGCCGAATTTCAGGATGTTGCGCGTCGTTTCGGACTCCACATAGTCGTCCGCCGAGCCCCAAAAGGCAAAAATGCAGTCGAACACCTCCTGCAGCTTGAGCATCGGCGCGCTGCTCTCCTTGCCGCGCTGCATGGCGTTCACCGCAAGCTGGATATAGGACATTGTTTCGCTGCTGAGCTCGTTGCGCATGACCACAGCGTTGTCGTAGGCGCACAAAAGCGTGCTGAGCACCGAATTTGGGTTGCCCTCGTCAAACAGGAAATTCGTAATAAAATCGGCCTTATAGCGGTATGTGTTCGGAAGCCCGAGCTTTTGGAGGAAATCGACATAGGCGTTTTCGTCCACGTCAATGAGCACGTCGTAGCATTCCGTGAACATTTTGAGCGTCGTAAACACGCGCTCGACATACCGCCCGAGCCAGAACAGGTTGTCGGTGGATTTTATCGAGATAATACCCATGTGTCCTTAAAGCCCCCTCCCTGCGAAGAATTGACGACGTACGACCCCGCCTCGCGCGCATAGCGCGTCAGGCCGCTTTTCCAGACCGTAACGTCCCGCCCGCACAGCACAAACGCGCGCAAATCCGCCTTGCGCGTGGCGGTCGTGCCGTCTGCGGCGACGGGCAGCTCGCAAAAATCGACGACCTCCTGCGCGATAAAGCGCCGCGGGTCGCGCTCCACCGCCTCCCAAAGCGTCTGCCGCCGTTCCTTTGTCAATTCGCTGCCGAACACCACGCCATAGCCGCCCGCCTCGGACACGTCCTTTATAACCAGACGCTCCAAATGGTCGCGCACATAGCGGCGGTCGGTCTCAAAATACGGCAAATAGGTCGGCGCGTTCTGCAAAACAGGCTCCTCGCCCAAATAATAGCGAATCATCGCCGGCACGAAATAGTAAAGCCCCTTGTCGTCCGCCACGCCGTTGCCCGGCGCGTTGACCACGGCGACGTTGCCCGCGCGGTACGCGTCCAAAAGGTGCGGCACGCCCAAAAGCGAATCCGGCCGGAAGGTCATCGGGTCCAGAAATTCGTCGGAAATGCGCCGGTACACCGTGCCCACGCGCTGCCGCTGGCCGGAGTATTCGCTGTAATACAGCACGTTGCCCTCGACGAACAGGTCCTGCGGCATGGCAAAGACCGCGCCGGTCTGCTCGGCAAGATAGGAGTGCTCAAAAAAGGCGGAATTGTACCGTCCGGGCGTCAGAATGACGTTAATCCCTCCGGTGCTCACGTCGTCGAGCACGCGCTTTAGGAGCTTTCCGTAATCGCGGTTGTCCGTAACGGCGTTCGTTTCGAACGTCTCGGGCGCGGCGCGCCGGCAGAGGTCGCGCGCAATCATCGGGTACGACGCGCCGGAGGGGATGCGCAGGTTGTCCTCGAGCACATACCAGCTGCGGTCGCGCCCCTGCACAAGGTCAATTCCCGCAATATGCGTATACACCCTGCCCGGCGGCACAATGTGCTCGCACGGCGGCAAAAAGCCCTTGGAACGATAGACAAAATCCTCGGGCACCACGCCGTCGCGGAGAATGGCCTTTTCGCCGTATATGTCGTTTAAGAACAGGTTGAGCGTCCGCACGCGCTGGGCAAGCCCGCGCTCCAAAAAGGCGAACTCATCCTGCGTTAAAATCCGCGGGATGGGGTCAAAGGGGAACAGGCGCTCGTGGAACTCGTTGTTTTTATATATACCGAACTTCACGCCGTAGCGCGCAAGCAGGCGGTTGATCTCCTCCTTATGGGCAATCAGCCGGTACATAAAGCGCCTCCTTTTCCGCATTTTAGAAAAGTATACCAAATTTTCTTTACGTTTACAAGCAATATATACGAAAAATACAAATTTTCGTCTTTTTGCAAAGCGCCTCCAAAAGCCCTTGACATCCCCGCTTCGCGGTGCTAAGATTCGAGAAAATACGGCGCGGGAGGTGTTTCGGGTGCGCGTCGACATGCGAAAGGGAAGCCCGGTCGCCGCGGTGCTGCGTTTTTCACTGCCGCTGATGCTCGGCAACATCTTCCAGCTTTTCTATAACCTTGCGGACGCCGCCGTTGTCGGGCGGTACGTCAGCTCCGCGGCGCTCGCCGCCGTCGGCGCGGTGGGACCGGTCAATTCTCTGCTCGTCGGCTTCGCCATGGGGCTTACGAACGGATTTGCCATCCCCGTCGCGGAACGCTTCGGCGCGGGAGACCTCCAGGCGGTGCGCAAAACGTTCGGCAACGCGCTGACGCTCACCTTAGGCCTTTCCGCAGTGCTGACCGCCGTTTCCCTCGCGCTCTCCCGGCCGCTTCTGCGGCTTATCGACACGCCGCAGGCCATTTTGGAGGACGCGAACACCTACGCGGTCATCCTCTATTGCAGCATCGTTTTCATGATGCTCTACAACATGATGGCCGCCATGCTGCGCGCGCTCGGAGACAGCCGCTCGCCCTTAATCTTTTTGATTTTGTCCTCCGTCGTCAACGTGCTGCTCGACCTGTTTTTCGTGCTCGTGCTGCATTGGACCATAGCGGGCGTGGCGGTGGCAAGCGCGATTGGCAACGCGGTCTCGGTCGTGCTGTGCGCCGTGCTCATTTACCGCGCGCACCCGGAGCTGCACGTGCGCAAAGCGGACCTTGTGCCCGACGCCAGGGTCTGCCGGTCTCTGCTCTCCATGGGGCTGCCCATGGCGCTGCAATTTTCCATCACCGCGATCGGCTGCATCGTGCAGCAGACGGCGCTCAACGGGCTGGACGCCGCGCTCCCCGGGGCGGTCACGGCGTACACCGCCGCGTCGAAGATCGATAACATCGCCAATCAGGCGTTTGCCGCGCTCGGAACGGCGTTCGCCACCTATGCCGCCCAGAACTACGGCGACTACCAGTATGTGGACGAGAACGGCGAGATGACCAAGTACAACTATGTCACCTATCAGGAAGGCATCTACGTGGGCTACCG